>CAUJIM010000068.1 GCA_963205335.1 Pseudomonadota bacterium
TAGTTGAGCCAGTTCCAGCCCTGCGTGGTGACCAGCGCGCCCGAGGAGAACGAGGTCACGGCCATGGTGGCGAAGACCCAGAAGTTGATCGCCGCCTGCGCGCGGTCCTTTTCCTCGGGGCGGTAGGCCTGCAGCGCCAGCGTGGTGGCGCCGGTGAAGAGGAAGTTCCAGCCCACGCCCAGCAGGATCAGCGCCGCGAGGAAGTGGTGCAGCTCCACGCCCGAGAGCGCGATCGCGACGCACAGGCCGTTGAGCAGCACGCCCACGCCCATCACGTTGAGCACGCCGAGGCGGTGGATCAGGTGGCCGGTGAAGAAGCCCGGCGCGTACATGCCGATCACGTGCCACTGCAGCACCTGCGCGGTGGCGCCGAACTCGAAGCCGCAGACCTGCATCGCCAGCGGCGTCGCGGCCATCAGCAGGTTCATCACGCCGTAGCCGATGGCGGCGCCCAGCGTGGCGACGATGAACACCGGCTGGCGCATGATCTCCGGCAGGCTGCGGCCCTGCGGCGCGTGGGCCTGGCGCACCGGCGCGGGCGGGAACTCGATCAGCGCCATCACGCCCATCGCGAGCAGCGCCACCACGGCCAGCGTGAGGTAGGCGGCGACGAAGGGCGTGGGCAGCAGGGTGCGCGTCCAGGCCGCCATGTTGGGGCCGACGACCGCGCCCAGCAGCCCGCCCGCGAGCACCAGCGAGACGGCCTTCTCGTGCCAGTCGGGTCGCGTCAGCTCGACGGCGGCGAAGCGGTAGAGCTGGCCGTTGGCGTTGTAGTAGCCGGCGATCACCGTGGCCAGCACCAGCAGCCAGAAGTGCTGCGTTTGCGCCGCCCAGGCGGCGAGCAGCGCCGAGCCCAGCGCCACCAGCAGGCCGATCTGGAACGAGCCGCGCCGCCCGAAGCGCGTCTGCGTGCGCGCCACCAGCGGTGCCGCCAGCGCCCCGCCCACCACGTAGCCCATCACCGGCAGCGTCGCCATCCAGCCGAAGGGCGCGAGCTGCAGGCCGACGAGCCCGTTGATCGCGATGAAGGTGACGTTGTTGATCAGGAACAGGCCCTGGCACAGCGTGAGCAACAGCAGGCGGCGGTTCATGCGGCCTCCCGTGTCAGGGGCAGCGGGGCGGCGCCGCGGTGGTTGACCAGCACGATGCCGGTAGCGACCAGCGCCAGCGCCGCGACCAGCGTGAACGTGACCGGCTCGCCCAGCCACAGCGCGCCGATGAGCAGCGTGAATACCGGCGTGAGGAAGATGAAGGCCGACATGCGCGTGGCCGGGTAGCGCGTGAGCAGCCACATCCACACCAGGTAGCTGGCGAAGGCGCCGACGAAGCCCTGGATCAGCAGCGACGACCAGGCGAAGGCGCTGAAGTCGAGTTGCCAGCGCTCGCCCAGTAGCCAGGAGACCAGCGGCAGCACCGCGGTGCTGATGCCCATCTGGTAGAGCAGTTGCCGGGGCGGCGCGGCGTGCCGCAGCGGCGAGGCGCGCAGCACGCAGGTGGTCAGGCCCCACAGCAGGCCCGACGCCAGGGCCAGCAGGTCGCCGATCCAGGCGTCGGCGTGCGCCGCGTCGCTCGTGGTCCAGCCGTCGCCCAGCGCCAGCAGCACGCCGAGAAAGGCGCAGACCATGCCGGCCCACTGCACCCGGCGCAGGCGTTCGCTGGCGACGAAGTGCGGCAGCACCAGCGCCACCCAGAAGGGCGAGCAGTAGAGAAAAATCGTCAGGCGCGACGCGGTGGTGTACTTGAGCCCCAGGAACAGGCAGACGAACTCGCCGGCGAACAGCAGCCCAGCGAGCAGGCCCGCGCGGGCGACGCCCGGGGGCTCGTCCCTGCCCGACAGCGCGATGCCGCGCACCCGGCACCACAGCAGCAGCGCGGCCGTGCCCAGGGCGAAGCGCCAGAAGGCCTGGTAGACCGGCGCCACCTCGGCCACGGTGGCCTTGGAGAGCACCTGCTGGAAGCCCCAGAACAGGCTGCAGGCCAGCAGCAGCGTGGCGGCGAGCGTGTCGATGTGGTCCTTGCGGGCGGCGGGCATCGCGCGATTATGGGGGGCGCCCGCCGATCGCGTGCGTCGCGCGCGTTACCTGCCGCCCGCCAGGCGTGGGGCGCACAGTACACTTCACGGGTTTGCACGCCAGCGTCTGTCTTTTCCCCTCCCATGGCCGTCGATTCCGCGGGTTCCGCCCGTACCAGCTTTGATCTCAAGAGTGCCCGGCTGCCCGTCGTGGCCGTGGTGCTCAAGAGCACCGACGGCGCGCAGATCGCGGCCGAGTTCGAACGCCAGCTGGGCGACGACCGGTCGTTCTTCGACGACGACCTGGTGCTGATCGACCTTGCCGCCGTGCGGGACGACGCGGCGCCGATCGACTTCGCCGCGCTCACCGCGCTGCTGCACGAGCATCGCACCCGCCCCGTCGCGGTGCGCGGCGGCAGCGACGCGCAGATGCAGGCCGCGCGCGCGCATGGCCTGGTGGCCGCGCCCGATGCGCCGCGCCGGCCGGTGGCCGAGTCCGCCCCGCGGGAGGCGGCGGCGCCTCCCGCGCGCGAGGTGGAGGTCGTCGTGCGCGAGGTGCCCGCTCCGGCGGCCGGCGCGATGGTGGTGGACAAGCCCGTGCGCTCGGGCCAGCAGATCTATGCGCGCGGCACCGACCTGGTGGTGCTCGCGATGGTCAGCTTCGGCGCCGAGGTGATCGCCGACGGCAACATCCACGTCTACGCCCCGCTGCGCGGCCGCGCGATGGCGGGCGCCCGGGGCAACGGCGGCGCGCGCATCTTCAGCACCTGCCTGGAGCCCCAGCTCGTCTCGATCGCCGGCATGTACCGCACCACCGAGACCGAACTGCCCGCGGCAGTGCGCGGCAAGCCGGCGCAGGTGCGCCTGGACGGCGAGAAACTGATCTTCGAACCCCTCTGATATCTCATCGAAGGAAACCACACACATGGCCAAAATCGTCGTCGTGACCTCGGGCAAGGGGGGCGTGGGCAAGACCACCACCAGCGCTGCATTCGCCGCCGGCCTGGCGCTCGCCGGGCACAAGACCGCCGTGATCGACTTCGACGTCGGCCTGCGCAACCTCGACCTCATCATGGGCTGCGAGCGCCGCGTGGTGTACGACTTCGTCAACGTGATCCAGGGCGAGGCCAACCTGCACCAGGCGCTGATCAAGGACAAGCAGTGCGACAACCTGTTCATCCTCGCCGCCAGCCAGACGCGCGACAAGGAGGCGCTGACGCTCGAGGGCGTGGAGAAGGTGCTCAAGGACCTGTCGGAGATGGGTTTCGACTACATCGTCTGCGATTCGCCCGCGGGCATCGAGAGCGGCGCGCTCGCGGCCATGCATTTCGCCGATGCGGCGCTGCTGGTGACCAACCCCGAGGTGTCGTCGGTGCGCGACTCCGACCGCATCCTCGGCATGCTCAGCAGCAAGACCAAGCGCGCGGTCGAGGGCGGCGAGCCGATCAAGGAGCACCTGCTCATCACGCGCTACAACCCCAACCGCGTCGAGGACGGCCAGATGCTGAGCCTGCAGGACATCCGGGACATCCTGCGCATCGAACTGATCGGCGTGATCCCCGAGTCCGAGACCGTGCTGCAGGCGTCCAACCAGGGCATGCCGGCGATCCACCTCGCCGGCACCGACGTGTCGGAGGCCTACAAGGACGTGGTGGCGCGCTTCCTCGGCGAGGAAAAGCCGCTGCGCTTCACCGACGCGGTCAAGCCCGGTTTCTTCAAGCGCATTTTCGGGGGGAGGTGAACGGCCATGTCCCTGCTGTCTTTTCTGCTCGGTGAGAAGAAGAAATCGGCTGCCGTCGCCAAGGAGCGGCTGCAGATCATCCTGGCGCACGAGAGGAGCGGCCGCAACCCCGGCCAGCCCGACTACCTGCCGGCGCTGCAGCGCGAGCTGGTGGCCGTGATCTCCAAGTACGTGCACATCAACCCGGACGACCTCAAGGTGCACTTCGAGCGCCAGGACGAGCTCGAGGTGCTGGAGGTCAAGATCGAACTGCCGGAGGCGGCGCGCGTCTGATCACGGCTTGGCGGCAGGCGGGTAGCTGACCGACAGCACCTCCAGCCTGCGCGTGCCGGCCGGCGTCTGCAGCAGCACCTCGTCGCCCTCGCGCGCCTTGAGCAGCGCCCGCGCCATGGGCGAAATCCAGCTGACCTGCTGGCGCTGGGTGTCGACCTCGTCGATGCCCATGATGGTCACGGTGCTCTCCTCGCCCGTGTCGTCGACGCAGGTCACCGTGGCGCCGAAGAACACCTGGTCGCTGCCCGCGTGCACCGATGGGTCGACCACCTCGGCGATCTCCAGGCGCTTGGTGAGGAAGCGGATGCGCCGGTCGATCTCGCGCAGGCGCTTCTTGCCGTAGAGGTAGTCGCCGTTCTCCGAGCGGTCGCCGTTGAGCGCCGCCCAGTGCACCGCCTCGACCACCCTGGGGCGCTCTTCGTCGATGAGTTGCAGCAGCTCGGCGCGCAGCCGCGCGCAGCCTGCCGGCGTGATGTAGTTTTTCCCGGTGGCGGGCACGCCGGGTGCGGCGAGCGGCTCGTCGTCGTCGCCGTCGGATTCCCGGGTGAATGCCTTGTTCATGGGCGCGCGGGCGTGCCCGCCGCCGGGCTGCCCAACGGGTGTTCGGTGTGGAACATGCCGCCGTGGTACAGCAGCGGCGCGCTGCCCGCCTGGTGCTCGCAGTGGCGCACCTCGCCCACCAGGATGGTGTGGTCGCCTTCGACGTACTGGCTGCGGCCCGCGCATTCGAATACCGCGGCGGCGCCCGCGATCACCGGCGCGCCGGTCACGCCCGGCCGCCAGGCGACGCTCGCCCAGCGGTCCACGCCGCGCGTGGCGAAGCGCACCGCGAGTTCGCGCTGCCCCGCGGCGAGCACGTGGATCGCGTAATGGCGCGCGGCCGCGAACGCCGGGCGCAGGGTCGATTGGTGCGCCAGGCTCCACAGCACCAGGGGCGGTGCGAGCGACACGGAATTGAAGGAATTGACCGTGAGCCCCGCCGGCGTGCCGTCGGCCGCGAGCGTGGTCACGATGGTCACGCCCGTGGCGAACATGCCCAGGGCATCCCGCAGCGCACGCTCGCGCGCGGCGTCGGGAGGGGCCAGGAGGGCAGGATGCAGCGAGCTGTTCACGAAGGCCGGGGCGCGCGGCGGCGCATCAGCGCACCAGCAGTACCGGCACGCTGCACTTGGCGAGCACCTGGGTGCTGACCGATCCCATCACCAGATTGCCGAGCGCGCTGTGGCCGTGCGTGCCCATGATGATGAGATCGAACCCGCCGTCGGCGGCCGTGCTGGCGATGGTGTCGGCGATCTGGCCGACCTTGGCCAGGGTCTCGACCTGCACGCCCTTGCGCTGCAGGTGCTCGCGCACCGGCGCCATCACCGCCTCGGCCCCGTCGGCGTAGTAGCTCTCGACGATCTCCTTGCTCAGCACGCCCCGCGCGCGCGGCGGCAGGGGGGTCTGTACCGTGATCGCGGTGTAGCGGTGTTCCGGGCCGAGCATTTCATCGTGGCTCGCCAGGTAGTCGAGCATCTTCTGGGTGTAGGGGCTGCCATCGACAGCCAGCAGGATGTTCATGCGAGGTCTCCGCAAAAAGGGTGGCGGGGGTCACGCCGCGTCGCCGCGTGCGTGGCGTCCATGATAAGGGCGCGAACCCGCCCCGCGGCCTCAGATGCCCAGGCGCTGTTGCAGCGCGCCCCTGGTGGCGAGCAGCTGCGGCGGCAGGTGCCAGGCCAGCTTGTCGAAGTGCGCGTCGTGCAGCTGGAGCTCTTCGGCCCAGGCGGAGGCGTCGACGTGCGTGACGGTGGCGAATTGCGCCGCCGAGAAATCCAGCCCTTGCCAGTTGATCTCCGCATACTGCGGCGCGATGCCGAAGGCGGTCTGCTGGCCCTGCGCCCGGCCCTCGATGCGGTCGAGCATCCACTTGAGCACGCGCATGTTCTCGCCGTAGCCGGGCCAGACGAACTTGCCGTCCGCGCCCTTGCGGAACCAGTTCACGCAGTAGATGCGCGGCAGGGTGGCGCCCGCGGCCTGGAGCTTCGCACCCAGGTCCAGCCAGTGCTGGAAGTAGTCGCTCATGTTGTAGCCGATGAAGGGCAGCATCGCGAACGGGTCGCGCCGCACCACGCCCTGCTGGCCGACGGCGGCCGCGGTCGTCTCGCTGCCCATGGTGGCCGCCATGTACACGCCTTCCTGCCAGTCGCGCGCCTCGGTGACGAGCGGCACGGTGGTCGAGCGCCGCCCGCCGAAGATCATCGCGTCGATCTTCACGCCCGCGGGGTCGTCCCAGGCCGGGTCGAGCGCCGGGTTGTTGGTCGCGGCGCAGGTGAAGCGGGCATTGGGGTGCGCGGCCTTGGCGCCGGTTTCCCTGGCGATCGCGGGCGTCCAGTCCTGGCCCTTCCAGTCGATCAGGTGCTCCGGCAGGTGGCCGGTGTCCTTCTCCATGCCTTCCCACCAGACGTCGCCGTCGTCGGTCAGCGCGACGTTGGTGAAGATCACGTCGCGCGCCAGGCTCAGCATGCAGTTCGGGTTGGTCTGCATGTTGGTGCCGGGCGCGACGCCGAAGTAGCCCGCCTCGGGGTTGATCGCGCGCAGGGAGCCGTCGGCCTGCGGCTTGATCCAGGCAATGTCGTCGCCGATGGTCGTGACCTGCCAGCCCTCGAAGGCCCTGGGCGGCACGAGCATCGAGAAATTGGTCTTGCCGCAGGCGCTCGGGAACGCGGCGGCCACGTGGTACTTGCGGCCCTCGGGGTTCTGCACGCCCAGGATCAGCATGTGCTCGGCCAGCCATCCCTCGTCGCGCCCCATGGTCGAGGCGATGCGCAGCGCCAGGCACTTCTTGCCCAGCAGCGCGTTGCCGCCGTAGCCCGAGCCGTAGCTCCAGATCTCGCGCGTCTCGGGGTAGTGCACGATGTACTTGGTCTCGTTGCACGGCCAGGCGGTGGTGTCTTTCTGCCCCTCGGCCAGCGGCGCGCCCACGGTGTGCATGCAGGGCACGAAGCCGCCTTCGGCACCGATCACGTCGTGCACCGCGCGGCCCATGCGCGTCATCAGCTTCATGTTGACGGCGACGTAGGCGCTGTCGGAGAGCTCGACGCCGATCTGCGCGATCGGGCTGCCCAGCGGCCCCATGGAGAACGGGATCACGTACATCGTGCGCCCGGCCATGCAGCCATCGAACAGCGGCTGCAGCGTGGCGCGCATTTCGGCGGGCGCCATCCAGTTGTTCGTCGGGCCGGCGTCTTCCTTCTTCTCGGAGCAGATGAAGGTGCGCCCTTCGACGCGCGCGACGTCCGACGGGTCGGAGCAGGCGAGGTAGGAATCGGGGCGCTTGGCCGGGTTCAGGCGCCTGAAGGTGCCGGCGTCGACCAACTGTTGGCACAGCTGGTCGTATTCCTCCCGGCTGCCGTCGCACCAGTGGATCTTCGCGGGCTTGCACAGCGCGGCCATGTCGGCCACCCAGGCGATCAGTCGGGTGTTCTTGACGTATGCGGGCGCCTGGACGTGGAGGCCTTGCATGGTGGGTGCGTTCATCGGGGGGTTCCTGGAGTTGAAAAACGGTCTTTTCAAAGGAAACGCACCCATGGCAGGCTTGCACGAGCCGATGCAGCGCTGCCTTTGAAAAAAGAGCTTGCCACCCCAGCGAAAGCATGACGCGATGTATCGCCCGGGACGCCGATTTTAGGAAGCACCTCCGGGTTTGTCTTCCTTGCGGCCCTGAAATCCATGCAATCCATGCATGAAAATATGCACGGATTTTTCCCAGCCCGGAAACGAAAAAGCCCCGCGATGCGGGGCTTCTGCACGGTGCGGGGCCTTTTCAGCCGACCGTCACGGCGATCATCGCCAGGATGAAGATCAGCACCGCGCCATAGAGCGGAATGACGAACGGGATGGCATGCGCCACGGATTCCACTGCATCCACTTCGTGTGCCTGCTCGTTGGGGGTGGAGGGTTCGTGGGCCATGGCGGATGCTCCTGAATGCGCGGGAATCTGGTTGTCAAGGCCGCAAGTGTAGCGCGGACGCCGCGCATTGCCCAGACGGAGGGTGCGGCGGGGCTCAGGTGCGCGCCATTTGCTGGAACAGCCCGCCCGGCAGGCGGGCCACCAGCCCGGCCAGTTCGAGTTCGAGCAGGCGCACCTGCAGGCTGGCGGCATCCATGCCGGTGCGGGCCACCAGGGCGTCGAGCCCCATGGGGTCGAAGCCCAGGGCGCGCAGCACCGGGTCCTGCGCGGCACCGGACTGTGGCGCGGCGGCGGGCGCCGGCGCGCTGGCCGGCAAGGACAGCTCCTCGGCGATGTCCTGCACGCTCTCGACCAGCTTGGCCCCCTGGCGGATGAGCGCGTGGCAGCCGCGCGATTGCGGCGCGTGGATGGAGCCCGGTATGGCGAAGACCTCGCGCCCCTGTTCGGCGGCCAGCCGCGCGGTGATGAGCGAGCCCGAGGCCAGCGCGGCCTCGACCACCAGCGTGCCTTGCGACAGGCCGGCGATGATGCGGTTGCGCTTGGGGAAGTTGGGCGCGAGCGGCGGCGTGCCCAGCGGATATTCGCTCATGAGCAGTCCGGTGGCCGCGATGCGCGCCGCCAGCGGCCGGTGGGCCCGCGGGTAGACCTGGTCCAGCCCGGTACCGACGACGGCGATGGTGGCCGGCGTGGACGGCTCGGGGCGCGCCTGCAGCGCCCCTTCGTGCGCGGCGGCGTCGATGCCGCGCGCCAGCCCCGAAACGATGGTGAAGCCTGCGTCGCGCAGCGCCTTGGCGAAGCCGCGCGCGTGTTCACCGCCCTGTGCCGTGGGGTTGCGGCTGCCGACGACCGCCAGGCAGCGCGGCGGCACGAGCGCGGCGGCGCCGAGCAGCGCGCCCGCGCCTTCCAGGTACAGCAGCAGCGGCGGGTCTTCGGTGGCGAGCAGCGCGCCCGGGTAGCGGACGTCGGCCAGGGTGACGATGGCGCGGGCGGTGCCGGGGCCGTCGGGCGGCGGCGTGCCTTGCAGCCACTGCCAGGTGCGCTCGACCAGCGCTTCGAGCACCTTGCCGGGGTGCGCCAGGGCTTGTGCCTGCGCCGCGCTCACGCAGCCGCGCCAGGCGCCGGCTTCTTGCGCGAAGATGTCTTGCGGCGGCCCGAACCGCGCCAGCAGGCGGCGCGCCGCCACCGGCCCGACGCCTGCCGCCTCGGTCAGACGCAGCCAGGCGGCCAGTTCCTCGCGGTGCATCGGTTGCGCGCCGGCGCCGCTCGCGGCTCTTACTCGGGGTTGACCAGCGGATCGCCCACGCGCACGCCGTCCTGCGCCTGCAGGATGAGCGCGTAGGACACGCGCCTGAAGGTGCGGAACACCATGGCCGTGCCGTTGACCTCTTCGGGCAGCCGCATCATGGCCTTCTCGGCGTCGGTCTTGTCCCTCAGGCGCTGGCCGCTGCTGAGCAGGGTCAGGACGTGGCCGGGTTCGATGCCGTCGTCGGCGCCGCGGTTGATCGAGACCACCTGGTTCTGGCCGGCGTAGGTCACCGCGGTGCTGCCGTAGAGCGACACCACGCGGGCCTGTACCGCCGTCCTGGGGGCGCGCGGCACGTAGTTGGTGAAGCTGCGCTTGGCGGCGGGCAGCAGGCGGTCGCCCGGGCGCACCTCTTCCTTGGCGCCGGACAGGTCGACGGTGGCGGGCACCACGTCCACTTCGACCTTCTTGCCGTCGTCCACCGGCGTTTGCACCGTGGATTCGCCGCGCACCAGGTCGGCGCGCGCCACGTACTGCGCCTCGTAGCCGAGGATTTCGCCGTTGACCGGGTCCTTGAGCGGCACGGAATTGCGGTAGACGCGCCAGTGGCGCGGCGTCTCGGCCGTCAGCTCCAGCGGCCGGCCTTCGGGGCCGCGCACGTAGGCGCGGTCGCCGTTGGAGACGATCGAGCGCTCGCCGCGCGTGGCGACGATGCGCGGCGCGCGCTCCAGCGTCAGCTCGTCCACCACCTCGGGCTCGACGAGGAAGGGCTCGATCAGTTGCGGCTTGAGCGTGGGCAGGGCCGCGTCGGCCAGGCTTTCCTGGCGCGTGCGGGGCGAGATGCGCACGGTCTCGCCCGGGCCGCCGGTGGTCAGGCGCGCGTAGCCGTCGGCCTTTTCCAGGTACAGCGTCTGCCCCGGGTAGATCAGGTGCGGGTTGGCGATGCTCTGGAGGTTCATGCCCCAGAGTTCGGGCCAGCGCCAGGGGCGCTTGAGGTAGATGCCCGAGATCGCCCAGAGCGTGTCGCCGCGCTTGACCACGTAGGTGTCGGGCGCGTTGGGCGCCAGTTCCGACAGCGGGACGCCGCGCGAGGCCACCTGCTGCGCCGTGGCGCGCTGCTGCGTCGTGATCGGGTACTTCTGCGCCCACGCCGTGCCGCCGAGCATGCCGCCGGCCAGCAGTGCGGCCGCGGCCAGCGCGGTCAGACGCACCGGTGCCGATGCTTTCATGTGGTCGTGTTTGTCTTGCATTGGAAAACGTCCCTCTCGCCGACGATAGCGCGTCCGCCCATCCGGTGATGGGCACAAATCATGGGAGATTCTGGTCTCAAGCCCTTGATTGGGCAACGATTATTGCCGCCACGCCCTGCGGCGAAGGGCAAAAGTAGCGAAAATACCGACATATTTCCCGCTTTGCCATGGCCATTCTCCCGATTCTCTGTTATCCCGACCCGCGTCTGCACAAGGTAGCCAAGCCGGTGCAGGCGGTGGATGCGCGCGTACGCGCGCTGACCGCCGACATGCTCGCCACGATGTACGAGGCCAACGGCATCGGCCTGGCGGCGACGCAGGTGGACGTGCATGAACGCATCATCGTGATCGACGTTTCCGAGGAGCGCGACCAGCCGCTGGTGCTGATCAACCCCGAGCTGGTCTGGACCAGCGAGCAAAGGCAGCTGGGCGACGAGGGGTGCCTGTCGGTGCCCGGCATCTACGACAGCGTCGAGCGCGCCGAGGCGGTGCGCGCACGCGCGCTCGACGCCGACGGCAACGTGCGCGAGATCGAGGCCGAGGGGCTGCTCGCGGTCTGCATCCAGCACGAGATGGACCACCTGCTGGGCAAGGTGTTCGTCGAATACCTGTCGCCGCTCAAGCGCGGCCGCATCAAGACCAAGATGCTCAAGCAGCAAAAGCAGCAGGCCGTGCGCGCATGACACGGCTCGGACTCGCCGCGCGCCGGCTGCGCCCCGGTGCGGCGCCGCTCGCGGCGGCGCTGCTGCTGGCCGCCTGCGCGGTGCCGCAGTGGCAGAAGCCCGGCACGCCGCAGTCCGAGATCGAGCGCGCCATGGGCCGGCCCACGCTGGCCGAGCCGCTGGCCGGCGGCGGCGAGCGCCTGCTCTACAGCCGCCAGCCCGCCGGGCAGCAGGTCTACCACATGGATTTCGACGCCGGCCACCGCCTGGTGCGGGTGACGCAGGTGCTGACGGAGCAGCATTTCCAGGCGCTGCGCATCGACGTGGACACGCGCGAGACGGTGCGCGCCTTCTTCGGGCCGCCCGCGTGGGTGGACCGGGTGGCGCGCTTCGAGGGCGAGGTCTGGAACTACCGCCTCCTGGAGAACAACCTGCCGCGCCTGGCGCACGTGCACATCGACCCCCGGGGCGTGGTGCGGCGCGTGATGTTCACCGACGAGATCCTGGGCGATTTCGACCCGGGGCGCTGATGCGCGTCGTTTTCGCCGGCACGCCCGAATTTGCCCGCGTCGCCCTGCAGGCGCTGCTGCAGGCCGGTTTCGAGGTGCCGCTGGTGCTGACCCAGCCCGACCGCCCGGCCGGGCGCGGCATGAAGCTGCAGGCCTCGGCGGTCAAGCAGTGCGCGCTGGCGCACGGCATCGCGCTGGCGCAGCCGCGCAGCCTGCGCCTCGATGGCAAGTACCCGGGCGACGCCGCCGCGGCGCGCGAGGCGCTGGCCGCCGCGCGGGCCGATGTGATGGTGGTGGCCGCCTACGGGCTGATCCTGCCGCAGTGGGTGCTGGACCTGCCGCGCCATGGCTGCCTGAACATCCATGCGAGCCTGCTGCCGCGCTGGCGCGGCGCCGCGCCCATCCACCGCGCGATCGAGGCGGGCGATGCCGAGACCGGCATCACCGTCATGCAGATGGACGCGGGGCTGGACACCGGCGCGATGCTGCTGCGCGAGGCGCTGCCGATCGCGGCCGACGACACGACCGGCTCCCTGCACGACAAGCTGGCCGCGCTCGGCGGACGGCTCATCGTGCGCGCCCTCGAGGCGCTGCGCCAGGGCGCGCTCGCCGCCGCCCCGCAGCCGGAGCACGGCGTGAGCCATGCGCGCAAGATTGCCAAGGCCGAGAGCCTGATCGACTGGTCGCAGCCCGCCGCCGTGATTGCGCGGCGCGTGCGCGCCTTCGATCCGTTTCCCGGCATGCATACCGTGCACGCCGGGACGGCCATCAAGGTGTGGGCTTGCCAATTTGATAGCTGCAAGCACTTGCCAGGCAAGCACTGCGGGCAGATCTTATTCATCGACGACAGCGGCATCGGCGTGGTCTGCGGCGACGCCACGGTGCTGGTGCTCACGGTCTTGCAGCGCGCCGGCGGCCAGCGGCTTGCGGCGGCGCAGTTCCTGCGCGGCTTCGCGCTGGCGCCGGGCGACGTGCTGGGCGAGCCGGGCGCATGACGCGCCTGGCCCCGCTCTGGCGGGTGGTGCGCAGCCCGCACTTCCGGATGGGCGCGCTCGACATGGTCGGCCTCGCGCTCGGCATTTCGGCCTGGGGGCTGGTGACCGGCGTGGCCATGGTCAAGACCGGCATGTCGGCGGCCATGGCGGTGTTCATGACGCTCACGGTCTTTGCCGGCAGCGCGCAGCTGGCGGTGCTGCCGCTGATGGCCTCGGGCGCGCCGCTGTGGGTGATCTGGCTCACGGCCACCTGCGTGAACCTGCGCTTCGTGATCTTCAGCAGCCTGTGGCGCGACTATTTCGCGCACCTGCCGCGGCTGCACCGCATCGTGATCGGCTACCTGAGCGGCGACGTGATCTTCGTCGGCTTCCTCAAGCGCTTCCCCAGGCCCGAGCCGCAGCCCGGGCAGGTGCCCTATTTCTGGGGCGCGGCCGCCGTGCTCTGGCTGTCGTGGCAGGCCGCATCGATCGCGGGCATCGTGCTCGCCAACGCGATCCCGCTCACCTGGGGCCTGGGCTTCGCGGGGGTGCTGGCGCTGCTGGGCATCCTGCTGTCGATGCTGGTGGACCGGCCTTCCTGGCTGGCCACGCTCACTGGCTGCACCGCCGCGGTCGCGGCGTACGCGCTGCCGCTCAAGCTCAACATCCTGCTGGCCGTCGCGGCGGCGGTGGCCGTCGGCCTGTCGGTCGAGTCGCTCGAGCGTGCCCGCGAGCGCGCCGCCGCCGGGGGGCGGCCATGAACATGCCGTGGTGGCTGATGGCGCTGGCCATCGTGGGGCTGACGGTGGTGACCGTGGTCACGCGCGCGTTCTTCCTGATCCCGGACCGTGAGCTGCCGCTGCCTGACTGGCTGCGCCGGGGGCTCAAGTACGCGCCGCTCGCGGCCATCGCCGCCGTCGTCGCGCCCGAGGTGCTGATCCAGCAGGGCCACCTGATCCAGACGCTGATGGACGCGCGCCCGCCGGCCGTGCTCGCGGCCAGCGCCTGGTACTTCTGGCGCCGCGGCATCCTGGGCACCATCGTCGTGGGCATGGCGGTGTACCTGCCGCTGCACATCGGCCTGGGCTGGTAGAAAGAATGGCCTCCCGCCCTTGCCGTGCAAGGGCGGGAGGCCTTTTCCATTGATGGAGACAGGCCGGGGCGGCGGCCGCGTCGCGCCCCTGCCGCTCAGGGTGCCAGCTTCAGCCTGGCGATCTTGTTGGAATTGTGCTCGCCCACGTACACGGTGCCGTCGCCGGCCGTGGCCACGCCGATCGGGAAGTTGAACCCCAGCGGCGTGCCGCTGGCGTCGCGCAGCGTGCTGACCTCGCCCGCGGGCGTGACCACGCGCACGATGCCGGCCCAGGCGTCGGTCAGGAACACGTTGCCGTGCGCGTCCACTGCCACGCCGTAGGAATAGCCGAGCTTGGCGGGCGTGGCCGCCGTGCCGTCGTCCGTGCCGGCGCCTGCATTGCCGTGGGCGCAATCGCCCACGACGGTGCCGACGGTGGCGCTGGCCACGTCGATCTTGCGCAGGCAGGGGCTGTCGGTGTCCGTGTCGTACAGCGTGGCGCCGTCGCCGGTCAGCGCCAGGCCCTGGGGCCGCGCCAGCTGGGCGGCCGTGCCCACGCCGTCCAGGTAGGCCTGCGTGCCGTTGCCGGCCAGCGTGCCCACGCTGCCGTCGGCCGCCACCTTGCGCACCCGGAAGTTGGCCATGTCGGCCACGAACAGGTTGCCCGCGCCGTCCAGCGCCAGGCCGGCGGGGTTGCTGAACAGCGGTGCGGCCGGGCTGTCGGCATACCCGGCGGCGGTGCTGCCCACCCAGGTGGTGAAGGTCGTGTCGCCGGGGGCGACCTTGTTGATGCGGTGCAGGTCGCTCACGTACAGCGTGCCGTCGGCCGCCAGCGCCAGGCCATAAGGCGAGGAGAACCCCGTGATCTCGCCCACCTTGCTGCCGCTGGCCGTGTCGAACTTGTAGACCGAGCTGCTGGTGCTCATGGCCACGTAGAGGGCGGCTCCGCCGGCGTCCAGCACCATGTGGTTGGGCTGGCCGAATCCGCCTTCCGCCAGCGTGCTCGCCACCCAGGGCTTGACGGTCAGCGTGGCCGCGCTGCTGGCCACGCTGCCGCCGTCGTTGGCCGCCTGCACGCGCAGCTGCTGGCCGTCGTCGGCCAGCTGGTTGGCCGGCGTGGTGTAGCTGGCGCCGGTGGCGCCGGCGATGTCGCTCCAGCTGGCGCCGCCGTCGGCGCTGCGCTGCCACTGGTAGGCCGTGGCGTCGCTGGCCTGCACGGACAGCGTGGTGGCCAGGCCCTGCCCGATCGTGGCGCTGGCCGGCTGCGTGGTGATGCTGGGCGGGGCCGTGGCGGCCGGCGGCGGGTCGCTGCTGCTGCAGGCGGCCAGGCCCAGCGCCAGCGCCGTGCAGGCCGCCAGCGCGGGGCGACGGGCACGGACTGCCCAGGTGGGTGCTTTTGCCATGCGGATCTCCTCGTCGATGCGTTGATGGATGGACAGGCTCCACGGTAGATGGCGCGCCGCGCCATGGCCAGTGCCGAAAGTCACGACATGGCGTGAAACAGCACCCTTCTGTGCGGCTGTGCCGCTCCGGGCCCGGTGCGGCGGGTCGTCCAGGCCGCCGTTCGTCGCGGGCCTATCGCCAGAAGACCGCGCCGCCCGAGACATTTACGGGGCTTGTGGCATTGGCGGTGTTGTCGCCATTGCCCAGCTCGCCCCGTCCGCCACTCCCCCAGCAGACCATGGAGCCGTCAGTCCTGAGCGCGCAACTGTGATTGCCGCCCGAAGCAATGGCCACGGCCCCCGTCAAGCCTGAAACAGCGACGGGGGTCGTGCTGAGCGATGCCGTGCTCCCATCGCCCAATTGACCGCTGCCGTTGTTGCCCCAGCAAACCGCGGTGCCATCGGCCTTGAGGGCACAACTGAAGTACAGGCCTGCCGAAATGGCTGCGGCATCGGTGAGACCGACGACCCCTGTCGGCGTGGTGCTGTAGTTGTTGGCGCTGCCATCGCCCAACTGGCGAAGCGCGTTATTACCCCAGCAAACCACCCTGCCGTCGTCCTTGAGCGCACAGACATGGTCGTAGCCAGCCACGATGGCCACGGCATGGGTGAGGCCGGAAACCGCCACCGGTGTCTTGACAGGACTGAATTGGCTCCCGTTGCCTCCTTGGCCGGAGCCGTTGTCGCCCCAGCAGGCCGCCGTACCGTCGTCCCTGAGCGCGCAGGTGTCGCCCAAGCCCGCCGTAATGGCCACCACATTGGCAAGGCCGGCAACCGCCACTGGCGTATGGCGGTCGGTCGTGGTGCCGTCCCCCAGGCTGCCCCCGCCGTTGCTGCCCCAGCAGGCCACCGTGCCGTTGGACTTGAGCGCGCAGGTGTGGACATTGCCTGCGGCAATGGCCACGGCATCCGTCAAGCCGGAAACTGCGACCGGCGTCGAGCTGTTCGTGGTGGTTCCGTCGCCCAGTTCGCCTGCGAAGTCGTTGCGCCCCCAGCAGGCGACCGAGCCATCTGCCTTGAGTGCGCAGGCGTGACCGCTGCCCGTCGTGATGGCCACGACATTGGCAAGACCCGGGACCGTGGTCGGGGCATCGCGCTCGATCGTGGTCCCGTCGCCCAGGTTGCCCCAGTCGTTGCCGCCCCAGCAAGCCACCGTGCCCTCGGCCCTGAGGGCGCAGACGTAGGGAGGCCCATCGCCAGCATCCAGAGGCACTGCTTTGACCGCCAGCGGCAACGCCGTCACCGTCAAGGTCGCAGGACTGCTGGTGGCACTGCCGGCGCTGTTGCTCGCCACGGCCCGGTACTGGTTGCCGCTGTCGCCGATTGCCGTGGCCGGCGTGGTGTAACTGCTGGCGGTGGCGCTGGTGATGCTGCTCCAGTTCGCCCCGCTGTCGGTGGAGAGCTGCCACTGGAATGTGGGCGTGGGGGCGCCGTTGGCGGCGGCGCTGAATGTCGCCGTGCTGCCGGTGGTGACACTGGTGCTCTGTGGCTGTGCCGTAATGACCGGTGCGACGGGCACCGTGCTGTCGCCACCACTGCCACTGCCACTGCCGCCGCCACTGCCACTGCCGCCGCCACAGGCGGCCAGCAACAGTGCCGTGCTCAAGACAAACAGGGTGGCCAGGCCGGCGATGCGTGTGCGCAGGTGTGCAGGGAAATCCATGGTGCGGGAGTTCTTCGTCGGGTGGAGTGCGTGATCGACTCCCACGGTAGGCCGCGCGCCGCGTCCGGGCCAGTGCCGAAAGTCACGCCGCGCGCGGCATAAAAGTAACGATCAGTAACGAGGCAGGCTGGCCAGGGCCTGCAGCAGGGTGTCGGCCGCGACCGGCTTGAACAGCAGGCGCAGGCCCGAGTCGTGCACCTGCTTGAGCCGCTGCGGCGCCGTCTCTCCGGTGATGAGCAGCACCGGCAGGCCGGGGCCGAAGCGCGCGCGCAGCCGCTGGGCCGCGGCCAGGCCATCGGCGCCGTCGGCCAGCCGCACGTCGCACAGCAGGGCTTCGATGGGGGCGCCGCCGAGCGCGGCCTGCGCCAGCACGGCCTCGGCCTCGGCCTCGCCGGCCGCGGCCAGGGCCTGCACGCCATGGGCCCGCAGCAGCTCGGTCACGGCCTGGCGGATGGCGGTCTCGTCGTCGATCACCAGCACGCGCCGCGGCAGCGGCAGGGCGCCCGGCGGATACGCCTCGGGGGCGGCCGCCCCCAGGGCGGCGACCGCCGGCAGGATGAGGCGGAAGCGGCTGCCGCCGCCGGGGCGGGAGCGCACCTGCAGCGGGTGCCCGAGCAGGCGCGACAGCCGCTGCACGATGGACAGGCCGATGCCCAGCCCCTTGGCGCGGTCGCGGCCCGGGTTGCCGATCTGGTAGAACTCCTCGAAGATGCGGTCCAGGTGCTCGCCGGCCATGCCGATGCCGGTGTCGCGCACGTCGATCCACACCAGCGGGCCGCGCGCGCGGGCGGCCACCACCACCCCGCCGTGCGGCGTGTACTTGAGCGCGTTGTCCACCAGGTTGGACAGCAGCTGCAGCAGCAGCCGCGGGTCGCTGTTCACCCAGCACGGCGTGGCGCGCAGGCGCAGCTGCAGGTCGCGTTCGGCGGCCTGCGCCGCGAACACGTGGTTGAGCGCGAGGAACAGCGGGTTCAGCGCCACGGGCTGGATCTGCGGCTCCACCACGCCGGCGTCCAGGCGCGAGATGTCGAGCAGAGTGTCGAGCGACTGGCCGAGCGCGCCGACCGCGTCCATCAGCCGCGCCGCGTGGCGCTCTTCCTCGCGGCCCTGCAGGGTTTTTTCCAGCACCGCGCCGAACAGCGCGATGGCGTGCAGCGGCTGGCGCAGGTCGTGGCTGGCGGCGGCGAGGAAGCGCGTCTTCTCCTCGCTGATGCGCTGGGTGACGGCGATCTGGCGGCTCAGCTGCTCGGCCAGCGCCTCTTTCTCGAAGCGCATGACCAGCGAGTTGGTCAGGTGCGTGTTCAGCCGCCGCGCGAAGACGATGGTGACGCCCATGTACAGCAGGCAGCCGGCGGCCAGGAACAGGTGCGCCCGGTCGCCGCGCCAGGCCAGCGCCGTGACCAGGCCGATCATGCTGGGCACGATGAAGCGGGGGATGCAGCGCTTGAGGAAGGCGACCGACAGCGCGCCGCCGGCGCATTCGCCCATCATCATCACGATGGTCAGGGTCCACAGCTCCATGTGCTGCGGCCCCGCGGGCAGGCACAGCCAGGGCCCCAGGCCCCAGACGGAGGAGCGGATGAGCATGTTGCGCGCGTTGACCCTGGCCCAGTACTCGCTGTGCTCGGCCGCGTCCGGGCTGCGCTGGTAGCCGCGGTAGGCGCGGCGCAGCGTCAGCAGCAGGTGCAGGCCCATCCACAGCAGCACCTGCCAGCGCAGAGTGGCCGCGTACAGGCTCAGGCTCAGGACCAGCGCGGTCAGGAAGTCGGCCAGGTAGGCCGCGGGCGCGCTCGCGTACATCGACGCCACCTGCTCGCGCAGCACCCGCTGGGCCAGCTCGGGCGCGAGCTCGGCCATGTTCAGCGCAGGCTGCTGATCAGCTGGGCGCGCGAGCGCATGCCGAACACCAGCAGCAGGGTGGAGACGTGGTTCTTGACCGTGCCCTCGCTCAGGTGCGACAGCCGCGCGATCTCCTTGTTCGACTTGCCGGCCAGCAGCCAGTCCAGGATCTCCGCCTGGCGCGGCGTGAGCTGCTGCTGCGCGTACGGGCCGCCGGCCGGCGCCGGCGGCGGCACCGGCGCGGCCAGGTCGTGGTCGCGCACGTAGCGCAGCACCTCGCCCAGGTGGCCGGACTTGGGCAGGAAGGCCTGCGCCCCCAGCGCCAGCGCGCCCTGCGCCAGGGAGGGGCTGCCCATGCCCGACAGCACGATCACGCGCGCCTGCGGGAACGCGCGCCTGAAGCGCACCAGGGCGTCCAGTCCGTGGGCGTCGGGCAGGTCCAGGTCGAGCAGCACCAGGTGCAGGGCGGCGGCATGGGCGGCGTAGAACGCCAGCGCGTCGGCCAGGCTGCGCGCCTCGTGCACCGGCATGTGGCCGGGCTGCGCCTGCAGCAGTGCGCGCAGGCCCAGGCGCACCAGCTCGTGGTCGTCCACCACCAGGATGCCCGGCTCGGCCATGGCGTCCGCCGGGCACTCGGGCGGCGCGGGGCGCAGCAGGGGTGTGACGGCGGCCATGGTGCGGACATATTAGGATATGGCCCGGCCCCCGGGAAGTGACCAAAGTCATGGCTGTCGCGCAAGCGAGCCCTCCGGATGGCCGGTCTCCAACCCCCGACGCATCTGCTGTAGCCATGGACGTTCTCCGCTTTTCCGATCTCTGCGCCCAGGGCAAGGCCCGGGGCAAGCGTGTCTTCATCCGCGCCGACCTGAACGTGCCGCTGGACGGCGCGGGCCGCATCGCCGAGGACACGCGCGTGCGCGCCTCGGTGCCCGCGATCGAGATGGCGCTCGGCGCCGGCGCCGCCGTCATGGTGACCAGCCACCTGGGCCGGCCGACCGAGGGCGAGTTCCGGCCCGAGGACTCGCTGGCCCCCGTGGCCCGGCGCCTCTCGGAGCTGCTGGGCCGCGAGGTGCCGCTGCTCGCCCACTGGGTGGACGGCGTGCAGGTCGCGCCGGGGCAGGTGGTGCTGCTGGAGAACTGCCGCGTCAACCGGGGCGAGAAGAAGAACGACCCCGAGCTCGCCCGGAAAATGGCCCGGCTGTGCGACATCTACGTGAACGACGCCTTCGGCACCGCGCACCGCGCCGAGGGCACGACCTACGGCATCGCCGAGTACGCGCCGCTGGCCTGCGCCGGGCCGCTGCTGGCGGCCGAGATCGACGCGCTGGCCCAGGCCCTCGCCAGCCCGAAGCGTCCGCTGGTGGCCATCGTCGCGGGCTCCAAGGTCTCGACCAAGCTGACCATCCTGCAAAGCCTGGCGCACAAGGTCGACCAGCTCATCGTCGGCGGCGGCATCGCCAACACCTTCCTGCTCGCCGCCGGGCTGCCGATCGGCAAGAGCCTGGCCGAGCCCGGCCTGGTCGGCGAGGCGAAGGCGGTGATCGATGCGATGGCCGCGCGCGGCGCGCAGGTGCCGGTCCCGACCGACGTGGTCGTCGCCAGGACCTTCGCCGCCGATGCCCCCGCCACGGTGAAGCGGGCCGCCGACGTGGCGGCCGACGACCTGATCCTCGACATCGGCCCCGAAACCGCCGCGCGCCTGGCCGCGCAGCTCCAGGCCGCGGGCACCATCGTCTGGAACGGGCCGGTCGGCGTGTTCGAGTTCGACGCCTTCGCCCACGGCACCGCGACCATCGCGCGCGCCATCGCGCAATCGAGCGCCTTCAGCATCGCCGGCGGCGGCGACACGCTGGCGGCGATCGCCAAGTACGGCATCGAGAAAGACGTGGGCTACATCTCCACCGGCGGCGGCGCCTTCCTCGAAGTGCTGGAGGGCAAGCTGCTGCCCGCCTTCGAGATCCTGCAAAAGCGCGCCGCAGGCTGAATTTCTATCAAAAAAAGAGCTGCTGGCGCTTGCCAGTCAAGCGCTGGCGGCCTTTTTCCCTGAAGGCCAGAGCACCGAGGCGATCGCCAGCAGGATCAGCCCCATGGCGGTGAAGTCCTGCCAGTGCAGCGGCTCGCCCAGCCACCAGGCGCCGGCGAAGACGCCGATCACCGGGATCATCATCACGCTCAGCGTGGAGGCGATCGGCACCAGCGTGCGCGCGAGGAAGAACCAGGCGACCTGTGCGAACGCCAGCGCCAGCACCGCGTTGTAGAGGATGGCGAAGGCGGTCGCCGGGCCGGGCGTGTGCCAGCGGGCCGACTCCATCAGCCACGCCAGCGGCGTGAGCACCGCCACCGTGAGCAGCGTCATCCAGAAGGTCAGCGTGACCAGCGGCACCGGCAGGTGGCTGCGGCGCAGCAGCTGCGTGCCCAGCGCCCACGAGGCCGCGGCGCACAGCATCAGGAGCACGCCTGTGGTGCTGCCGCTCAGGCGCGCCATTTCATTCCAGAGCAGCAGCAGCACGCCGCCGGCCGCCGCCGCCACGCCGGCCCAGGCGCGGGCGCCGAGCCGGTCGGAAAACAGGAGCTGGCCGAGCATGGCCGAGAAAATCGGCATGGTGTAGCCGAGGATGGCCGCGCGCCCGCTGGAGAGGCGCGGAATCGCCGAAATCATCAGCGCGTTCCACAGCACCATGTTCCAGAGCCCGAGCCAGGCCACCTGCGGCCAGTGCGCGCGGGCGATCGTCAGCGGCAGGCGCTGCTGCGCCAGCATCAGCGCGTACACCGGCAGGCTCAGCACCAGCGACAGCGCGCGAAAGCTCAGCGGGGGAAAGTCGGCGACGCCGAGCTTGAGCACCGGCCAGTTCAGCCCCCAGACGGTGGTCAGCAGCGCGAGAACCACCAGCTGGCGGCGCGAGAAGGCAGGCATGGGGCACGATTGTGCCGCGCCGGGCCACCTAGAATCGCGCCCCATGGATTTCCTCGACATGCTGCGCCAAGCCGCCGGCCGCAACGATTCGATGCTGTGCGTCGGCCTCGACCCCGATCCCGCGCGCTTTCCCGCGGCGCTGCGCGGCGACGGCCGCAGGATCTACGACTTCTGCGCCGCCATCGTCGACGCCACGGCCGACCTGGCCTGCGCCTTCAAGCCGCAGATCGCCTACTTCGCGGCGCAGCGCGCCGAGGACCAGCTCGAACGCCTGATGCAGCACCTGCGCGCCAACGCGCCGCACGTGCCGGTGATCCTGGACGCCAAGCGCGGCGACATCGGCTCCACCGCCGAGCAGTACGCGCGCGAGGCCTTCGAGCGCTACGGCGCCGACGCGGTCACGCTCTCGCCCTTCATGGGCTTCGATTCGGTCGAGCCCTACCTGCGCTACCCCGGCAAGGGCGCCTTCCTGCTGTGCCGCACCTCCAACCCCGGCGGCGGCGACCTGCAGGCCCAGCGCCTGGCCGACGTGCCCGGCCAGCCGCTGCTCTACGAGCACCTGGCGGCGCTGGTGCAGGGCCCGTGGAACACCAGCGGCCAGCTCGGCCTGGTGGTGGGCGCGACCTATCCGGCGGAGATCGAGCGCGTGCGTGCGCTCGCGCCCACGGTGCCGCTGCTCATCCCCGGCGTGGGCGCGCAGGGCGGCGACGCGGCGGCCACGGTGCGCGCGGGCTGGCGGCCGGACGGCCCCATCGTGGTGAACTCCTCGCGCGCCATCCTGTACGCCAGCGGCGGCGCCGACTTCGTCGACGCGGCACGCGCGGCGGCGTGGGCCACGCGCGACCAGCTCAACGCAGCCAAGAAGGCCTGAAGCGCCCTATTTTCGGGAGCTTCCAGCGCTTTCCCAGTAAGGGCTGGAGGCTGATTTGACCAACATCCGGCGTGCGCTCTCAGCGCTCGGGCTCCGCCGCTTCGTAGCCCGGCCCGCTGCCGCTGGCGGATGAAGCGGGGCTGCAGGCGGGCGCCGCGCGATCCGGCGCCGCCTGTGCATGGGCTTGCGGTTCCTACCTGGTGTAGATGAAGAAGCCGGTGTGTTGCGCACTGCTGGACAAGCGCTGCCAGCTATCTTGGTGGGAGCGTCAAGAGAACCTGCGGGGCGAAAGCCCGGCCGCGGTTTCGGGCGTGATGCCCTCGGCCCGCAGGCGCGCGTCCAGCGGCTCGCCCAGCAGAAGATTGCGCGCCAGCAGCGAATAGCCCGCCGCGCTCTGGATGCCGTAGCCGCCCTGCGCCGCGAGCCAGAAGAAGCCCTCCGCCTCCTCGTCCGCGCCGATGACGAATTCGCCGTCGGCCACGAAGGAGCGCAGCCCGGCCCAGACATGCGTCGGGCGGCGGATCGTGAGCGTCGTCACTTCCTCGATGCGCGCGATGCCGGTGGCCACGTCCAGCTCCTCGGCCACCACGTCGTGCGGCTCGGTGGCGTCGGCGTTCGCTGGCGAGCCCAGCAGCTGCCCGGCGTCGGGCTTGAAGTACCAGTCCTCGGCCACGCCGATGGCGGCGGGCCAGTCCTTTACCGGCACCCCGGCGGGCGCCGGGAAGGTGAAGGCGCTGCGCCGCCTGGGCACCAGCCCCACGGGCCGGGCGCCGGCCATGCGCGCCAGTGCGTCGGCCCAGGCGCCGGCGGCGTTGACCACGCGGCGCGCCCGCACGGGTTCGCCCCGGGCCAGCCGGATCGTCCAGGCGCCTCCGGCGCGCGCGAGGCCGGTCACCTCGGCATCGGTGCGCAGCGCCGCGCCCCGCCGGCGCAGGCCGCGCAGATAGCCCTGGTGCAGCGCATGCACGTCGATGTCGGTGGCGCCCGGATCGAGCAGGCCCGCGGCGACCACCTCGGGCCGCAGGCAGGGCAGGCGCCGCAGCAGTTCGGCGGGGCCGAGGTCCACCAGGCCGGGCGCGTGCGGGCGCAGCTCGGCGTCGAGCGCGGCCAGCTTGCCGAGCTGTCCGTGCGTCGCCACGTAGGCCACGCCGCGCGGGGCGAGGATGGGCGCGTCGGCGAAGCCCGCGGGCGGCGCGTCGTAGAAGCCGCGGCTGGCGCGGGTGAGCGCGCGGATCGCCTCGGTGCCATAGGTCTCGATGAACAGCGCGGCCGAGCGGCCGGTGCTGTGGTAGCCGGGCTGCGGCTCGCGCTCGAGCAGCAGCACCGAGGCGCCGGCCCCCGCCAGCTGCCAGCCGAGCGACGCCCCGGCCATGCCGGCGCCGACGATCACGAAGTCCCAGAGAGGCATGGAATTCATCCTTTTGATAGCTGCCAGCGCTTGCTGCACAAGCGCTGGAGCCGTATTTGTCTTGAAAATTCCTTCGGGCGATACTCGCCCGCATGAACGATACGACGATCACCGCCGCCGCCGTGCTGGCCTTCTGGTTCGACGAGAGCAGCCCGAAGCAATGGTTTGCCAGGGACGATGCCTTCGACGCCGCGATCCGCGCGCGCTTCGCACCGCTGCACGCCGCCGCCGCGCGCGGCGAGCTCTGGCGCTGGCGCGCGGATGCGCCGGGGCGGCTGGCGGAAATCATCGTGCTCGACCAGTTCTCGCGCAACCTGCACCGGGGCGGCGGCCAGGCGTTCGCGCAGGACACGGTGGCGCTGGTGCTGGCGCAGGAGCTGGTGGCGCAGGGGCTGGACCAGCGCCTGCCCGCCGTGCAGCGCGCGTTCGCCTACCTGCCCTACATGCACAGCGAGTCGCTACTCGTGCAGCAGGAGTCGCTGCGCCTGTACGTGGCGCTGGGGGCGCCGGACAACCTGGACTTCGCGCGCCGGCACGAGGCCATCATCGCGCGCTTCGGCCGCTATCCGCACCGCAACGCCGCGCTGGGCCGCGCCAGCACGCCCGAGGAACTGGCGTTCCTGCAGCAGCCCGGCAGCGCGTTCTGATCACGCCCGGGCCGCCGCGATCACGCCCCCGCCGAGGCACACCTCGCCGTCGTAGAGCACGGCCGACTGGCCCGGCGTGACCGCCCACTGCGCCTCATCGAAGCGCAGCGCGAACCCGGTCTGCTCCTCGTTTGAAAGCACGCAGCGCGCATCCTGCTGGCGGTAGCGCGTCTTGGCGCCGTAGCCGCCCGGCGCGGGCGCGTGGCCCGCGACCCAGCTCGCGTCCTGCGCGGTGAGTTCGTGCGACAGCAGCCAGGGGTGCTCGTGCCCCTGCACCACGACGAGCGCGTTGCGCTCCAGGTCCTTGCGCGCGACGAACCACGGGGCATGGTCGCCGCCGCCGCGCGGTGCGCCCTTGTCCTTCAC
Organism: Pseudomonadota bacterium; assembly: GCA_963205335.1. Taxonomy (GTDB): domain Bacteria; phylum Pseudomonadota; class Gammaproteobacteria; order Burkholderiales; family Burkholderiaceae_C; genus Comamonas_C. Next base: position 24,835 of record CAUJIM010000068.1, read on the forward strand.
GCCGCCGATGCCCAGGCCCTGGCGCTGGCCCAGCGTGTAGAACGACAGGCCCATGTGGCGCCCGAGCCTGCGCCCGCGGTCGTCGAGGATGGGGCCGGATTCGCTCGCGATGTAGCGGTTCAGAAACTCGCGGAACGGCCGCTCGCCGATGAAGCAGATGCCGGTCGAATCCTTTTTCTTCGCGTTCGGCAGGCCGATCTCGGCCGCGATGCGCCGCACCTCGGTCTTGCGCAGCGCGCCCACGGGGAACAGCGTCTTCGCCAGTTGCGCCTGGTTCAGGCGGTGCAGGAAGTAGCTCTGGTCCTTGGACGGGTCCACGCCCCGCAGCAGCTCGAACAGTCCGGTCTGCGCGCTCTGGCGCACGCGCGCATAGTGGCCGGTGGCGATTTTCTCGGCACCCAGGCGCATCGCGTGATCGAGGAAGGCCTTGAACTTGATCTCGGCGTTGCACAGCACGTCGGGGTTGGGCGTGCGCCCGGCCTGGTATTCGCGCAGGAACTCGGCGAACACCCGGTCCTTGTACTCGGCAGCGAAGTTCACGTGCTCGATCTCGATGCCGAGCACGTCGGCGACGCTGGCGGCGTCCAGGAAATCCTGGCGGCTGGAGCAGTATTCATCGTCGTCGTCATCTTCCCAGTTCTTCATGAAGATGCCGACGACCTCGTGACCCTGCGCTTGAAGAAGATGGGCGGTGACGGCGGAATCGACGCCGCCCGACAGGCCCACCACGATGCGGTGCTTGTGCATGCCACGGATTATCGGCGGCCCGAATGCCAATCCCTGCGGCGCATGATGGATGGGATGTGCCGTACCAACCTGATCGTGGAGGGAATCGGCGTCATGCCCGTCGTGCCGCACCACGGGTGGAGCCGTCGGCCACGGTGGCCGGATGCGGTGAGGTGGTCGATGGCGTGCGCAACGGGCATGCCGAGGCCAGGCGTGCGGCCAGGTCTTCGCGCAGGGATTGCAGTGCCTTAATGCGCTGATCGATGTCGGCCAATTTGTTCTGCAAAACCTGCGCGATGTCGGCGCCCGAAACCTCGCCTTGCCAAAATCGGGGGATTTCGCGCCCGATCTCGGACAAGGTGAAGCCGAGTTGTTGGGCGGTCCGGATGTACATGACGAGCGTCAGAGTCTCGGGGATGTACCGACGATAGCCGTTGGGCAGTCTGCGGGAATGGATCAGGCCGAGTTTCTCGTAGAACCGCAGCGTCTCACGAGATAGACCGCTGGCGGTGGCCAATTCGCCGATGAGCATGGATTGCCTTCGAAAACGCTTGACATTGAAGCATGGTCTAAGGTTGACACTGCGGTCTTTGCACTTCACGGGAGCTCGCGATGCAACAAGACCGCTTCATCCGCATGGTACGGTACAGCGCATGGTACGACCTGCTGGCCACCTGGATGTTCGTTTTGCCATGGACATTCACCTGGATTTACACGCTACTCGCCTGGACGGCCAGAAGCTTGGGCCTTCCGGGAGCAATCCCTGAATTGGAGCCCATGCACATATTGTTCGCCAACTTGCTGGGGTCGGTGGTCGTAGTCTGGGCGCTGGCGCGCATTCTTTATCCTTCGGTGGCCTTGGGAAGGCTGGATGCCGTGGCGCGACTGCTTTTCATGACGTGGCAAATCCATGCGGTCTTCTCTGGAGCCAGCGCCATCATTCTCGGGTTCACTGCGTTCGAACTGCTTTTTGGCATATTGCAGCTGATGCCTGTCGAGGCCCGGGACGAGGGCTTGCGCGAACAGGGTGCCGCGGCATGAGTCGCGAGGGCGTGCAGAACCATCACCAATCAAGGAGGCCAGTTCTTATGTGGAAGAAAACCCTCGGTGCCCTGCTGATCTTCGTCCTCGTCCTGGCGTCGGCCGTGGCGCTCAACACCTGGCGCAAGGGCTCGCGCCAGTTGGAGGTGGCGCCGCTCGCGCCACTGGCCGTCGACGAAGCGGCTGCGGCGGGGCGCTTGGCGCAGGCGGTCCGGCTCAAAACCATCTCGTCGGCCACGGACGCCGATTTGAGCCGGGATCAGTTCCTTGCGCTGCACGCCCTGCTCGAAAAAGAATTTCCCCGGGTGCACGCCACGCTCCAGCGCGAGGTGGTGAACGGCCTGTCGCTGCTCTACACGTGGCAGGGGCAGGACCCCAAGGCCAAGGCCGTGCTGCTGATGGCGCACCAGGACGTGGTGCCGATCGCGCCGGGCACCGAGGGCGACTGGCAGGAGCCGCCGTTCGCCGGGCTCGTCAAGGACGGCTACATCTGGGGCCGCGGCTCGTGGGACGACAAGGGCAACCTGCTCTCGCAAATGGAAGCGGTGGAGATGCTGATCGCCAGCGGCTACCAGCCGCCGCGCACCGTCTACCTGGCCTACGGCGCCGACGAGGAACTGGGCGGCCTGCGCGGCGCGGCCAGGATCGCCGAGCTGCTCAAGAGCCGGGGCGTGCAGCTCGATTTCGTGATCGACGAGGGCCTGCTGGTGCTCGACGGCGTGATGCCGGGCCTCAAACACCCCGCCGCGCTGATCGGCGTGGCCGAGAAGGGCTACATGTCGGTGGGCCTGACCGCCAGCGCCACGCCCGGGCATTCGTCGATGCCGCCGAAGAAGGGCACGAGCGCGATCGCGATGATGGCCGCGGCGCTGAACGCGCTGGAAAACGACCAGATGCCCGCGGCCATCCGCGGCGTGGCCGGCGAGATGTTCGACGTGCTCGCGCCCGAGATGGGAGGCTTCTCGCGCGTGGCCCTGTCCAACCTCTGGCTCTTCGGCCCCGTGGTGCAGAAGCAGCTGGAGGCGGCGGGCAGCACCAACGCGATGCTGCGCACCACCACGGCGCTCACCATCGTGAACGCGGGCAACAAGGACAACGTGCTGCCCGGGCGCGCCGAGGCCACGGTGAACTTCCGCATCCTGCCGGGCGACACGCAGGGCGGCGTGATGCAGCACGTGCAGTCCGCCGTCGGCAAGGTGGTGCCGCAGGAGCACTTCAAGATCGCCGCGCTGCCCGGGGGCAAGGAGGCGTCGAAGGTGGCGCCGACCGATGCGGCCCAGTACCGGCTGCTGAACCAGACCATCCGCGAGGTCTTCCCCGACGTGCTCGTGGCCCCCGGCCTGATGGTGGCCGGCACCGACTCGGTGCACTACGAGCCCCTGAGCGACCACATCTTCAAGTTCTCGCCGGTGCGCGCCGACGGCGAGGACCTCAAGCGCTTCCACGGCACCAACGAGCGCCTGTCGGTCGGGGGCTACGCGGATGCGATCCGCTTCTACCACCGGCTGATCACGCAGGTGGCGGCGGCGCGCTGAGTCAGCGGCTGACGCTGGCGTCGGCGTGCACCAGCGCCAGCGGGAAGCGCTGGCCCGCCAGGTAGTCTTCCAGGCTTTGCAGCAGCAGCGGGCTGCGGTGGCGCTCGCGGCAGGCGCGGATTTCGGCCGCGCTCATCCACAGGGTGCGCACGATGCCGGTGTCGAGCGGGCGCCAGTCGTGGTGCGCGCCCAGGCGCCCGCAGTAGGTGAAGCGCAGGTAGGTGAGGTCTTCGCCGGTGCGCGTCTTGGTGAAGCGGTTGAGGTAGATGCCCACCAGCGCCTGCGGCTCGAAGTCGTGCGCCGCTTCTTCGAGCACCTCGCGCACGCAGGCCTGCTGGGGCGACTCGCCCGGCTCGATGTGCCCGGCCGGGTTGTTCAGCCGCAGGCCGTCGCTGGTCTGCTCCTCCACGAGCAGGAACCTGTCCTCGCGCTCGATCACCGCCGCGGCCACGACGTGGGGTTTCCAGCGATCGAAGGCGCCCGACGGCATGGCAGGTCCTAGCGGAACTTGGGCAGGTGGAACTGCGGCGGCACGCCCATGCGGGTGTTGATCACCCACTGCTGCGCGATCGACAGCAGGTTGTTGGTCAGCCAGTACAGCACCAGGCCGGCCGGGAACATGAAGAACATGACGCTGAACGCCAGCGGCATGATCCACATCATCTTGGCCTGCATCGGGTCCGGCGGCGCCGGGTTGAGCGCGGTCTGCAGCAGCGTGGACAGGGTCATCAGGAGCGGCAGGATGAAGTACGGGTCCTTGGTCGAGAGGTCGGTCACCCAGCCGAGCCACGGCGCGTGGCGCATCTCCACGCTGGACAGCAGCACCCAGTACAGCGCGATGAACACCGGGATCTGGACCGCGATCGGCAGGCAGCCGCCCAGCGGGTTGACCTTCTCCTCGCGGTAGATGCGCATCATCTCCTGCTGCATCTGCTGCGGCTTGTCCTTCAGGCGCGCGCGCAGGTCCTGGATGCGCGGGTTCAGCGCCTTCATCTTCGCCATGCTGGAATACGCCTTGGCGTTGAGCCAGTAGAACGCGAGCTTGAGCAGCACCACCAGGCCGACGATGGACCAGCCCCAGTTGCCGATCACGCCGTGGATGGCGCTGAGCAGCCAGTACAGCGGCTTGGCGATGATGGTGAGGTAGCCGTAGTCCTTGATCAGCTCCAGCCCCGGCGCCAGGTTCTCCAGGGTCTTCTCCACCTGCGGGCCGGCGAACAGGCGCGCCTCCAGGGTCTTGGTCTGCCCCGGCGCGAGCTCTCCCATGGGCACGATGTCCTGCACGCGGTAGCAGCAGTCGGGGGCGCTGGCGCCGATGTCGGCCGCGTCCACGCGCAGCTGGCGCGGCGTGCCATCGGGCAGCAGCCAGGCGGTGGCGAAGTAGTGCTGCACCATGGCGATGTAGCCGTCGCTCGCCTCGGCGGGGATGTCGACCTTCTTTTCCTTGATCTCCTTGAAGGTGATCTTCTGGTACTTCTTGCTGCCGGTGTAGACCGCCGGGCCGGTGAAGGTCGAGTAGAACGGCACCGCGCCCTCGGGCTGGTTGCCGTCGCGCACCAGCTGCAGGTACAGCTGCGGCGCCACCGGCGTCGTGCCGGTGTTCACCACCTCGTGGCGCACGGCGATGTCGTAGGCGCCGCGCTTGAGCGTGTAGCTCTTGACCAGCCTGACGCCGCCCAGGTCGGGCGATTCGAAGCGCACGGTCAGCTCGTTCTCGCCGTCGCCCAGCTCGCGCGGGCCGGGCGCGATGCGCATCGCCGTCTTGTGGTTGGGGAAGGAGCCGCCGATCAGGCCGGTCTGCGCCACGTACACGTGCTTGCTGTCGTCCTCGAGCAGCACGAAGGGCTGGGGGTCGTCCTGGCTGCCCTTGTGGTGCAGCAGCTTGCCTTCGACCAGCGAACCCCCGGCGTTGTCGAACGTGAGCTGCAGCACGTCGGTCGAGACGGTGATGCGCTCGTGCGCGATGGCGGGGGCGGCGGGCGGCTCCTGCGTGCTCGCAGGCACGGTGCCGGTGGTGCCGGCGGCGGCCGTAGGGGCCGCGGCGGCGCTCGCGGGCGCCTGCGGGGCCGGCGGCGGCGTCTCGGGGGCGGCGGCGCCGCTCACCAGCGCCGTGGGCGACGGAAAGAAGGTCGCCGGCTTGCCGTGGTAGACCTGCCATTTGTCCCACAGCAGAACCATGGAGAAGCCAAAAATCACCCACAGGATGGTGCGGCGGATGTCGTTCATGAGTGCTTGCGTGTGGAGGGGGTATGTGGGGTGCTGCCGTCGCCGAAGCGCGAAAACAGCTGCCGGCCGCGCGGCAGCTGCTCGGGCACCGGGTCGTGCCCGCCGTCGCACCACGGGTGGCAGCGGGCGAGGCGCCTGAGCGTCAAATAGCTGCCGGCCGCCGCGCCGTGCCGCTCCAGCGCCTCGATGGCGTAGCGCGAGCAGGTGGGCTCGAAGCGGCAGGCGCTGCCCAGCCAGGGGCTGAGCAGCAGCCGGTAGCCGCGCACCAGCGCGATGAGCAGGCGGCGCATCATGCGGTGTCGGCGCTTCGCAGGGCGCGCGCGAAGAGCTGCTCCAGTTCGGCGCGCACCGCCCGCTTGAGCGCGACGGAGCTGGCGCTCGGGAACCGGGAGCGGTCGAACGCCGCGCGCAGGCGCACGACGTGGGCGGCCGATGGCGCCAGGACGGCGGGCTGCGCCACGGCATAGATCTGGCGCCGGATGGCGTTGCGCGTCACGCTGCGGCGCGCCCAGCGCTTGGGTATCAGCGCGCCCAGCCAGCTCGCGTCCGGGGCGCCAGCAAAGAGCGGATCGGGCGCGCCCGCGTCCAGCCGCAGCCGGTGCAGCGCGAAATGCGCCGTGCGCGCGGCCGCGCCCGCCGCGAGCGTGGCCTGGAACTGGGGACGGGTTTTCAGCCGGTACATGGTGGCAACGGCGGGAGGAGAAGCGCTGTCGGGCAGGCCGCCGTCGGCCACCCGCCTCAGACGGCCAGGCGCTTGCGGCCCTTGGCGCGGCGGGCGTTGATCACGGCGCGGCCGCCGCGGGTCTTCATGCGCACGAGAAAACCGTGGGTGCGTGCGCGGCGCGTCTTGGAGGGCTGGTAGGTACGTTTCATGGTCAGTCCTTGGAGGTTTTCGGTGACGGCGCCCGGGCGGTGGGCCCGCGCCGGGTGGCGTTCCCGTGCGGCGGGGCCACCGCCGGGCGCGGGCCGCCAGCCACACGTGCATTGCCCCGAACGTTCAGGGAAAACGGGCGATTATCGCAGCACTGGCGGCGCGCGGCAAATTCGCCGCCGGCGGCGAACCGGCGCCGGTCCGTCCGCCGGGGTTTCCGGGTTGTGGATAACTTGGGCGCGGGCTAGAATCGACAGCCTTGTCCGTTACCCCTCCGACAACTAGAAGAACCACCCCGATGTACGAGGGACTCCCCACCCCCCAGCGTGCCCATGGCGCCGCCGATGCCGGCCAGCGGCTGTGGCTGGCGTGCCTGGAGCAGCTCGCCCAGGCCCTGCCCGAGCAGCAGTTCAACACCTGGATCAAGCCCTTGAGCGCGCAGGTGTCGGCCGATCTGTCGCGCGTCACGCTGTTGGTCGTCAACCGGTTCAAGCTGGACCACGTGCGGGCGCAGTACGCGGGCCAGATCGCCGCGGTGCTGCAGGGGCTGTGCGACGAGCCGGTGACGCTGGAGCTGGCGCTGGCGCCGCGTCGTGCGCCGAAGAGCGCCCCGGCGCAGACGGAGGCGGCAGCGGCGCCGGCGGAAGACGCCGCGCCCGGCCCCGTCGCGGCGGCGCCCGGTGCGCCGGGCGTGCCGTCGCGGCTCAACCCGGCGCTCACCTTCGAGACCCTGGTGGAGGGCACGGCCAACCGCATGGCGCGCTCGGCGGCGATGCACGTCGCGGCGCAGCCGGGGCTGATGTACAACCCGCTGTTCATCTATGGCGGCGTGGGCCTGGGCAAGACGCACCTGATGCACGCCGTGGGCAACCGGCTGCTGCGCGAGCGCCCCCGCGCCAGGGTGCGCTACATCCATGCCGAGCAGTTCGTCTCGGACGTGGTGCGCGCGGTGCGGCACAACGCCTTCGACGCCTTCAAGGAGGGCTACCACTCGCTCGACCTGCTGTTGATCGACGACGTGCAGTTCTTCGCCAACAAGGACCGCACGCAGGAGGAGTTCTTCAACGCCTTCGAGGCGCTGCTGGCCAAGAAGAGCCACATCGTGATGACGTCCGACACCTACCCCAAGGGGCTGACGAACATCCACGAGCGGCTGGTCTCGCGCTTCGACGCCGGGCTGTCGGTGGCGATCGAGCCGCCGGAGCTCGAAATGCGCGTGGCCATCCTGATCAACAAGGCGCAGGCCGAAGGCGCGGCCATGCCCGAGGAGGTGGCCTTCTTCATCGCCAAGAACGTGCGTTCCAACGTGCGCGAGCTCGAGGGTGCGCTGCGCAAGGTGCTGGCCTACGCGCGCTTCAACCAGAAGGATATTTCCATCGCCGTGGCGCGCGAGGCGCTGCGCGACCTGCTCAGCATCCAGAACCGCCAGATCAGCGTCGAGAACATCCAGAAGACGGTGGCCGACTACTACAAGATCAAGGTCGCCGACATGTACAGCAAGAAGCGCCCGGCGAGCATCGCCCGCCCGCGCCAGATCGCGATGTACCTGGCCAAGGAGCTGACGCAGAAAAGCCTGCCCGAGATCGGCGAGCTCTTCGGCGGGCGCGACCACACCACCGTGCTGCACGCGGTGCGCAAGATCGGCGGCGAGCGCCAGCAGCTCACCGAACTGAACCAGCAATTGCACGTGCTCGAGCAAACGCTCAAGGGCTGACCGTTTCAACCCCTTTCATTTCCCAGAGGTTTCCCGATGATCGTCCTGAAGGCTACCCAAGACAAATTCCTGGCGGTGCTGCAAGCCGTCTCCGGCATCGTCGAGCGCCGCCACACGGTGCCCATCCTGGCCAACGTGCTGATCAGGAAAACGGGCAACGCGCTGCAGTTCACCACCAGCGACCAGGAGATCCAGGTGCGCACCACGGCCGAGCTCGGCGGCGACACGGGCGATTTCGCCACCACCGTGGGCGCGCGCAAGCTCATCGACATCCTGAAGACCCTGCCGGTGGAGCAGACGGTGAGCCTGGAGTCCGGCCCCTCCAGGCTGGTGCTCAAGGGCGGCAAGAGCCGCTTCACGCTGCACACGCTGCCGGCCGAGGACTTCCCGCTGGTGCAGGAATCCGCGGCGTTCGGCCCGGCCTTCAGCGTGCCGCAGAAGGCGCTCAAGGAGCTGCTCGCGCAGGTCTCGTTCGCCATGGCGGTGCAGGACATCCGCTACTACCTCAACGGCATCCTGTTCGTGGCCGAGGGCAACCAGCTCTCGCTCGTGGCCACCGACGGGCACCGGCTGGCCTTCACCGGCGCCACGCTGGAGGTCGAAGTGCCCAAGCAGGAGGTGATCCTGCCGAGGAAGACCGTGCTCGAGCTGCAGCGCCTGCTGTCGGACGCCGACGGCGCGATCGAGATGCAGTTCGCCAGCAACCAGGCGCGCTTCATCTTCGGCGGCATGGAGTTCGTCACCAAGCTGGTCGAGGGCAAGTTCCCCGACTACAACCGCGTGATCCCGCGCAACTACCAGAACCAGATCACGCTCGGGCGCCTGCCCCTGCTCGCCAGCCTGCAGCGCTCGGCCATCATGACGAGCGAGAAGTTCAAGGGCGTGCGCCTGAACATCGAGCCGGGCAGCCTGCGCGTGAGCAGCAACAACGCCGAGCAGGAAGAGGCGATGGACGAGCTCGACATCGACTACGCCGGCGAGCCGGTGGAGATCGGCTTTAACGTCACCTACCTGATCGACGTGCTCGCCAACATGGGCCAGGAGATGGTGCGCGTGGAGCTGCAGGACGGCAACAGCTCGGTCGTCTTCACCATCCCGGGCAACGAGCGTTTCAAATACGTCGTCATGCCCATGCGTATCTGATTGATTTTGATAGCTGCTAGCGATTGACTGACGGGTGCAAACAGCCGATTTGATTGTGATTGATGGCGCAGCCCCAGAGGCTGCCCAAAAGTGTTTCCCATGACCGAAGAAAACCAGCAAGAACCGCGCGCGCACGCGCCCCACGAAGGCGAGGAGAGCGGCTACGGCGCATCCGCGATCCAGATCCTGGAGGGGCTGGAGGCGGTCAGGAAGCGCCCCGGCATGTACATCGGCGACACGTCCGACGGCACCGGCCTGCACCACCTGGTGTTCGAGGTGGTGGACAACTCGATCGACGAGGCGCTGGCCGGTTTTTGCGACGACATCGCCGTCACCATCCACGCCGACGGCAGCTTGAGCGTGGTGGACAACGGCCGCGGCATCCCCACCGGCGTGAAGATGGACGACAAGCACGAGCCCAAGCGCTCGGCGGCCGAGATCGCGCTCACCGAGCTGCACGCCGGCGGCAAGTTCAACCAGAACAGCTACAAGGTCTCGGGCGGCCTGCACGGCGTGGGCGTCTCGTGCGTCAACGCGCTGTCCAGATGGCTGCGCCTGACGGTGCGCCGCGACGGCCGGGCGCACCAGATCGAGTTCGCCCGCGGCTTCGTGCAGAACCGGCTGGTCGAGACGGTCGATGGCTTCGAGGTCTCGCCGATGCGCGTCACCGGCCCGACCCAGGAGCGCGGCACCAGCGTGCGCTTTCTGCCCGACACCGAGATCTTCGGCGACAACCACGACTTCCACTACGACACGCTGGCCAAGCGCCTGCGCGAGCTGAGTTTCCTGAACAACGGCGTGCGCATCCGCCTGATCGACGAGCGCACCGGCAAGGAAGACGATTTCTCGGGCGCGGGCGGCGTGCTCGGCTTCGTCAAGTTCATCAGTACCGGCAAGCGGGTGCTGCACCCCACGCCGTTCCACGCTGCCGGCACCCGTCCGGCGGAGACCTACGGCGGCATTCCCGGCACCGAGATCGGCGTCGAGGTGGCGATGCAGTGGAACGACGGCTACAACGAGCAGGTCCTGTGCTTCACCAACAACATCCCGCAGCGTGACGGCGGCACCCACCTGACCGGCCTGCGCGCCGCGATGACGCGCGTCATCGGCAAGTACATCGCCGACAACGAGCTGGCCAAGAAGGCCAAGGTCGAGGTGACCGGCGACGACATGCGCGAAGGCCTGTGCTGCGTGCTCTCGGTCAAGGTGCCCGAGCCCAAGTTCAGCAGCCAGACCAAGGACAAGCTGGTCAGCAGCGAGGTGCGCGCGCCGGTCGAGGACATCGTCGGCAAGCTCCTCGCCGAATACCTCGAGGAGAAGCCCCAGGATGCGAAGATCCTCTGCGGCAAGATCGTCGAGGCCGCGCGTGCGCGCGAGGCGGCGCGCAAGGCGCGCGAGATGACGCGGCGCAAGGGCGTGCTCGACGGCATGGGCCTGCCCGGCAAGCTCGCCGACTGCCAGGAGAAAGACCCGGCGCTGTGCGAGATCTACATCGTCGAGGGCGACTCCGCCGGTGGCAGCGCCAAGCAGGGGCGCGACCGCAAGTTCCAGGCCATCCTGCCGCTGCGCGGCAAGATCCTGAACGTGGAGAAGGCACGCTACGAAAAGCTCCTCTCCAGCCAGGAAATCGTCACGCTGATCACCGCCCTGGGCACCGGCATAGGCCGCGCGGCCGAGGACGACAACGGCGGCAATGGCAAGAGCGGCGCCGACGACTTCGACGCCTCCAGGCTGCGCTACCACCGCATCATCATCATGACCGACGCCGACGTGGACGGCGCGCACATCCGCACCCTGCTGCTCACCTTCTTCTACCGGCAGATGCCCGAACTGGTCGAGCGCGGCCACATCTACATCGCGCAGCCGCCGCTGTACAAGGTGAAGAACGGCAAGGAAGAGCTCTACCTGAAGGACGGCCCGGCGCTGGACCAGTTCCTGCTGCGCGTGGCGCTGGTGGGCGCGAGCGTCCACACCGGGGGCGCGCAGCCGCGCGTGCTCGAAGGCAGCGAGCTGGCCGACCTGGCGCACCAGCACCAGCGCATGGAAGCCATCATCGAGCGGCTTTCGGTCTACATGGACGCCGAGGCGCTGCGCGCGATCGCCGACGGCGTGGCGCTCGACCTCTCCAGCATGGAGGCGGCGCAGGCGAGCGCCGGGCGCCTGCAGGACAAGCTGCGCGAGCTCGACCACGCCGGCACCGAGGCCGAGGTGGCCGCCCAGACCGATCCGCGCGCTGGCCACCTGCTGCTGCGCATCAGCCGCCACCACCATGGCAACATCAAGAGCAGCATCATCGCGCAGGACTTCGTCTCCGGGCACGACTACGAGGCGCTCGCCGATGGCGCGCGGCACTTCCACGGCCTGCTGGGCGAGGGCGCCACGGTGCAGCGCGGCGAGGGCGAGCGCAAGAAGGAAGAAAAAGTGAGCGACTTCCGCCAGGCCATGCGCTGGCTGCTGGCCGAGGCCGAGCGCACCACCAGCCGCCAGCGCTACAAGGGCCTGGGCGAGATGAACCCCGAGCAGCTTTGGGAGACCACGATGGACCCGGCCATGCGGCGCATGCTGCGCGTGCAGGTGACCGACGCGATCGAGGCCGACCGCGTCTTCACCATGCTGATGGGCGACGAGGTCGAGCCGCGGCGCGATTTCATCGAGACCAACGCGCTGCGCGCGGCCAATATCGATGTGTGATCCGAGTAGCCGTGCAAGGTGCAGAAAGAGGAACGCTTGAGCGCTGCACGCATCAACCCTTTGGAATTTACTGTCATCGAACCCTCGAGGGCTGTGGACGAGATCGCCGCGCAGGTGCGTGAAATGATCGCGTCAGGGAGACTCAGACCGGGAGATCGTTTGCCTGCCGAGCGCGATTTGTCGGTGCAATTGCGTGTCAGCCGCAACACGCTGCGCGAGGCACTGCGCGCGCTGGAGCACGCGGGCCTCGTGGAGATGCGCAAAGGTGCCACGGGAGGCGCTTACGTGCGCACCGGTAGTTCGGGTGCCATCGTCAATGGCATGAGGGACCTGTACCATCTCGGGGCCATCACGCCGGAGCAGTTGACAGAGGCGCGGGTCTGGCTGGCGGACATCGTGGTACGCATTGCATGCGAGCGCGCCACCGAAGACGACCTCGCAGCCCTCGACGCGAATGTCAAGGCGTCGGCGAATGCGGTGGACTTCGATGAGCGTGCCAGCCATAACCGGACTTTTCACGTTCTCCTCGCACGCGCCACGCGCAACCCGATCATGGTCATTACCATGGAGGGCATCATGGAGGTCTTCGCGCAGTTCATTGCCCAGATCGGGCCGAGCGACAATAGCTTTATTCTGCCGTCGCGTCGCCGTTTCATGAAGCATCTACGGGCGCGCGACGCAGCGGCAGCTGCAGCCGAGATGACTAACGCATTGGTACGCTTGCAGACTGGTTACATGAATCAGTGGAGTTTGCGTTCCACCACGGCGCCACGAAGCGTGTAGCTCGTCCGGATTTCATGCGCGCTGCCCAAATGCACCTGCAGCGGCCGACGCCCTGATTGTTTCGTCGGACCAGCCCAGTACATCGTGCAGCACTTCCTCGGTGTGCTGGCCGATCGATGGTGCCGGCACCGGGTCGACCATTGGCGTACGGGAGTATCGGATCGGGGAGGCGATGTGGGGGACTTGCCCGAGAGTAGGGTGATTGATATGTGTCACTGCGCGGCGTGCGCGTGCTTCCGCGGAATGCAGTGCCTCGGCGACGGTGCGTACTTCGCCGCATGGGATTTGCGCACGACGCATTCGCTCCTGCCAATAGGCCCAAGGGTGCAGTCTGAATACCTCGTTGAGTTCCCTGAACAGAAACTCGCGCCGCGCAATACGACCGTTGCGCTCTCGCAGCGTCTCGTCGTTGGCGAGATCGGCGCGCTCGATAACCTGCCTGACCAGGCGCAGAAAGATATTGTCGTTGCCACAATTGATGTAGAACGGCTTGTCCGATGCCTCGAAAACGCCGGATGGGCAAGTATCGGGGCTGGTATTGCCATTGCGTTCGGGCTCTCGCCCGGAAACGAGGTATTGCATCGTTGCCCAGCCTGTCATCACTAGGGCGGTGTCGAAGAGCCCGACTTCGACGAACTGCCCCTCTCCTTGGCGTTCCCGGGCAAACAGTGCGCCCAGAATTGCATTCGAGACCATCATCGCTGTGCCAATGTCCATCACTGCAGACGAGGCGCGAACCCCCATGCGATCCGGATAACCGTTCATCGAGACAAAGCCGCTTTCCGCCTGCACCACCGGGTCGAACCCTAGCCGGTCCGCGTAAGGGCCTTCACGGCCGTAGGCCGACACCGAGCAATAGATGAGCTTGGGATTGAGTGTGTGGCAGGACTCGTAGCTCAACCCGAAACGGTCCATGACTCCCGTAGAGAAGTTCTCCACCACCACATCGGCCTGTGCGATCAGCGTTTTGGCGATCTCGATGCCGACCGGCACTTTGAGGTCGATCGCGATACTGCGCTTGCTCCGGTTGCTCCAGAGAAAAGGAGCCCCTTGCTCTGGCAAGCCAGGGACTGCTGGCGGGTAGTAGCGCAGCTCATCTCCGCGTGCCGGAGCCTCGATTTTTATGACGTCGGCACCCATGTCCGCGAGGAACGTGGTGGCCAGGGGGCCAGCGATGAAATGCGTGAAATCAATGACGCGGATGCCTTGCAGCACCGTGGGTGTCCCTGCAGGGCGCGAAACATACTCTGGAAACTCTTGCGTGCGGTCGGCGAAAGTCCGCGGGTTGGTAATGCTCATGGTTCGTAACCCAGCCCTTTGCCTGGCTCGGCACGCATGTATTCGCTGCCATGGGCGACCCAATCCGCACCTTCCGGCACCGTGATCGAAATGGCCCGGACGAGGAGCGCTGAAGAGTCTGTGGCGGAAAGGGGCCGGGTGCCGTTCGCCTGCAAGTCCTTTGTAGTCTGCAACAGTACGCGTCGTGTACGCGCGATGCCGCTGTCGCTCACTCCCAGCGTTTCCTGTGTGCGATCGTAGATGGCGGACACTCCTGATTGGCAGGCGGCATCCTGCAGCCACAGGCCCGGGAAACCAGCGTTGTATGTCCTCGCAAGCTCAGGAGAAAAGCCGTACGAGGTTTCGCGACTGTACTTGGTCCAGTACGTATGGTAGGGAGTGGTCAGCGGCTTGGGTATGAATACATTTTCCGAAGCGTGCCCGGTTTCCCGGCCATTCAAGCCATGGGCGAACAGCCTGCGGGCTTTTTCGGGCAGCGGCTTATCCGGGCTATAGGAAAACATGACGCACAAGGTGTGTTCGTCGTCGATGGGCACCCATGCGTGGCCACTGAGTTCCGGATACCCGGAAAACGGCGGCACTAGCGTCCAGAAAGGCATCAGGAATTGATTGACCCGGATGTAATTCCTGTTGCCGTCCAACTTGCGGCGCGATGCTATGTGAACTCCGCCGTTGTGCTCGGCCACCTCGAACGTGGGAGCAAGGTCTGCGGCTTGCTTCCACTGGTTGATGCTGCCACTGGCATCGGCCCTTCCGTGCAGGATTGCTGCGTGGGCGGAGTCTATTTCTCCTTCCAGCGCCTGGAGCCAGTTGCATTCCTGGATACGCATCGAGACGTGGACGTTCTCTGCGGGCACCATGTTCCACTCCATGCTCGGAAGCTCCGGCGGGGTGGTATCGGGGCCCATGTAGGCCCAGAGCATGCTATTGCGCTCGCGTACTGGATAGGACTTGAGATGAATGCGGTCGCACATTGTGCTGTTGGCCGGTTCGGCGGGCGTTTCATGGCAGCAACCATCCGCCGAGAACTTCCAGCCGTGGTAGATGCAACGCAGTCCACCGTCTTCATTGCGTCCGAACACCAGCGGCGCTCCACGATGAGGACAGGCGTGATCGACGAGGCCCACGCGGCCACTACTGTCTCGAAACGCGACCAAGTCCTCACCCAGCAAACGTACTTGGTAGGGTTGTCCGTTGGCCGCAATGTCGTCTGAGCGCAGAAACGGCAACCAATACAGCCGCATCAATTCGCCCATGGGCGTCCGGGGCCCGACCCGCACGAGCAATTCGTTATCTTCCGTTTTGAGCACAGCATCTCCTTTAAATCAATGGATCAACCATTGAAGTAATATACATAGGGTTCAGCGTGATGTCCAGTTCAATCCAAATGGCGCAAGCGAGTGCCGCTGGTCTTTCATGTTTGTTGGGGCTGCATGTCGTCGCAATCAGGCGCGATGAGCCTTTGTCGCGGAGACACCCCTAAGGAGAGTGATACCTATGAGCAACACCCTGCAAGCCTACGTGCACGCGCTCACCTTCGAGGCGCTGGAGACCATCAGCGTCGAGCTGCGCGCGCAGCACGCGGGCGACCTGCCGGCCTTCACGCCCGGGGCGCACATCGACCTGCACTTGCCCAACGGCCTGGTGCGCAACTACTCGCTGTGCAACAGCAGCGAGGAGACGCGGCGCTACGTGGTGGCAGTACTGCTGGACCGCAACAGCCGCGGCGGCTCGCGCTGCGTGCACGAGCAGCTGCGCGTGGGCATGCCGATCACCATCTCGGCGCCGCGCAACAACTTCGCGCTGGCGGAGGACGCGGCCCACACCGTGCTCGTGGCCGGCGGCATCGGCATCACGCCGCTGCTGTGCATGGCGCGCAGGCTCAAAAGCCTGGGCCGCTCCTTCGAGATGCTGTACTTCGCGCGCGAACGCAAGAGCGCCGCCTTCCTCGCCGAGCTGCAGGCCATGGGCATGCCGCTGCACCTGCACTTCGACAAGGAAGCCGGCGGCCCGCCCGACCTGCGCGCGCTGCTGGCCCGGCGCGCGCCCGACGCGGCGACGCACCACTACGCCTGCGGCCCCGCGCCCATGCTCGACGCCTTCGAGAAGACCTGTGACGAACTCGGCCACGCCAACCACCACATCGAACGCTTCGCGGCGGTGGAGGTGGCCGCCTCCAGCGAGGCGCTGGGCAGCTACACCGTGCAGGCGCGGCGCAGCGGCAAATTCCTGCAGGTCAACCCCGACAAATCGCTGCTCGACACGCTGCTCGATGCGGGCATCGACGTGGAGCACAGCTGCTGCGAAGGCGTGTGCGGCACCTGCGAGACGGCGGTGATCGAAGGCGTTCCC
>CAUJIM010000069.1 GCA_963205335.1 Pseudomonadota bacterium
GTGCCTGGTGGACGTGGAAAAAGCGCCCAAGCCCGTGCCCGCCTGCGCCACGCCGGTGACCAGCGGCATGGTGGTGCGCACCCGCACCGAAAAGGCGGTGAACGCGCAGAAGTCGGTGATGGAGTTCCTGCTCATCAACCATCCGCTCGACTGCCCGGTGTGCGACCAGGGTGGCGAGTGCCAGTTGCAGGACCTTGCCGTGGGCTACGGCATGTCGGCCTCGCGCTTCACCGAGGAAAAGCGCGTCGTGCTGCGCAAGGAGGCCGGACCGCTGATCTCGATGGAGGAGATGACGCGCTGCATCCACTGCACCCGCTGCGTGCGCTTCGGCGAGGAGATCGGCGGCGTGATGGAGCTCGGCATGGTCAACCGCGGCGAGCATTCCGAGATCACCACGATCAAGGGCGACACGATCGACTCGGAAATCTCCGGCAACATGATCGACATCTGCCCGGTCGGCGCGCTCACGAGCAAGCCGTTTCGCTTCAGCGCGCGCACCTGGGAGCTGTCGCGCCGCCGCTCGGTTTCGCCGCACGACTCCAACGGCGCCAACCTCACTGTCCAGATCAAGAACCACAAGGTGTTGCGCGTCGTCCCCTACGAGAACGAGGACGTCAACGAATGCTGGATCGCCGACCGCGACCGCTTCTCCTACGAGGCGCTGAACTGCGACGAGCGCCTGACCCGGCCGATGCTCAAGCAGGGCGGGCAGTGGCAGGAGGTGGACTGGCAGACCGCGCTCGAATACGTGGGCAACGGCTTGCGCGACATCATCGCCGAGCATGGCGCCACCAGCGTGGGCGCCCTGGTCAGCCCGCACAGCACGCTCGAGGAGCTGTATCTGGCCAGGCAGCTGGTCCATGGCCTCGGCAGCGACAACATCGACCACCGCCTGCGCGCGGCCGAATTCGAGCACGGCGCGGGCGTGCGCTGGCTCGGCACCTCGATCGCGTCGCTCAGCACGCTGCAGGCCGCGCTCGTGGTGGGCTCGAACCTGCGCAAGGACCACCCGCTGTTCGCCCAGCGCATCCGCCAGGCAGTGCGCAGGGGAGGCTGTTCGGTCAACGCGATCAATGCAGTGGATTACGACTGGGCCATGGACATGGGCCAGGTGGTGCGGACGCCCGCGTCGCGCTGGGCCGCTGCCCTGGCCGCGGTGGCCGCCGCGGTGGCCGCGCAAAAAGGCATTGCGCCGCCCGTAGCGGTGGCGGAGCCGGGCGGCGAGGCCGGGGTGATCGCGTCGGCGCTGCTCGCCGGCGAACGCAAGGCCATCCTGCTCGGCAACGCCGCGGCCCACCACGCCAGGGCGTCCAGCCTGCTGGCACTGGCGCAGTGGATCGGTGCGCAGACGGGCGCGAGCGTCGGCTATCTGACCGAGGCGGCCAATACCGTGGGCGCGCAATGGGTAGGCGCGCAGCCGCAAGGCGACGGCCTGGATGCGGCCCGGATGCTCTCCGGCGGCCTCAAGGGCGTGCTGCTGCTCAATACCGAACCGGAGTTCGACTCCGCCGCCGGCGCTGCGGCTGCCGAGGCGCTGAGCAAGGCCGGGATGGTGGTGACGCTGAGTCCCTTCAAGGCGAACATGGCGTTCAGCGACGTGCTGCTGCCGATCGCGCCGTTCACCGAAACCTCGGGCACGTTCGTCAATGCCGAGGGACGCATCCAGAGCTTCCATGCGGTGGTCAAGCCGCTGGGCGAGACGCGCCCGGCATGGAAGGTGCTGCGCGTGCTGGGCAACCTGCTGCAGGTGCCCGGCATGGACTGGGAGACCTCCCAGGAGGTGCTCGCGGCCGCCACCGGTGCGCCCGCGGGAGAAATGACCTTCGTGCCCGCCGAGCGCCTGGACAATTCGACGCCGGCCGCGCTGGTGGCGGACACCGGCGACGTGGCCGAGCCGGTATCGGCGGGCATCTACCAGCTCGATGGCCTGGTACGCCGTGCGCATGCGCTGCAAATGACGGCCGATGCGCGCGCCACGCTTGAGGGAGGCGCTGCATGATCGATAGCATCTACAACGCCGGGCTGCAGTGGAGCGCGGCACCCTGGTGGTCGGCGGCGGGCTGGCCCGTGGTCTGGGGCCTGATCAAGATCGTCTGCGTCGTGGTGCCGCTGCTGGCCGCCGTGGCCTATCTGACGCTGTGGGAGCGCAAGCTGCTGGGCTACATGCAGGTGCGCCAGGGGCCGAACCGCGTGGGCCCCTGGGGCCTGTGGCAGCCGATCGCCGACGGCCTCAAGCTCCTGACCAAGGAACTGATCCAGCCGACGGCCGCGAGCAAGGGCCTCTTCCTGCTCGGGCCGGTGATGGCGATCATGCCGGCGCTGGCGGCGTGGGTGGCGATTCCGTTCGCGCCCGAGATGGCGGTGGCGAACATCGACGCCGGCATCCTGCTGATCCTGGCGATCACGTCCCTGGAGGTGTATGGGGTGATCATCGCCGGCTGGGCGTCCAACTCCAAGTACGCGATGCTCGGCGCGCTGCGTGCCTCGGCGCAGATGGTGAGCTACGAGATCGCGATGGGCTTCTGCTTCCTCGTGGTCATCATGGTCACGGGCAGCATGAACCTGACCGAGATGGTGCTGGGGCAGGGGCGCGGGGCGATGGCGCAGATGGGGCTCAACTTCCTGTCGTGGAACTGGTTGCCGCTGCTGCCCATCTTCGTCGTCTACCTGGTCTCCTGCGTCGCCGAGGTCAACCGCCACCCGTTCGACATGGTCGAGGGCGAGTCGGAAATCGTCGCCGGCCACATGGTCGAGTATTCGGGCATGGGCTTCGCCATCTTCTTTCTCGCCGAGTACGCGGCGATGTGGCTGGTCTCCACGCTGGCGGTGATCATGTTCCTCGGCGGCTGGCTGCCGCCGCTGGAGGTGCTCGGTTTCATCCCGGGCTGGATCTGGCTGGCGCTCAAGACGGCTTTCGTCGTCTCGTGCTTCATCTGGATCCGTGCCACCTTCCCGCGCTTTCGCTATGACCAGATCATGCGCCTGGGCTGGAAGATCTTCATTCCGGTGACGCTGTTCTGGCTGCTCGTGGTAGGTGCGTGGCTGCTGTCGCCCGCGAACATCTGGAAATAAGGCCGGAGGAGTTCTGTCATGTCTGCCGTTGCCGCCCCCGCGTCGTTTTCGTTCAGGGATTTCTTCAGGAGCTTCGTGCTCTGGGAACTCGTCGAGGGCATGGCTCTCACGGGGCGCTATGCGTTCTCGCGCAAGATCACGCTCGAGTATCCCGAGGAGCACACGCCGCTGTCGCCGCGTTTCCGGGGCCTGCACGCGCTGCGCCGCTACGACAACGGCGAGGAGCGCTGCATCGCCTGCAAGCTGTGCGAGGCGGTGTGCCCCGCGATGGCGATCACCATCGAATCGACGCAGCGCGAGGACGGCACGCGCCGCACCACGCGCTACGACATCGATCTGACCAAGTGCATCTTCTGCGGTTTCTGCGAGGAGAGCTGCCCGACCGATTCGATCGTCGAGACGCACATCTTCGAATACCACGGTGAAAAGCGCGGCGACCTGTACTTCACCAAGGAAATGCTGCTGGCGGTCGGTGACCGCTACGAGCCGGAGATCGCGGCCGCCAGGGCGGCCGACGCCAAGTACCGCTGAGCCCGCGCGCGCCACCTCCGACTCCCTCACCAAAGATCCGATTCATGGACGCTCAAGCCGGTTTCTTCTACCTGTTTTCAGCGGTGTTGCTGTACGCGGCGTTTCGCGTCATCACCGCGCGCAACCCGGTGCATGCGGTGCTGCACCTGATCCTGGCGTTCTCCCAGGCGGCCGGCGTGTGGCTGCTGCTCAGGGCCGAGTTTCTCGCGATCGTGCTGGTGCTCGTCTACGTGGGCGCGGTCATGGTGCTGTTCGTCTTCGTCGTGATGATGCTCGACATCCGCATCGACACGCTGCGCAGCAGCCTGTGGAAGCACTTTCCGCTGGCGGCCTTCATCGGGGCGCTGGTGGCATTCGAGATGGGCGCCGTCCTGATGACGGGCTTTCGCGGCGTCGAGGAGCCCAAGGCGCTGGGTGCGGTGCTGGATGTGGCCGGGCGGGTGGTGGCGTATTCGAACACCCGTGAGCTTGGCCGGCTGATGTACAGCCAGTACCTCTACCCGATCGAGGTGGCGGCGGTGATCCTGCTCGTGGCGATGATCGCGGCGATCGCGCTGACGCTGCGCAAGCGCAAGGATACGCGCGCGATCGACGCGGGCCTCGCGGTGCGCGTGCGCCCGCAGGACCGCCTCGTCATGGTGAAGATGGCGGCGACGCAGCAGGCCGCGCCGGTGGCCGAGCCGCCCGCCGCGGCCGAGGAGAAAAAAGCATGAGCCTGACGCTGGGCCACTACCTGACGCTGGGGGCATTGCTGTTCGCGATGTCCGTGATCGGTATTTTCCTCAACCGCAGGAATCTGATCGTGCTCCTGATGGCGATCGAGATGATGCTGCTCGCGGTGAACATCAACTTCGTCGCGTTCTCGCACTACCTGGGCGACATGCACGGCCAGATCTTCGTGTTCTTCATCCTGACCGTGGCGGCGTCCGAGGCGGCCATCGGCCTCGCGATCCTGGTGCTGCTGATGCGCAACGTGTCGAGCATCGACGCGCAGGATCTCAACACCCTCAAGGGGTGATCGCCCGCCACGCACAGCAAGGTTCCAGTCCATGAGTCAAACCCTCTCCGCCTCGACGCTGCTGGTCGTCCCCCTCGCGCCGCTGGCCGGCTCGCTGCTCGCGGGCATCTTCGGCACGGCGCTGGGCGGCAACCGGTTCGGCCGGCGCGTGTCGCACTCGCTCACGATCCTGGGCGTCTTCATCGCCTTCGTCGTCTCGGCGATGACGCTGGCTTCCGTGGTCAACGACGGCGCCCGTTTCGACCAGACGATCTACACCTGGATGACGGTGGGGTCGTTCCAGATGAACGTGGGCTTCCTGATCGATCCGCTCACGGCGCTGATGATGACCGTGGTGACCTTCGTCTCGCTGATGGTGCACGTCTACACCATAGGCTACATGGCGGAAGACGACGGCTACAACCGCTTCTTCGCCTACATCTCGCTGTTCACCTTCTCGATGCTCATGCTGGTCATGAGCAACAACTTCCTGCAGCTGTTCTTCGGCTGGGAAGCGGTGGGCCTGGTGTCCTATCTGCTCATCGGTTTCTGGTTCAAGCGCCCGACGGCGATCTTCGCCAACCTCAAGGCCTTCATGGTCAACCGCGTCGGCGACTTCGGCTTCATCCTCGGCATCGCGCTGGTCTGGGCGTTCACCGGCACGGTGCACTACAAGGAAGTGTTCGCGCAGGCGCCGCAACTGGCGACGATGCTGTTTCCGGGAACGCAGTGGATGCTGCTCACCGTCACCTGCATCTGCCTGTTCATCGGCGCCATGGGCAAGTCGGCGCAGTTCCCGCTGCACATCTGGCTGCCCGATTCGATGGAAGGCCCGACCCCGATCTCGGCGCTGATCCACGCGGCCACGATGGTGACGGCGGGCATCTTCATGGTCGCGCGCATGTCGCCGCTGTTCGAGCTCTCGGACACGGCGCTCAGCTTCGTGCTGGTGATCGGCTCCATCACGGCGCTGTTCATGGGCCTCGTGGGCATCGTGCAGAACGACATCAAGCGCGTGGTGGCCTACTCCACGCTGTCCCAGCTGGGCTACATGACCGTGGCGCTGGGCGTGTCGGCGTATTCCGCCGGCATCTTCCACCTGATGACGCACGCCTTCTTCAAGGCGCTGCTGTTCCTGGGTTCCGGCTCGGTGATCATGGCCATGCACCACAACCAGGACATGCGCTGGATGGGCGGGCTGCGCAAGTACATGCCCATCACCTGGATCACCTTCCTGGTCGGCACGCTCGCGCTGGTGGCCACGCCCTTCTTTTCGGGCTTCTATTCCAAGGACAGCATCATCGAGGCGACCGCCGAAAGCGTCCTGCCCGGCGCCGGGTTTGCGCATTTCGCGGTGATGGCGGGGGTGTTCGTGACCGCGCTCTACAGCTTCCGCGCCTATTTCATGGTGTTCCACGGCCCCGAGCGTTACGACCAGAATCCGGATGCGCACCACGGGCATGACGACCATGGCCACGGCCATGGCGGCAAGCCGCACGAGACGCCCTGGGTGGTGACCGTGCCGCTGATCCTGCTGGCCATCCCGTCCGTGGTGATCGGCTATCCCTACGTCGAACCCATGCTGTACGGCAATTTCTTCGGCGATGCCATCCAGGTGCTGGCGGCGCACCCGACGATGGAAGAGCTCCGGCAGGGCTTCCACGGGCCGCTCGCCATGGGCCTGCATGCGGTGCAGACGGTGCCCTTCTGGCTGGCGCTGGCCGGTTTCGCGGTGGCCTACTACTGCTACATGGTGAACACTGCCGTGCCCGCGAAGGTCGCCAAGGCCTTCAAGCCGCTCTACGACATCCTGGTCAACAAGTTCTACATCGACTGGTTCAACGAGAACGTGATCGTGCGCGGCGCCCGCCTGCTCGGCACGGGCCTGTGGAAAGGCGCTGACCAGGCCGTGATCGATGGCGCCGTGGTCAATGGCTCGTGGCGCACCATAGGCTGGTTCGCCGGCATCGCGCGCTGGGTGCAATCGGGCTACATCTTCCATTACGCGCTGGTGATGATTCTGGGCGTGCTGGTCCTGATGACGTACTTCGTCTGGCTCAACAACTAGGAGAACAATAAAAATGGCTTGGTTGAGTCTCGCCATCTGGGTGCCGATCGCGTTCGGGTGCTTCCTGCTGTTCTTTTCGCGCGAAGGTCACGAAAACTTCGTGCGCTGGGTGGCCCTGCTCGGCGCGGTGCTCGGCCTGCTCGTCACGCTGCCGCTGTACCTGGGGTTCCAGGTCGGCACGGCGCAGATGCAGTTCGTCGAGAAGGTGCCGTGGATCAGCCACTTCCAGATGAACTACCACCTGGGGATCGACGGCCTCTCGTTCTGGTTCGTGCCGCTCTCGGCGTTCATCACCCTGATCGTGGTGATTGCCTCGTGGGAGTCGATCACCGAGCGCGTGAACCAGTACATGGCGGCCTTCCTGATCCTCTCGGGGCTGATGATCGGCGTGTTCTGCGCGCTCGACGGCATGCTGTTCTACGTGTTCTTCGAGGCCACGCTGATCCCGATGTACTTGATCATCGGCGTCTGGGGCGGCCCGCGCAAGATCTACGCGGCGTTCAAGTTCTTCCTCTACACGCTGCTCGGCTCGCTGCTGATGCTGATCACGGTGATCTACCTGTACAGCCGCTCGGGCGGGAGCTTCGACATCCTGACCTGGCACCAGCTGGCCATTCCCGCGACGGCGCAGACGCTGCTGTTCTTCGGCTTCTTCGCGGCGTTCGCCGTGAAGGTGCCGATGTGGCCCATCCACACCTGGCTGCCCGACGTGCACGTGGAGGCGCCCACGGGCGGCTCCATCATCCTGGCGGCGATCATGCTCAAGCTGGGGGCCTACGGCTTCCTGCGCTTCTCGCTGCCGATCGCGCCCGACGCGGCGCACGCATGGGCGCCGCTGATGATCGCCCTGTCGCTGATCGCAGTGATCTACATCGGCTTCGTCGCCATCGTGCAGCAGGACATGAAGAAGCTCGTCGCCTATTCGTCGGTGGCGCACATGGGCTTCGTCACGCTCGGCTTCTTCATCTTCAATGACCTGGGCATCTCGGGCGGCATCGTGCAGATGATCGCGCACGGCTTCGTCTCGGGCGCGATGTTCCTGTGCATCGGCGTGCTCTACGACCGCGTGCATTCGCGCGAGATCGCCGCCTATGGTGGTGTGATCAATGCCATGCCCAGGTTCGGCGCGTTCGCCATGCTGTTCTTCATGGCCAACTGCGGCCTGCCGGGCACGGCGGGCTTCGTGGGCGAGTGGATGGTGATCCTGGCCTCGGTCAAGTTCAATTTCTGGGTCGGCTTCGCCGCCGCCTGGGCGCTGATCCTGGGCGCGGCCTACTCGTTGTGGATGTTCAAGCGCGTGTACTTCGGCGACATCGCCAACGAGCACGTCAGGGCCATGCCCGACATCGGCCGGCGCGAGTACCTCGTGCTCGCCGTCCTCGCGCTCGCGGTGCTGTGCATGGGCGTGTACCCCAAGCCTTTCACCGACGTGATGGATGCCTCGGTGGCGCACCTGCTGCAGCAGGTGGCCACATCCAAACTCTGAGCGGCTCGAGCGGAAAGAGACCAAATGATAGACAACCTGAGCTGGCTGGCGGTGTATTCGGAGATCGTGCTGCTCGTCATGGGCTGCGTGATCGCCCTGGTGGACCTGGGCGTGTCGAGCCGCAACCGCAACGTCACGCACTTCCTCACGCTGCTCACCATGGGCGTGGTCGCGGGCCTGGAGGCCATGTACGCCTCCAGCGGCAACACCTTCTACGGCTGGGGCAACATGGTGGTGTCCGACAGCATGGGCAGTTGGCTCAAGTGCTTCGCCGCCGTGACCATGATGGTGTGCCTGGTGTACGGCAGGCCGTACGCGGGGGACCGCGAGATGCTGCGCGGCGGCGAGTTGTTCACGCTGTCGACCTTCATGCTGCTAGGCATCTTCGTGATGGTCTCGGCCAACAACTTCCTCGTGATCTACCTGGGGCTCGAACTGCTCACGCTGTCGAGCTACGCGCTGGTGGCGCTGCGCCGTGACCACGCGACGGCGACCGAGGCGGCGATGAAGTATTTCGTGCTCGGCGCGATGGCCAGCGGCTTCCTGCTGTATGGCCTGTCCATGATCTATGGCGCCACCGGCACGCTCGACATCGGCGAGGTCTTCAAGTCGATCAATGCGGGGCAGGTGCGCCACCAGGTGCTGGTGTTCGGCGTGGTGTTCATCGTCTCGGGCCTGGCGTTCAAGCTCACGGCCGTGCCGTTCCACATGTGGACGCCGGACGTGTACCACGGCGCGCCCACGGTGATCACGCTCATCATCAGCAGCGCCCCCAAGCTGGCGGGTTTCGGCATCGCCATGCGCCTGCTGGTCGATGCGCTGCTGCCCCTGGCGATCGACTGGCAGCAGATGCTGGCCGTGCTGGCCATCGGTTCGCTGTTCGTCGGCAACGTGATCGGGGTGATGCAGTCCAACATCAAGCGCATGCTGGCCTATTCGGCCATCTCGCACATGGGCTTCATGTTCCTCGGGCTGATGTCGGGCGTGGTCAACGGCGCGGTCGATTCCGTGATGGCCGAGCGCGCCTACAGCTCGGCGATGTTCTACGTCGTCACCTACGTGCTGACGGTGGTGCCGGCGTTCGGCGTCGTCCTGCTGCTGGCGCGCGAGGGCTTCGAGAGCGAGGAGATCGCCGATTTCGCCGGGCTCAATCGCCGCAGCCCGCTGTATGCCGGGGTGATGTGCGTGTGCATGTTCTCGCTCGCGGGCATTCCGCCGCTGGTGGGTTTCTACGCCAAGCTCTCGGTGCTGGAGGCGCTGGTCTCCAGCGGCAGCACCCTGCACGTGGCACTGGCGGTGTACGCGGTGATGATGTCGGTGATCGGCGCGTTCTACTACCTGCGCGTCGTCAAGGTGATGTACTTCGACAAGCCGCTGACGGCCACCACGGTCTCTGCGCCGGCCGACGTGCGCATGGTGCTCACGGTCAATGGCGCCCTGGTGCTGCTCGTCGGCCTGCTGCCCGGCGGCCTGATGGCCTTGTGCGCCGACGCGATCGTGCGCACACTGGCGTCATGACCCATCGCGACGACGTGCTCCATTCTTCGGGCCGACGTCCGGCGTACCGTTCGGGTGGAGCACGGGGGCGGTCGTGAAGGTGCTCGATCTCCTTTGCGCACTGGATCATTCCTTCGAGGGGTGGTTCGGCTCCGAGGACGATTTCCAGTCGCAGCTGGTGCGTGGTCTGGTGCAGTGCCCCCTCTGCGGCAGCGCCGAGGTGCGCAAGGCGCTGAGCGCGCCGCGGCTCAATCTGCGCGGTGGATCGGCGCACGAGCCGCGCGATGGGCCCGCAACGGTACCCGAACCGCGGGCCGCGGAGCCGGTGCAGCCGCACGCTCCGGCGTACGCCCTGCAAGCCGCCTGGCTGCAACTGGCGCGGCAGGTACTGGCCCACACCGAGGATGTGGGTGAACGGTTTGCCACCGAGGCCCGGCGCATGCATCACGGCGACGTCCAGAAGCGGGGCATCCGGGGCCAGGCGACGGCGCAGGAGACAGCCCAGCTGCTCGATGAAGGCATCGCCGTCTTCCCCCTGCTGCTGCCGGACGCGGCGAAGAACCCGCTCCAGTAGCCGGGCGGCGGCGTACCGGCGCCCCGCGCCATGCCGGATCGCGTTCGGTGGGGTGGTGATGAAGTACGATCGACGGTTCGGTTATTGGAAGATTTTCCGGGTGGAGCACGCGATCGTTCGCCGCCTTTTCCAGGAGTTGCCTTGATGAAGAAAAAGACCCTGAGCCACATTGCCGCTGCCTTGGGGACGGTAGCCCTGGCTTGTAGCGCCAGCGCCCAGACGACGGCCCAGCCCGCTGCGCGGAACCTGCCGGATGCGGTGAAGAAGGCGGTCGATGCCCATCCGGAGGTACAGGCGCGCTACCACGATTTCGTTTCTTCGCTCGAAGACAAGAACATCGCCAAGGGGGGCTGGCGCCCGCAGGTCAATGCCCAGGGCTGGGTAGGCCACGAGTGGCGCCACAACGTGCCTGCGTCGCCGTCCTTCGATTGGTACCGCGCGGGCTGGAGCCTGGAGCTGCGCCAGCTGATCTACGACGGCGGCGCCACGAGCAACCTGATCCGCAACTACGGCTTTGCCAAGCTCTCCAGGTTCTACGATCTGCGTGCCACCAGCGAGTCGCTGGCCGATGACGTCGTCAACGCCTACCTGGACGTGCAGCGCTATCGCCAGACCCGTGCGCTGGCCGAAGACAACTTCCAGATGCACGCGAACACGATGGAGCAGATTCGCCAGCGCCAGCAGTCCGGCGTGGGGCGCGGGGTCGACCTGGAGCAGGCCGTTGGCCGCCTGTCGCTGGCGCAGGTCAACCTGATGACCGAGAGCAACAACCTCAACGACGTGTCGCAGCGCTACCGCCGCGTGGTGGGCGAATATCCGCCGGCCGCGCTCGATCCGGTACCGGCCGTGGATGCCGCCGCGCTGCCGCAGCAAGGCGGTGCGCAGGATTTCGGGCAGGCCTTGCGCGCCAGTCCGCAGATCCTGTCCAAGCAGGCGCTGGTGCAGGCGGCCGAGGCGGTGCAGGAGATGGCCAGGGGGGCCTTTGCGCCTAAGCTCGAGTTCCGCGCCGCCACGGGCCGCGATCGCGACATGGCTTCCGCGGGGGGGCCGATCGGCAATGTCCAGGGCTCGACGGTCCAATTGCTGCTGACCTACAACCTCTACCGCGGCGGAGCCGACGAGGCGCGCATGCGCCAGACCGCGGCGCAGAACTATGCGGCCCAGGACGTGCGCGACTACACCTGCCGCAATGTGCAGCAGGACTTGTCGGTGGCGTGGAACAACGTCGTGCGGCTGCGCCAGCAGATGCCGTTCCTGCGCGAGCACGAGCTGGCGACTTCGAAAGTACGCACCGCGTACACCCAGCAGTTCCAGATCGGCCAGCGCACGCTGCTCGACTTGCTCGACACCGAAAACGAGTTGTTCCAGGCGCGCATCGCCCTGGTCAATGCCGAGCATGACCTGAAGAAGTACGAGTACCAGTGGCTCACCGGCGCCAGCCGCATCCTGCAGACCCTGGGGCTGGCCCAGCCGTATGCCGAGCACCAGCCCGAGGAGCAGAACGAGTTGCAACTGCCTGATGAGGTGCTGCGGGTCTGCCAGAGCGCCGTCCCCGACACCAGCAATCTGGCCCCCGTTTCGGCGCGCAAGGGCGCCGCCGCACCGGCGGGTCCGGCCCCCGCGGCAAAGAACTGAGGCGGGCGCGAGCGTCGTGGTGCCGGCGGGCGTCGTCTGCGAGGAGGGTGCATGACCGAACCCGGAGGCGAAGCCGCGCCGCAGCGCGCCACCGAACCCGCCAGGCACCGGCTGTCGGAGCTCGACGCCGACTTCATCCGCGTGCTGGAAGATCTGGTGGAGGCCTTGCTCGCCAACGGTACGCTGCGCGTCACGGACCTGCCGCCACAGGCGCTGGCGAAACTGGACCAGCGCCGAAAGGCGCGCGCGCGCCTGCGCAACAGCCTTGACCTGATCGGCGACGACGACGCGCTGCTTTGAGCGCCGCCAACCTTCAAGCACATGCCATCCGAAGAACCAGTCTTGCGGCCGCAGCGGGAAGACGCGTGGCGCGTGCCGGAGCACATCGCGCACGACGATCCGCTGCTCGCCTGCCTGGTGGAAATCACCCGGCTGCACGGCATGCCCTTCACCGCGCAGGCGCTGAGCAACGGCTTGCCGCTGGTGGACCAGCGGCTCACGCCCTCGCTGCTCGCGCGCGCGGCGGCCCGGGCGCACTGCACCACGCGCATCGTGCGCCGGGAGCTCGATGGCGTGCCGCAGGGCTTGCTGCCCGCGATCCTGATCCTGCGGGACAACCGCGCCTGTCTGCTGCTCGAGGCGCTGGGCGATCGGGGCTGGCTGGTGCAATACCCCGAATCGGCCAGCCCGGTCGAGGTGCCGCGCGACGAGCTGGCGCAGGCCTACGCGGGGCTCATGTGTTTCGTGCGGCCGCAATTCCGCTTCGAGCGCCGCGCGGTGGTGCAGGGGGAAGCGCCGCGCGTGGAGCATTGGTTCTGGTCGGCCATGCTCGACAACTGGCGCCTGTACCGCGATGCGCTCGTGGCCGCGGTGCTGATCAACGTCTTTGCCCTGGCGCTGCCGTTGTTCAACCTGAACGTGTACGACCGGGTGGTGCCGAACAACGCGATCGACACGCTCTGGGTGCTGGCCATCGGCATCGGCATCGTGGTGGTGTTCAACTACGTGCTCACCACGGCGCGGGCCTATGTGGTCGATACCGCGAGCAAGCGCGTCGATGTGCGCCTGAGCGCCAGGATCATGGAGCGCGTGCTCGACCTGCGGATGGAGAGCCGCCCGGTGTCGGTCGGGTCGTTCGCGTCCAACCTGCGTGCCTTCGAATCGGTACGGGATTTCATCGCGTCCGCCAGCCTCACGACGCTGGTCGACCTGCCGTTCGTCCTGCTGTTCCTGCTCGCCCTGTGGTGGATCTCGCCGTGGATGCTGGTCCCGCCGATCGTCGCCATCCTCCTGGCGCTCGTGGTCTCGTTCTTCGCGCAGGCACGCATGGAGAGCCTCACGCTCAAGACCTTCCAGGCGGGCGCCCAGCGCAATGCGCTGCTGGTCGAATCGCTCACCAACCTGGAGGCCATCAAGACGCTCAATGCCCAGGGCGGCGTGCAGCGCCTGTGGGAGAGCTCCACGGAGTACATCGCGCACGTCGGTACCCGGCTCAAGCTCATCTCCGCCCTCACCGTGGGGTTCGTGGGCGCGCTGCAGCAGCTGGTGTCGATCGCCGTGATCGTCATCGGCGTCTACGAGATCCAGCAGCAGCAGATGTCGATGGGCGGCATCATCGCCGCGTCGATGATCGCCGGGCGCTGCCTCGCGCCGCTGGGGCAGGTGGCCGGGCTGATGATGCAGTTCCACCATGCGCGCATCTCGCTCGAGTCGATCGACGGCTACATGCAGATGCCGGTCGAGCACGGTGATGCGCAGGAGTACGTGGCGCGCCCCGACTTGCGCGGGGCCATCGAATTGCGCGGCCTGGGTTTCAGCTATCCCGAGACCACCCAGGCGGTGCTCTCCGAGGTGAACCTGCGCATCGGCGCAGGCGAGAAGGTGGGCATCATCGGGCGCATCGGCTCGGGGAAAACCACACTCGAAAAACTCATTCTGGGCCTTTACCAGCCTACGCAAGGCGCTATCTTCATAGATAACGTGGACGCGCGCCAGATAGACCCCGTCGACCTGCGCCGGGCGGTGGGCCACGTGCCGCAGGACGCGATGCTGTTCTACGGCAGCCTCAAGCAGAACCTGCTGGTGGGCGCGCCCTATGCCACCGAGGCCGACATGCTGCATGCCGCCCGGATCGCCGGGGTCGACGAGTTCGCGGCGCAGCATCCGCGGGGCTACGACATGGTGATCGGAGAGCGCGGCGAGTCGTTGTCGGGCGGGCAGCGCCAGGCGGTGGCGGTGGCACGCGCCCTGATCAACGATCCGCCCGTGCTGCTGCTCGACGAGCCCAGCAGCAACCTGGACAACCAGAGCGAGGCGCAGCTCAAGCGGCGGCTGCGCGAGGCGTGCGCGCACAAGACGGTGGTGCTGGTGACGCACCGCACCGCGATGCTGGAACTGGTCGATCGCCTGATCGTCATCGATGGCGGAAGAATCGTGGCCGACGGGCCGAAGGATCGCGTCATCGAGGCGCTTAGGCAGGGCCGCATCGGCCGCGCCGGGGGGCGTGCATGAACGACGAGCAGCGGGCACGGGCGTCCGACCTGGCCGTCGACGCGCAATGGGCGGCGAGCCATGCGCAGGCCCGCGGTTCGCGCCTGCTGGTCTGGGCATCGTTTGCCGCCGTGGTGGCGCTGCTGGTGTGGGCCAGCGTGGGGCGCATCGACGAGGTGGTCCGCGGCATGGGCAAGGTCGTGCCGTCGCGTCAGGTGCAGGTGGTGCAGAGCCTGGATGGCGGCGTGGTCAAGGAAATCCTGGTGCACCCGGGGGAGCTGGTCGAGCAGGGCCAGGTGCTGCTGCGCATCGATCCGACGCGCTACAGCGCTTCGCTGGGCGAGAACAAGGCCGAGCGCCTGGCGCTGCAGGCCAAGGCCGCGCGGCAGGAGGCGCTGGCCTCCGGCGAGCGTTTTCACGTGTCCGACGAACTCGTGCGCGAGGCGCCCCAGGTCGTGGAGATGGAGCGGCGCCTGTGGCAGTCGCGCACCCAGGAGCTGGAGACCACCGTCAGCATCGCGCGCGACCAGTTGCGCCAGCGCCAGCAGGAGCTGCGCGAGACCCAGGCCAACCGCGACCAGGCCAGCGCCAGTTGCAAGCTGACGAACGACGAACTCGCCGTGACCCGCCCGTTGCTCAAGAGCGGGGCGGTTTCCGAGGTGGACCTGCTGCGCCTGCAGCGCGACGTTGCGCGGTTTTGCGGCGAGGCCAAGGCGGCGGAGGCCCAGATCGGGCGCATTCAGGCGGCGATCCAGGAGGCCGAGCGCAAGATCCGCGAGTCCGAGCTCAACCTGCGCAACCAGGCGCGGTCGGAGTTGTCCGAGACCCGCGCCAAGCTGTCGTCGCTGGAGCAGGGCCAGGTGGCGCTGGCGGACCGCGTCAAGCTGTCGGAAGTGCGGTCGCCCGTGCGCGGGACGGTCAACACGCTCATGGCGAACACCGTCGGCGGGGTCGTGCAGCCGGGCAAGGACATTCTCGAGATCGTCCCGAGCGACGACACCCTGCTGCTGGAAGTGCAGATCAATCCGCGCGACATCGGTTTCCTGCACTACGGCCAGCAGGCCGAGGTCAAGTTCACCGCCTACGATTTCGTCGTCTACGGGGGGTTGAGGGGCCGCATCGAGCAGATCGGCGCCAATACCGTCACGGACGAGCGGGGCAATGCCTTCTACGTCGTGAAGGTGCGCACCGACAGCGGGCACGTGGGCGACGACACGCGCCCCATCATTCCCGGCATGCAGGCCGAGGTGCACGTCCTCACCGGCCGCCGCACGCTGATGCACTATCTGCTCAAGCCCATCCTGCGCGCCAAGGCCAACGCCTTGACCGAGCGTTGATCGGGGTGGCTGGCGGCTTGCCGTTGATGCGAAGAGGCACCCGGGCATGAACGCGGCTGGCCAACCCCTGCTGGTGCTCACGGACAGCGCCGCGCTGTGGAACCATTGGCAGCGCCTGCACCTGTTCGGCTGGCTGCCGCAGCATGGACGCCGCGCCGAGGACTGGGCCGCCTGGCGGCAGCAGGGGCGCCGCTGGGTTGTGCTCGACGCGGGCCTGCCCGGCCTGTCCGGATGGGCGCGGCGTGGCGGCACGCCGTATTTCGAGGGTTTGCAGGTGCTGGTGCTCAGTGCCCATCCGAACGACGAAGAAGGGCACCATGCGCTGCAGCAGGGCGCCAGCGGCTATGCGCATGCGCTCACGCCCCCCGAAGAGCTCGACCGCATCCTGCAGACCATCGCGCAGGGTGCGATCTGGACCGGGCGCAGCCTGCTGCAGCGCTTGCTCAGGGACGTGGGCGACCGCCTGCCGCCGCCGCCCGCCGCGCAGGCCGATGCCGCCTGGGCCGCGGGCCTGACCCCGCGCGAGCGGGCCGTGGCGGAGCTCGCGGCGCTGGGCAAGAGCAACGCGGACATCGCGCTGGCACTCGACATCACCGAGCGTACCGTGCGCGCCCACCTGTCGGCCACCTTCGAGAAGCTGGGGGTGGCCGATCGCCTGCTGCTCGCGCTCAGGGTGCACGGCATCGCGCACTGACGGGGCGCGCGCGGCGGCGGCCCGCCCGTGGCGCGGGGGGCGGCATATTGGCGCCGCGGCCAATGGACGAGGCACGCGGGGCTGCGTAGCATGGCCCCGTCTTCTCCCGCAGAAGGGGCCTGCCTTGCAGCGCCGCCGGGAGTGTTGGTTGTTTCGCAAACGAGGTCCGCATGGCTGCTCCCGCCACTGTTCTTGTCACGCATCTCACGGGCCAGGCCTGGGTGCGCGGCACCGATGGCTCCCTTGTCCCCCTGCGCGAGGGCATGCGCATCGCCGGCGACGCCGAGATCGTCACCGCTGCCGGGGCGAGCGTCCAGGTGCAGGCCGATGGCATGCCGCCCGTCACCATCGGCGAGGGGCAGGACGTCACGCTGACGGCCGATCTGGTGTCTCCACCGTCGCCCAGCGAGGCGGCCATCGCCGTGCCGGCCGATGTCACGGTCGACAGCGTGATCGCCGCGATCAATGCCGGGCAAGACCCGCTGGCGCAACTCGATCCGACGCAGGCCACGCTCGCCGGTGGTGGCGGTGGCGGCAGCCATTCCTTCGTTCGGCTCGGCAGCGTGCTGGAGCTGACCACGCCGCTGGCGCTGAGCTATCCGCTGCCCATCCACGTCGATCCCGACATCCGGTTGGGTGGCGCCGAGCCGGGCACGCAGGCGCCCGGACCCGGAGTGCCGGGCCAGCCCGGGCAGGACAGCGTCACGCTCACGTCGGACCCGCGCGTGACCGAAGGCCATTCGATCGTCGTGACGGCAACGGTCAGCAGCCCCGTCACTGGCGCAGATCTGGTCATCACGCTGGGCAACGGCGCGACGATTACCATTCCGGTAGGGCACACCAGCGCCAGCGTGGCCGTTCCGAGCCGGCCCGATGACGTCTACGAGCAGGGCGAGCAGCCCGTCGAATTCACGATCGCCGGCACCGTGGGAGGCGGTTACGGTTCGCTGGATACGAGCAGCAGCACGACGACCATCGTGGTCGACGATGCCGACCCCACGCGAGTGACCGTCACAGCCGACCCGGCCAAGGAAGGGGATGCCAGCGTCGGCTTCCACTTCGCGCTGAGCAACCCGCCGCAGGCGGGCCACCCGGCCACGCTGACGGTGGAAGTGGGCGGGGTGGTCTACACCGTGGCGCTGGACGCGGACGGCAAGGGCACGCTGAACGTGCCCAATCCCAACGCCGAAGACGTCTACACCGACCCGAGCACGCTCACCGCGACGGTTACCGCGATCAACGGCGGCAACTTCGAGGTCACCGACGTGGCGGGCGCCAGCGCTACTGCCGGCATCGCCGACACCGTGAACACCACGCAGTTTGGCCTTACGTCCGACGTGGCCGACGTGGCCGGGGGTGGCGGCTTCGTGACCTACACGGTGACGCTGGGCAACACCGATGGCCTGCCGGTCGATGGCCACAGTGGCCTGGAGGTCACCTTGAGCAGCGGCCAGACGGTCACGCTGGCGGCGGGATCGACCACGGGGTCGGTGACCGTCTACACCCCGGCGAATACCACGGTCAGCGTGACCGGCGTCTCCTACCCCCATGGCGGCCTGCATTTCGAGAGCACGGACTTCGGCAGTGCCTCGGTGGGCCTGGTGCCCGGCCAGCTGGTCCCGGATCCGAACGATCCGGACACGGTGACGGGCGGGCGCGGCGACGACATCCTGGTGGGCGACCGTGGCGGCGTGTTCATCACGGCGCAGCCGGGGGTGAACTACAACGTGGCCCTGCTGGTGGACGTTTCCGGCAGCATGTCCGATCCGTCCGGCACCTCCGGCAAGAGCCGGATGCAGCTGGCGATAGACGGGCTCAAGCACCTGGTCGACGAGCTCGCGGGCCACGATGGCACGGTCAACGTGGTGCTCATCCGGTTCAATTCGGGCGCGCGCACCGAGTTCACGCTCAATGACCTGACGGCTGCCAATGTCGACGGCCTGAAGGCCGCGATCGACCATTTGACCACCTATGGCAGCACCAACTACGAAGCCGCGTTCGACCAGGCGCTCGCGTGGTTCGCGGGGCAGCCGGACCCGTCGGCCCCGGGCAGCAACTACCAGAACCTGACCTACTTCCTCACGGATGGCAACCCGACCGTCAACAACGCGAACACGACCGGGTCGGCCAACAGCACCAACCAGGCCGACATGCAGCGCGCGATGGACAAGTTCGACCTGCTGGGCGACCTGAGCGCCGTGCACGCCATCGGCATCGGCGACGACATCAACGCGCAGTACCTGCAGTTTTTCGACAACACGTCCGCCACCGGCACCGGCTCGGTGCTCCTGGCGGATGGCGCGACGGTCAGCGGCGAGGTGGGGCAGCCGACCATCATCCATACGGCGGAGCAGCTCGAAGCCGCGCTCATGGGCGGGGGCACCACCGTCCACCCCTATCCGCTCGGCGGCGACACGCTCATCGGGGGCGAGGGCGCGGACATCATTTTCGGCGATTCGATCAACACCGACGGCGGCGCGCTCGACTGGGCCTCCGTGGGCGGACGCCCGAGCGACTTGCCCGACGGCGCGGGCATGTTGGCGCTGGAGAGGTTTCTCGAGCTGCAAAATGGCGGCACGCCCGCCACCGCTGGGCAGATTTACGACTACGTCCAGGCGCACCATGCCGAGTTGGCCCCCGCGACCGACCCGCGCGGCAGCGACGACATCCTCATCGGTGGCGCTGGCGACGACATCCTGTACGGCCAGGGGGGCGACGACACCTTTGTCTGGAGGGCGGGCGACCAGGGCACGGTCGATCGTCCGGCGCACGACACGGTGATGGACTTCGGCAATGATTCGCACGGCGGGCCCGGCCACGTGGACAAGCTCGACCTGAGCGATTTGCTGCAGGGGGAGGAAAGCTCCGGCGATCTCTCGCAGTACCTGCATTTCGCAAAGGATGGCGGCGACACGGTGGTCAAGGTATCCAGCGCCGGCCACCTGGCGGCCGACGGCAGCGGCTACGACCAGCTGATCACGCTGCACGGGGTGGACCTGGCGGCGAGCGTGACCGGCAGCTATGCCGACCAGAACGGCCTGATCCAGAAGCTCATCGACGCCGGCAAGCTGGCGGTGGACCACCACTGATCGAGCGCCTCGGCGCATGGGCGCGGCGGCGTGCCATGCGCCCGTGCCGTCGCGGGCAAGGCGCGGCCGGCTGCCCCGGGTGCTTCGGACCGCGGGCCGGGCGTAGGAGAATGGCGGCCATGGATGGCTCGTATTCCCGCGATGGGCGCTCTCCGACTCCCGTGCCGGGGCGGCGGCATCCGGCGGCGGCGTGAAGATGCCTGCCCGCCGCATCGCCGATGAACCGGCCTTCGTCCTGCACGGCTACGCCTGGAGCGAGTCGAGCCTGATCCTGGAGGCGTTCACCCGCCACCGTGGCCGCGTGGTGCTGCTGGCCAAGGGGGCCAAGAAGCCGACCTCGGGTTTCCGCCCGGTGCTGCTGCCGCTGCAGCCGCTGCGCCTGTCCTGGAGCGCGGGCGACAGGGGCGAGGTGCATGCGCTCAAGGGCGCGGAGTGGGCCGGCGGGCACGTCATGCCCAGCGGCGACGCGCTGCTCGCCGGCCTGTACCTCAACGAACTGGTGATGCGCTTGCTGGCGCGGGACGACCCGCATACGGCGCTGTTCGACCTGTATGCCGGGGTGGTGCGCGTCCTGGGCAGCGGTGAACACGGCGAGGCGCTGGAGCCGGTGCTGCGCGCATTCGAGTTGCTGCTGTTGCGCCATCTGGGGCTGTTGCCGGCGCTGGACCTGGAGACGGCCACGCGCGCACCGCTGGCCCCGCAGGTGCCGTATGCGCTGATGCCCGAGCAGGGCCTGCGCGCCGCGGCGGATTCCGAGCGCGCCGTGCTGGCCGGCGCGCGCTGGGTGGCGCTGCAGCAGGCGCTCGCGGTGCACGAGCCGTACCTGCCGGTGCTGCGCGCCTGCGTTCCCGTCGCCGCCGAGCTCAAGCCGCAACTGCGCGCCGTGCTGCAATACCATTGCGGCTCGCCCCTGCTGCGCACGCGCCAGCTCCTGATGGACTTGCAATCGCTATGACTTCCGCCTCCACCCGCCCCCGGCTCTCGGTGAACGTCAACAAGGTCGCGCTGGTGCGCAACACGCGCCACCTGGGCATTCCGAGCGTGGCGCGCGCGGCGTGGCTGTGCCTGGAGGCGGGGGCCCATGGCATCACCGTGCATCCGCGGCCGGACGGGCGCCACA
Organism: Pseudomonadota bacterium; assembly: GCA_963205335.1. Classification (GTDB taxonomy): domain Bacteria; phylum Pseudomonadota; class Gammaproteobacteria; order Burkholderiales; family Burkholderiaceae_C; genus Comamonas_C. The sequence continues at coordinate 20,591 of CAUJIM010000069.1, forward strand.
TCCGCGGGCAGGACGTGACGGAACTGGCGGCCCTGCTCGCGCAATGGCCCGGGCGCGAGTACAACATCGAAGGCAACCCGACGCAGAACCTCATGGCCTTCATCCGCCAGGTGCGCCCCAGCCAGGCCACCTTCGTTCCCGACGGCGAGGACCAGTTCACCAGCGACCATGGCTGGAGCTTTCCCCAGGATGCCGCGCGGCTCGCACCGCTCATCGACGAATGCCACGCCCTGGGGGTGCGCGTGAGCCTGTTCATGGATGCGGTGCCCGGGCAGATGGCGCAGGCCCGGGCCGTCGGCGCCGATCGGGTCGAGCTCTATACCGAGCCCTACGCCGCCGCTTGGGGCGGGGACGGGCAGGAGGCGCAGCTCGAGCGCTATGCCGCCGCGGCGCAGGCAGCGCTCGACGCGGGCCTGGGCGTGAACGCGGGCCACGACCTGAACCGCGACAACCTCGCCGCCTTCGTCGCCCGCGTGCCGGGGCTGCTGGAGGTTTCCATCGGCCATGCCTTCATCGCCGATGCCCTCGAGCTGGGCTATGGCGCCGCGGTGCGCGCCTACCTGCAGTGCATCGCCGGGGCCGCGGTGGCGCGCCCGGCCTGAACATGGTGTACGGCATAGGCACCGACGTCTGCGACGTGCGCCGCATCCGCGCGAGCCTGGAGCGCCACGGCGAGCGCTTCGCGCAGAAGATCCTGTGCGAGGCCGAGCTCGCCACCTGGCGGGCGCGCGGCGCGCGCTGGCCCGAGCGCGGCGTGCGCTACGTGGCGACGCGGTTTTCCGCCAAGGAGGCTTTTTCCAAGGCGATTGGCCTGGGCATGGTGATGCCGATGACCTGGCGCGCCTGCGAGATCGCCAATCTGCCCGGCGGCCAGCCCGCGGTGCGCCTGCACGGCGCGCTGCGCGCATGGTTCGACGAGCGCAGGCTGGCTTGCCATCTGAGCCTGAGCGACGACGGCGACTTTGCCGCGAGCTTTTGCGTCGTCGAGAAGATTCAAGATAAAAAAGGCCTCTAGCGCTTGTGTGACAAGCACCAGCAGCTATCAAAACAATAGGTCCCAGAATGTTGCCCCATGCCCCACTCATCATCGACATTGCCGGCACGCACCTCGCGGGCGCCGATCGGCGGCGCCTGGCGCATCCGCTCGTCGGCGGTGTCATCCTGTTTGCCCGCAACTGGGAGAACCGGCGGCAGCTGCTGGCATTGACCGCCGCGATCAAGGCGGTGCGGCCCGACCTGCTGATCTGCGTGGACCACGAAGGCGGGCGCGTGCAGCGCTTCAGGAGCGACGGCTTCACCCACCTGCCGCCGATGCGCACGTTCGGCGCGCTCTGGGCCGACGATGGCCGGGGCCGCCAGCGGCGCGCGGGCAGCGGCGTGCTGCGCGCCATGAACGCGGCCACGGCGGCCGGCTACGTGCTCGGGGCCGAGCTGCGCGCCTGCGGCGTGGATTTCTCGTTCACGCCCGTGCTCGACCTCGACTGGGGCCGCAGCGCGGTGATCGGCGACCGGGCGTTCGCCGGCGATCCGCGCCAGGTGGCGCTGCTCGCGCGCGCCGTGATGCAGGGGCTGCTGCAGGCCGGCATGGCGCACTGCGGCAAGCATTTTCCGGGGCACGGCTACGTCGCCGCCGACTCGCATACCGAGGTGCCGGTGGATCGGCGCGGCCTCGGGGCCATCCTGCGCGACGACGCCGCGCCCTACGGCTGGCTGTCGGCCACGCTGGCGAGCGTGATGCCCGCGCACGTCATCTACCCGCGGGTGGACCGCCGTCCGGCGGGGTTCTCGCGCGTCTGGCTGCAGGACATCCTGCGGGCGCGGCTGGGCTTCCAGGGGGCGGTCTTCAGCGACGACCTGAGCATGGAGGGCGCGCGCCGGCTCGACGGCCGGCCGGTCGGTTTCACCGATGCCGCGGTCGCCGCGCTCGAAGCCGGCTGCGACCTGGTGCTGTTGTGCAACCAGAGTCTGGTGCAGGACGGGCAGGCCGTGGACGCGCTGATAGACGGGCTGCAAAAAGCCCTTGCGCAGGGCCGCTGGCGTGCCAGCTCCGATGGCGAGGCGCGGCGGCTGGCGCTGCTGCCGCAAACGCCGGCGCTGCCCTGGGATGCATTGATGCGGCAGCCGGCGTATCTGCGCGCCCTGGAGCTGCTGCCGTGACCCAGCGCGTCGGCGTGCTGACCGGGGGCGGCGATTGCCCGGGCCTGAACGCAGTCATCCGCGCGGTCGCCAAGTCGCTGATCCGCCATGGCCAGTGCGAGGTGATTGGCATCCTCGACGGCTTCGAGGGGCTGATGGGCGAGGCGCCGCGCGTGTTGCCGCTCGACTGGCTGCGCGTATCGGGCATTGCGCATGTGGGCGGCACGATCCTGGGCACGAGCAACAGCGCCAACCCGCTGCGCGACGCGCAGACGCTTGCGCGGGTGGCGCGCAACGTGCGGGCGCTGGCGCTCGACGCGGTCGTCGCGATCGGCGGCGACGGCACCATGAGCCTGGCGCATGGCCTGGCGGGAGCCATCGGCCTGCCCTGCGTGGGCGTGCCCAAGACCATAGACAACGACATCGCGCACTGCGAGCGCAGCTTTGGCTTCGACACGGCAGTCGCCACGGCCACCGAAGCGCTGCGGCGCATCGAAAGCACCGCCAGCAGCCACCACCGCGTGATGATCGTCGAGACCATGGGGCGGCACGCCGGCTGGCTGGCGCTGGAAAGCGGCATCGCCGCCGCGGCCGACGTGATCCTGCTGCCCGAGATCGACTACGACGTCGACGCGGTGCTGGCCCACTGCCAGGCGCGCGAGCAGCGCCAGCGCTACACCGTCATCTGCATCGGCGAAGGCGCCAAGGCGCGCGGCGGCCAGATGACCGAACGCGAACGCGTCGCCCACAGCCCCGACCCTGTGCGCCTGGGCGGCGTCGGCCACGTCCTGCGCGCGCAGTTGCAGCCGCGCCTGCAGAGCGAGGTGCGCACCACCGTGCTGGGGCACGTCCAGCGCGGGGGCGACCCCACGCCGTTCGACCGGGTGCTGGCCACGCGCTTCGGCCACTACGCCGCCAAGCTCGTGATCCAGCGGCGCCATGGCCGCATGGTCACGCTGCAGCGCGGCCGGATCCACAGCGTCGCGATGAGCGACGTGGCCAACGTGCAGCGCACCGTGCCGCCGCGGCACGAGCTGGTGGTGATGGCGCGCGATATCGGGGTGTGCCTGGGGGAGTGAATCAGGCGCGCCGTCCCGTCTGGCGCGGCAGCTCGCCGAAGCGCTCGCGGTAGTACGCCGAGAAACGGCCCAAATGGCCGAAGCCGTGTTCCAGCGCGACTTCGGTGACGCTCGCGTCCTGGTCGGTGAGCAGCCTTTCGCGCGCGCCCTCCAGGCGCAGGTTGCGCAGCAGGCCCATGGGGGAAATGCCGCGGTAGCGGTGACACAGCGTATTGAGCGTGCGCGTCGTCACCCCTGCGGCGCGGGCCAGATCGGCCAGGGACAGAGGGGCGAACGGCCGGCTGCGGATATGTGCCTCGAGCTGCTGCAGGCGCTGCGCCGCGAGCTCGTCGGCGCGTCCGGAACCGTCGAATTCAGGCACGGTGATCCGCCCGGTTTCCGGCGGCAGGGAAATGGCCTGATGCGATTGCAGGAACAGGGCGGCGGTCTGCTCGAACGAACCGAGCCAGGCGGGACTGTTTGCCGCCTGCGGTTCGGGGGGCAGCAAGGTCAGCAACTGCTGCATCAGCGCGAGCCACTGGCCGGCGACGCCTGGCGCGACCTTGAACACGGGGGTGGTCCACACCGGGCATTGCGCGGGCGACAGCGTGGGGCAGTACGTCAGCGGGCAGGTGCCGCAGGCGGCCTGGCGCAGCAGGGAGTGCGGCACCTTGACGATGAACTGCTCGCAGCCGGAACGCCAGAGCAGGCGCACGCTTTTTCTGGGGGCCAGAACCGCCACGTCGCCGCGTCCGATTTGCACCGTGATGCCGTCGGATTCCACCTCGGCCGTGCCGCGCAGCGGCATCTGGATCAGCACGAAATCGTCGAAGGGATCGGGAGTCACCTCCACTTCGGCGCCATAGGCCAGGATCTGCAGGCTGATATGGGTCAGCTTGCGCCGGTAAAGCGTGGTGGCCACCTCGCCCCGGCCCCAGCGCAGGCGGTGGTCGATGAGTGCGGCGCACAGCTCGCGGTGCGAATCGACGCTGGAGCGCGAACGAAACACGGGGCTGCTGTAAATCTTGGAAAGATCCAGTCTGGCGGCGGCTTGCATCTCGTGGTTCTCCGGAATGGCCCCGGTGTTTGAAGGGGCAACTCCGGCAATCTAACCGGAATCGGACCGACCCGCCATCGGGTGCGGCCCGCGGCTGGTCGGTCTGGAAGCGCGCGGAAGAAGCCCGTGCGCGCGCTCTCGTGTCCGTCGCGCTACTGCATCTTGCAGCTGCCGGCAAACGGGTCGGCGTGGTTGCTCAGTACCTTGCCCACCGTGCGGTTGGTCACCTTGCCCGCCGGGTCGCGGTAGACCTCGCGCATGTAGATGTCCTGGATCGGGTACTGGTTGGTGTTGAAGCGGAAGGCGCCGCGCACCGACTTGAAATCGGCGGCCTTGAGCGCGCTGCGGAAGGCTTCGGTGTCTTCGATCTTGCCTTTGACCTTGCCCACCGCGCTGTCCAGCAGCAGCGCTGCGTCATACGCTTGCGCGGCATACATGGTCGGGGTGCGCCCGTAGGTCTTGGTGAAATCGGCGACGAAGCGCTTGTTCGGCGCATTGTCCAGGTCGGCGGCCCATTGGGAGGCGTTGAAGGTGCCGGTCAGGGCGTCGCCGACGGCCTTGATGGTGTCTTCGTCGGCCGAGAATCCGGGCGTGAGCAAGGCCATGTCCTTGCCCAGGCCCGCGGCGCTGAACTGCTTGATGAAATTCACCCCCATGCCGCCGGGCAGGAAGAAGAACACCGCATCGGGCTTGACGCTGCGCATCGCGGCCAGTTCGGCGGCGAAATCGAGCTGCCCCATCTTGGTGTAGGTCTCCTGCACCAGCTCGCCCTTGTACAGGCGCTTGAAGCCGTCCAGCGATTCGCGCCCGCCCGGGTAATTGGGGGCGATCAGCGCCACCCGCTTGTAGCCCTTGTCGGTGGCGAACTGGCCCATCGCGGAAGGAATGTCCTCGTTTTCCCAGGCGGTGGCGAAGAAGTGGGGGTCGCACTTCTCGCCCGCGTAGTCCTTGGGGCCGGTGTTGATCGAGAGGTAGACGGTCTTGCTCTTGAGCACCTCCGGCAGGATGGGCAGCAGCACGTTGGAAAAGATCACGCCGGTCATCACGTTGACCTTGTCGCGCTTGAGCAGGCGGTCGGTGCTCTGCTGGCCGGTCTGGGCGTCCTGGTGATCGTCCGCCACGGTCAGCGCCACGGGCACGCCCCCCAGCTTGTCGCCCAGGTGGGTCAGCGCCAGCTTGAAGCCGTCGCGCGCGTCGGTGCCCAGGGCGCCACCGGGACCGGAGAGCGTGGTCAGGAAGCCGACCTTGATCGAGTCGGCGGCCTGGGCCGGCATCAGACCCATCGGCCCGAGGGTAGCGGCCAGCAGCGCGGCGGCCAGCGTCGAGAGGCGTGAATGCATGGAATCTCCTTGTGGTTTTGGCGATCGCGGGCGCAGGATGCCCGACGCCTCATTCTTGGAAAAACGCGGGCACTTCGATATCCGCAAATGGCGGGCGGCCGAGGGCCCTTGTCCGTTTTCGGCAATCATGGGGAAAACCCGCGCCCTGCCAATTGCGGACAGACCCTGCCAGCCGCGGATAGTCGCGCGGCCGTGGATTGCATAGATTCGTTCGTGTGCCATGACACCGCCCGGTGCCTTGCGCGCATTGCACAGGAGACGACCGACATGGTGATTTCATCCGAGACATTGGCAAGCCTCGTGCGCCCCGACAGCGTGCACAAGAGCGTCTATACCGACCCCGCCATCTTCGATCTGGAGATGCAGCGCATCTATGGCAAGGCCTGGATCTACGTGGGCCACGAAAGCCAGGTGCCCAAGGCGGGCGACTACCACACCACGCGGCTGGGCGACCAGGACGTGATCATGGTGCGCGCCTCCGACGGCAAGGTGCACGTGCTGTACAACCGCTGTCCGCACAAGGGAGCCAAGGTGGTAGCCGAAGGGGACGGCTGCGCCGGCAAGTTCTTCCGCTGCCCCTACCACGCCTGGACCTTCAAGCTCGACGGCTCGCACCTCGCGGCGCCGATGAAGCGGGGCCTGGCGGACACCTGCTACGACCCGAAGCACCCCGATTTCTCGATGCGCCGCCTGGCGCGGGTGGACAGCTATCGCGGCTTCGTGTTCGCCAGCCAGTCTCCCGAGGGGCCGGGCCTGAAGGATTTCCTCGGCGGCGTGGCTTCTTCCATTGACAATCTGTGCGACCGTTCGCCCGTTGGCGAGGTCGAAGTGGCCGGCGGCGTTTTCCGCGTGCTCCAGCAGTCCAACTGGAAGGTGTTCTACGAAAACCTGCACGACACCATGCACGCCCGGGTGACGCACGAATCCTCGTTCACCGCGGCCAACGAGGAGGCCGACAAGCTCGGCGAGAAGCCGTTCGAGCTGCTCATCATGTTCGGCAACGGCGAGCCTTACGAATTCTGGGAGAAGCTCGAGCTGCGGGCCTACCGCAACGGGCACGGCTACATGGAGGGCATTTTCGACCCGGCCGCCGCCACCCGCGACCCGGTCTCGCGCGCCCACTTCGAGGTGCTGGCCCAGGCCCGCGGGGAGGACAGGGCGCGGGACATCCTGGGCATGAACCGCCACAACACCATCATCTACGGCAGCGGCTCACCGCACACGGTGTTCCAGCAGTTTCGCGTGATCCGGCCGCTCACGGTCGACCGCACCCTGGTCGAGATCCAGGTGTTTCGCCTCAAGGGCGCGCCGCCCGAGGTGTTCGATCGCGCGCTGACCTATGCCAACGTCGTCAATTCGCCCTCGTCGAACGTGATGCCGGACGACATCGAGGTCTACCGCCGCTGCCAGGAAGGCAACCAGACGCGGGGCGGCGACTGGGTGAGCATGCACCGCTACCACGGCACCGACCGGGTGCTGGAGGACGGCATGGCCTCGACCAACGGCACGAGCGAGCTGCCGATGCGCAACCAGTTCGTGGCCTGGAAGAATTACATGCTCGATGAAGGCGATGCCGGGGCGGCCCGCAACAAGGAGGTGGCCCATGCTGCTGCTTGATCGTTCTTTCGACGTCTCGGTTGCGCCCGTTGCCAGCGCCGACCTGCCGGAGCAGGCCCTGCGCGGGGTAGAGCGCTTTCTGTTCCATGAAGCGCGCCTGCTCGACGAGCGCCGTTTCGCCGAGTGGCTCGAACTCTGGACGGAAGACGGCCGCTACTGGGCGCCACGCTTTCACGGCCAGGCCGATCCGTTCGAGCAGATTTCGCTTTTCTGGGAAGACGCGGTGCTGCGCGAGGTCCGCATGCGCCGCCTGGAAAACCCGCGCAACTGGTCGCAGCAGCCGCCCACGCGCAGTTCGCGCGCCGTTTCCAACGTCAGCGTCGAAGGGCTGGATGCCGCCGGCCACCTGATCGTGCGCTCGGCGTTCCAGTACACCGATTGGCGCGGCGAGCAGAGGCAGCTGGCGGGCACGCTGCACCACAAGCTCGCCGCCACCGAGGCGGGCGGCTGGAAGATGGTGCTCAAGAAGGTCGAGTTCGTGAACTGCGAGGACATCTTCGGCGCGCTGGAGGTGTTCGTTTGATGCCGGGCACAGCGGTGCTGGCACTGCATTTCCAGAACGACGTGCTGCACCCGGAAGGGAAGATCCGCGTCGGGCTCGGCGCGCAAGACCCGGCGCGCCTGGCGCTGGTGGAGTGCGCCGCGCGGCTGCTGCAGGCGGCCCGTTCGCAGGGCTGGCCGATCTTTCATGTGCGAATCGCCTTTCGGGGCGACTATGCCGACCTGGCGGGCAACATGCCCATCATGCGGCGCACCCGCGAGATCGGCGCGGTGCGCGAGGGAGAGTGGGGCGCCGAGTTTTTCGCCGCCCTGGCGCCGCGGCGGGGTGCGGATGAATTCGTCATCACGCACAAGCGCATCAGCGCCTTTTTCGGCACCGATCTCGAAGCGCTGTTGCGCCTGCGGCAGGTGCAGCGCCTGGTGGTCGCCGGAGTGGCGACCCATTCGGTGGTGGAGAGTACGGTGCGCGATGCGGCAGACCGGGGGTTCGACGTCAGCGTGGTGGCCGATGCCTGCGCCGCAGCCGATCGGTCGGCGCATGCGGCGTCGCTGGCGAGCATGGGTCTGATTGCCGAAGTGGCGCCTCTGGCGCAGTTGCTGGCAACGACTTTGGCGGAGTCGGCATGACCTCGCAGGCAGCAGCGAACGGCCGGCTGAACGGGCGCGTGGCCATCGTCACCGGGGCCACCCAGGGTCTGGGGGCGGACATCGCGCGCGTGCTGGCGCAGCACGGGGCGCGGGTAGCCCTCGTGGGGCGTCAGCGCGAGGCAGGCAGGGCCGTGGCCGAGGCCATCGGAGCGCAGGCCCGCTTTTTCGAGGCCGACATCACCGATGACGCGGCGATCGATGGCGTCGTCGAGAGCGTGCAGGCCCGCTGGGGTCGCATCGATGCCCTGGTGAACAACGCCTGCAGTTACGACGATCAGGGCCTGGCGTCGACCCGCGCGCAGTGGCTGCAGACACTCAATGTCAATCTGGTGTCGGCGGCGGTCTTCACGCAAAAAGTGGCCGATCGAATGCACGCTGGCGCGGTGATCGTCAACCTGGGAAGCACCGGGGGCAAGTTCGGGGCTGGCGGACGGGCGATCTATCCCGCGTCGAAAGCCGCCTTGCTGCAGATCACGCGCAATTTCGCGGTGGCGCTGGCGCCGCGCGGGATCAGGGTGTTGTCGGTGTCTCCCGCCTGGACCTGGTCGCCTTCCATGGCCTCCATGAGCGGTGGATCCATCGAACTGGCCGATGCGGTTGGGGCGCACTTTCATCCGCTCGGACGGGTTGGGCGTGGAGACGAAGTGGGGCAGGCGGTCGCATTTGCCCTGAGCCCGGATGCTTCGTGGATGACGGGAGTGGATCTCGCCGTGGATGGAGGCTTTTCCGCCTTGGGCCCGGATCAAGGCGTGTCGCCGCGCGCCTGGTTCGAGAAGATGGCGCCCGGCGCCAAAGACTGAACCGGATGGAGAACGCAATGGGGCTCGTCGTTCTTGCGCTGGAGCAGTGCCTCAATGGCCTGCAATTCGGCCTGATGCTGTTTTTGCTGGCCGCCGGCCTGACACTGGTTTTCGGCATCATGAACATCATCAACCTGGCCCATGGCTCCCTGTACATGATCGGGGCCTACCTGATCGCCACGCTCGCCGGCGCTTCCGGCTCGTTCTGGATCGGTCTGCTGGGCGGGATCCTGGCAACGGCAGTGGTGGGCATGGTGCTGGAGATGGCTGTGCTGCGCCGGCTCTACGAGCGTGACCATTTGTCCCAGGTGCTGGGGACTTTTGCCATCCTGCTCATGGCCAACGAGGTGGTGCGCATCGTCTGGGGCGAGCAGCCCATTGCGCTCAATCCCCCTGCGTTCCTCGCCGGTCCGGTGCAGTTGCTGCCCGGGTTCTCCTACCCGGCCTATCGGCTGTTCATCATCGGCGTGGGGCTTGCCGTGGCGCTGCTGCTGTACCTGCTGGTCACGCGCACGCGCGTCGGCATGCAGGTGCGAGCAGGTGCTTCCAACCGTGAAATGGCACGGGCCATGGGCGCGAACGTGCGCTTGCTCTTCACCGCGCTGTTTGCGTTTGGCGCCGCGCTGTGCGCCGTGGCCGGCGGCATGCTGGGGCCGCTGCTCGCGGTGCAGGTCGGCATGGGCGAAAGCATCCTGATTCTGGCCTTCGTGGTCATCGTGATCGGCGGCATCGGGTCGATACGCGGCGCGCTCGTGGGCTCGCTCCTGGTGGGTTTGGCAGACACCGCGGGGCGGACGCTGATCCCCATGGTGTTCGGGCATTTGATGGGGCCCGACGCAGCTTCCAGTGCCGGACCCGCCGTTGCGTCGATTCTCATCTACGTGCTCATGGCCGGTGTCTTGTTCTGGAGGCCGCAAGGCCTGTTTCCCGCGCATGGCTGAGACTGCGATGGCACCGCCGCCCACCACTCCGGACGATCCCCGGCGCAGTCTGCTCGACCATGGGCTGGCCCTGCGCTGGAGCCTGCCCCTGGTCGTGCTGCTGCTGGTGCTGCCGGCGGTGGCTGCCGCGCTGGGCGAAGAGTTTTACATTGGGGTGGCGAGCCGTGTCCTGATCTTCGCGCTGGCCGCCAGCAGCCTGAACCTGATCCTCGGGTTTGGCGGCATGGTGAGTTTCGGGCATGCGGCTTTTGTCGGTGTCGGCGCGTACACCGTGGGCATTCTGATGCAGGGGCAAGTGGGTTCTGCCTGGATCGCCTGGCCTGCGGCCATGGTGGCGGGCGGATTGTTCGCTCTGGCGATAGGAGCCATCTGCCTGCGTACGCAAGGGGTGTATTTCATCATGATCACCCTGGCGTTTGCGCAAATGCTGTTCTATCTGGTGGTCTCGTTGCGGGCCTTGGGGGGCGAAGACGGCTTGTCCCTGGCCTCGCGTTCGCACGTCGGCCTCGGGGTGGACCTGGGGCAGGACGCGCACTTCTATTACGTCGTGTTGCTGCTCTTCGTCCTGGTATTTGTCGCCATGCAGCGGCTGCTCAACGCGCGTTTCGGCCACGTGCTGCAGGCCATCCGCGAGAACGAGGTGCGCGTGGCTGCGATGGGCTTTCCGGTCTACCGCTACAAGCTGATCGCATTCACCTTGGCCGGTGCCATCGCCGGCCTGGCCGGGGCCTTGCTCGCGAACGTGGGCAGCTTCGTCAGCCCGTCGATGCTGCAGTGGAGCCAGTCCGGCATGCTGATGGTCATGGTGATTCTGGGCGGGGTCGGCCACTTGTACGGAGGCCTTGCGGGTGCCGCGACCTTCTTGCTGCTCGAGGAACTGCTGCTGAATTACACCGTGCATTGGCAACTGGGCGTGGGCGCCGTGCTGCTGGCCGTGGTGCTGCTTGCGCCTGGTGGACTCATGGGCCTTGGGCGGGGAAGGGGGGGCGCATGACGTCCGCCGCCTCCACGCTCCTGCGCATAGAGCAGCTCGTCAAGCGCTTCGGTGGCCTGGTTGCGACCGATCGTGCGGACCTGACCGTGTTCGATGGTGAGATCCATGCGCTGATCGGCCCCAATGGCGCCGGAAAAACCACGCTCATCCACCAGATTTCGGGGGCACTTGCGCCCAGCAGCGGGAAGATTCATTTCGCCGGTCGCGATGTGACCGCACTGCCGATCCATGCGCGGGTGCATCTGGGATTGGTGCGCACCTACCAGATCACGAGCATCTTCCGCCGGTTGCCGGTGCTGGACAACCTGGCCCTCGCACTGCAGTCGCGCAGCGGCGGCAGCTTGCGGTTCTGGCGTCCCGCGAGAGAGGAGCGGGAGCGCTACGAGCATGCGCGCGCCGTGGCGCAGCGCGTCGGGCTGCAGACGCTGTTGCACCGTGTGGCTGGTGCGCTTTCGCACGGGGAGCAGCGGCAACTGGAGGTGGGCATTGGGCTTGCGCTGCGCCCCAGGATGCTTTTGCTGGACGAGCCCATGGCAGGCATGGGCCCCGAGGAGACCGACCGCATGGTCGAGCTGCTTCAAGACCTGCGTGGCGAAGTGACCATGCTGCTGGTCGAGCATGACATGGACGCCGTTTTCCGGCTTGCCGACCGCGTTTCGACGCTGGTGTCCGGCAGGGTCATCGCCAGCGGGACGCCAGACGACATTCGCGCGCACCCCGAGGTCAGGCGGGCCTACCTCGGTGATGAAATGGCGGAGGTCCGGAGACCATGAGCGCGCTGCTGGAGGTCGATGGCGTGGAGACGGCGTACGGCAGCAGCCAGGTGCTGTTCGGCGTATCCCTCGCGATCCGGCAAGGGGAGGTCGCGACGCTGCTGGGACGCAATGGCATGGGCAAGACCACCACCGTGCGTACTCTGATGGGACTGGTGGCCGCGCGTGCCGGAACCATCCGCTTTCGCGGGGAACGCGTCCATGCGCTCGCATCGGACCGGATCGCCCGCATGGGCATGGCGCTGGTGCCCGAGGGGCGGCAGATCTTTCCCAATCTCACCGTGCAGGAAAACCTGCTGGCGTTCGCCGATCGCCGCAATGGCAGTGCGGACCCCTGGACGCTGGAGCGTGTCTATGCCTTGTTCCCGCGCCTGCAGGAGCGTTCGCGCAATGCCGGGAACCACCTCTCGGGTGGCGAGCAGCAAATGCTCGCCATCGGGCGGGCCTTGATGACCAATCCCCACTTGCTGATATTGGACGAGGCGACAGAAGGGCTCGCGCCACTCGTACGCGAGGAAATCTGGCGCTGCCTGGGTGCGCTGCGCGCGCAGGGACAGACGATCCTGGTGATAGACAAATACGTCGAACGATTGGTCGGGCTCGCCAACCACCACACGATTCTGGAGCGTGGCCGCGTCGCCTGGCAGGGAGCCTCGGCGCTTCTGGAGGCGGACCGGACGTTGTGGCAGCGGTACGTGGGTGTTTGAGTACCGGGCCGCCCGGGGCACCGCGCGGCGCCCTGCATTGCGGCGTGGTCTCGCCACGGGATCGGCGGATGGGTTTCTTTGGTTCACATGAGGAGATGCAATGATCGAACCCTACACCTGCGTCGGCCTGATCCCGACGGTCCGCGGTATCCGCAAGCGCAGCGACATCATGAAGAACATCGAGCACCTGGGCCACCTCACCAAGGCGGCGGCCTGGCTTTCGGGTCTGGATATACCGGTGCGCTTGCTGGTGATACCCGAAGGAGCCCTGCAGGGATTCAATGATGAAGTGCTTGACCTGAACCACAAGGAATTCGCGAACCATTGCGCGATAGACATCCCCGGGCCGGAAACGGCGGCGCTGGGGAAGATCGCGAGGCAATACGGCGTCTTCATCATGGCGCAGGCCAAGGCGCGCCATCCGGAGTGGCAGGACCGGTTCTTCAACGTCGGTTTCGTGCTCGATCCATCGGGAGAGGTGATACTGCAGCACTACAAGCTGGCCCCGCTCTTTCCCGTGGAGCACAGCGTCACGCCCCACGACATCTACGACTGGTGGATCGAGCGGTATGGGCGGTCGCTGCAGAGCTTCTGGCCGGTGGTGGATACCGACATCGGCAGGCTGGGTGTGATGATGGCCAACGAAGCGTCCTACCCGGAAAACGGGCGCGGACTGGCCATGAACGGGTGCGAAATCGCCTACCGCGCCTCGTTCCCGCACCCGGGGACCGGCAACGATTACTTTGAAATCTCCTCGCGCGCGCGTGCGCTCGAGAACAACATGTATGTGCTGTCGCCCAACATGGGGACGTACTACCTGGACTCGACGTCCGATGTGCCGATCGATACTTTCGGCGGCCGTTCGCTGATCGTCGATTACAAGGGCGGAATCATTGGCAAGCAGGAATATGGCGGCGTTTCGACGTACGTCGCTGCCGTGATCAATGTCGAACAACTGCGCCACCATCGAGCCAATGCGCGTGTTTCCAACTGGCTGAAAGATGTCCATGCGGATCTTGCGAGGATCATCTATGAGAAGGAGATCTATCCCAGGAACCTGTACCTGCACCGCGAGCCCATGGACCATGAGGAATATGGCAAGGCGGTCATAGACCGGCAGGTCGGGCTGATGCAGGAAAGAGGCATATGGAAGGCACCGTCTTCCATCCCCTCCCCGAAGAAAGCCCGGAAGCGGTGATCGGGCGGTGATTCCAAGGCTGGCGGCGCGGCGCCTATGAAGCCCACCATCCGGTCAGCAGGCCATTGATCAGCGCGCCGCCCGCGATCAGCCAGCCGAACAGCAGCGCCGCGAGCAGCAGCGGGCGCGCACCGGCGCGGCGGATCGCGCCGGCGTGCGTGGTCAGGCCCAGCGCCGCCATCGCCATCGCCAGCAGCAGGTTGTCCAGCGTCACCAGCGCCGACACCCACGGCTGGGGCAGCCACTGCAGCGAATTGAACCCTGCCACCGCGATGAAGCCGAGCGCGAACCATGGCACCGTGATCTTGCTCGCGCCGCCCGCCTGGCCGCCTGCCGCACCGCGGCGCGCGAGGAGGGCGGACAGCAGCAGCAGGAACGGCGCCAGCATCATCACGCGGATCATCTTGGCGATCACCGCGTGCGCGGCCGCCGCCTCGCTCACCGCGCTGCCCGCTACCACCACCTGCGCCACCTCGTGCACCGTCGAGCCCACGTACAGCCCATAGGCCGCGTCGCTCAGGTGCCAGTCCTGCATCAGCGTGTGCAGGAGCGGGTAGCCGAACATCGCCAGCGTACCGAACACCACCACCGTGGCTACCGCCACCGCCACGTTCTCGCTCCCGGCCTTCACCACCGGCTCGGTCGCCAGCACCGCGGCCGCGCCGCAGATCGAACTGCCCGCGCCGATCAGCACCACGCTCTTGGCGTCCATGCCCCACCAGCGCCGGCCGATCAGCAGCGCCAGCGTGAAGGTGCTGGCGAGCATCAGCGCGTCCACCAGCACGCCGGACCAGCCTACGGCGGCAATGTCCTGGAAAGTGATGCGCAGGCCGAACAGCACGATGCCCGCGCGCAGCAGGCGCTGCTTGGCAAAGTCCACGCCGGGCGCGCAGACCGCCTGCACGCGGGGGTAGCCGGTGTTGCCGATCGCCATGCCGAGAACGATGGCCAGCGTGAGCGCCGACAAGCCCAGCCCGGCCGCCCACGGCTGGGTGGCCAGCGCGGCGGAAGCCCCCGCGATCGCGAAAGCCAGCAGCAGGCCGGGCAGGCGGGCACGAAGGCCGGTGAAGGGCAGGGGTTGGGCGGCGGTGTTCATGCACGCATGGTGCGCGCCGGCCAAAAAGAAGTAAAACGGATTATATTTATATAACCAATCGGAATTACTGATTTATGTCCCTGTTGCGGTTTTCCCTGCGCGAGCTGGAGGTGTTCTGCGCCATCGCCCGCCACGAGCACGTCGGGCGCGCCGCCGAGGAGGTGGCGCTGAGCCAGTCGGCGGCCAGCCAGGCGCTGGCGCAGCTGGAAAAGGGCTTGGGCCAGCCTTTGTTCGACCGGCACGGGCGCTCGCTCACGCTCAATGAAAACGGGCGCCTTCTGCTGCCGCAGGCGCGCGCGCTGCTCGGCAGCGCCGAAGAGCTGCAGGCGCTGCTGGCGGGCGGCGCCCTGTCGCTGTACCTGGGCGCCAGCACCACCATCGCCAACTACCTGCTGCCTGTCGAGCTGGCGCGCTTTCGCACGGCGCACCCCGGCGCCCGCGTGCGCCTGAAGGTCGGCAATACCGCCGACGTGGTCGCGGCCGTGGCGGCCATGGACGTGGATTTTGGCCTGATCGAAGGCGCCTGCCACCACCCCGATCTGCTGGTGCACAACTGGCAGCGCGACGAGCTGGTGGTCATCGCCCCGCCCGGCCATCCTTTCGCCTGCCGCCGTCCCGCGCGCGCCGAACTGGCGTCCGCACCCTGGCTGCTGCGCGAAGCGGGCAGCGGCACGCGCGAGGAAGTGGAGCGCTCCCTGCTCGCGAGCATCGGAGAACTCAACGTGGACATCGAGCTGGGCGACTCCGAGGCCATCTGGCGCGCCGTCGCCGCCGGCCTGGGGCTGAGCTGCCTCTCGCGCAGCATCGTCGCCGCGCCCCTGGCTTCCGGCCAGCTCGTGGAGATCGCCACCGGCCTGGCGCCGCTGGAGCGCTGGCTGCGCGTGGTACGGCACCGGGCCAGGCCGGTCACGCGCGGCATGCAGTCATTCCTCGCGGCCTGTACCGTATCCGCGGGAGGTCCTCATGCGTGATGCCGGCCGGGCCGTGCGGATGCGCGGCGCCAAGCCATCGGTGATTGACCGAATTGCATGGTGAACCACCGGGTGAACGCGCCGTGCGTGCTGTACCCGAGCAGCCCCGCGACCTGGCCCAGGCCGTAGTGCGGATTGGCCACGTAGCGCCGCGCCAGGTTCTGCCTGGCCTCCGAAAGCACCTCCGTGAAGCTCGTGCCCTCTTCGTCCAGCTCGCGCTGCAGCGTCCTCAGGCTCTTGCCGAGGCTGCGCGCCACCGACTCGCAGGTGGCGCGGCCCGTCGGCAGCATCGCGTAGACCACGCGGCGCACCTCGTCGCTGCGCCGGGCGCCGTCGAGCCTGGGCATGGATTCCAGCATCGCTGCGGCGTAGCGCACCAATTGCGGGTCCGCCGACGGATTGGGCACGTCCAGGTCTTCCGCCCGGAAGACCATCCCGTTGAAGCCTGCATTGAAGACCACGGGGCACGAGAACATCTGCCGGTGCACCGCCATGTCGCGCGGGGCATCGTGGACGAAGTGCACGGTCTTGGGCCGCCAGTGCGCGCCCATGAGGGCCGAACACATGCGGTAGAGAACCCCCAGCGCGAGTTCGATCGCCTGCCGTGCCGGCCCGTGCACGATGACGTCCTCGTGCACCACCACGAGCGGGGCCGCATCCTCGATCCGCATCACCAGCGAACTGTTGAGCAAATGCAGGTGGTCCATGGTGGAGACCAGCACGTCGCGCAAGGTCGCCTGGTAGGCCAGCAACAGGCTGACGGCTCCGAAGTTGGACAGCTTGCGCAGCTGCACCATGCGCAGTCCGATGGTCTCGCAGCCGGTGGTGCGGGCGGCGTCCTCGAGCAGCACCGCCACCTTCTGCGCCGGCAGGCTCCAGTCGGGTTCCCGCATCACCCGCGGTGACAGGCCCACGCCGAGCAGCCCCGCATCGACGTTGTAGCCCAGGCCGCCCGCGACCAGATCGAAGTTGGTCAACGCCGCCGCACGCACAACACTGGTCATGGAAGTCCTTCCCGCCGCAAGGAACCCGAGCGACATTCTGGCATGAAAAGCAAAATTCGTGGCGCGGAATGGGAAGAAGCAAACGTCAACCGAGCCTAAATTTCATCACGGTACAACACTGTGGAGACAACGCGATGAAGATCAGGCAAATGGCTTGCGCAATCGGTGCGGAGCTGACGGATATCAAACTCTCGGACGCCGTCCGTTCCGATGCCTTGTTCGGCGAAATCAAGGCCGCACTGCTCGAACACAAGGTCTTGTTCCTGCGCGACCAGCAGGACATGAGCAGGGCGGACCACGTGGCGTTTGCGCGCCGGTTCGGCGAACTCGAAGACCATCCGGTGGTCGGCAGCGACCCGGAACATCCCGGGCTGGTCCGGATTTACAAATCCCCCGAAGAGCCCATCGCCCACTATGAGAATTCCTGGCATGCCGATGCCACCTGGCGTGAAATACCGCAAATGGGCGCGGTGCTGCGCTGCATCGAATGCCCGCCCGTCGGTGGCGACACCATCTGGGCCAACATGGTCCTGGCCTACGAAAAGCTGCCGCAGCACATCAAGGACGCCATCGCGCCACTGCGCGCACGCCACAGCATCGAAAGCACGTTCGGCGCCATATTGCCCCTGGAAGAGCGCCTGGCATTGAAAGCCAAATATCCCGATCCGGAGCATCCGGTGGTCCGCACCCACCCGGAAACCGGCGAGAAGGTGCTTTACGTCAATTCCTTCACGACGCATTTCACCAATTTCCACAATCCGGCCAATGTCCGGGTGGGCCAGGACTTCACCCGCGGCGGCTCCGACCTGCTGCAGTACCTCATCAGCCAGGCCGCCATCCCGGAATACCAGGTGCGCTGGCGTTGGGAGCCCGGCAGCATGGCCATCTGGGACAACCGCTCGACGCAGCACTATGCGGTGATGGATTACCCGCCTTGCCATCGCAAGATGGAGCGGGCGGGGATCGTCGGCGACAAGCCTTTCTGACGCGGCTCGTTCCAGAACCGCCGAGTCCTGTACACGGTACAGGCCAGTGCCCATTATTTTTCACAGAGAACCAGAAATGAAACACCTGAAGACCCTGATCGCGCTCTCCGCACTGACCACGGCAACCGCATTTGCCCAATCCTCCGTCTCCCTGTACGGCGCTGCCGATGCGGGCTTGGGCAAGGTCCAATCCCCGGCGCTCGGCCCCAACGACGTCAACAACAAGGTGCAGATGACCTCCGGCAGCCTGATGAACAACACCACCAGCAATATCGGCTTCGGTGGACAGGAAGACCTCGGGGGCGGGCTGAAGGTCGGTTTCAACATCGAATCCAACCTCGATCTCGACGACGGCGCCAACCTGGCCGGCGGCGCAGGATTCTGGGGCCGGCAATCCAGAATCTGGATGCAAGGCCCGTGGGGCACGTTCCAGATGGGACGTACCTACAACCCGTCCTTCGTCGCCCTGGTGGGGTGGCAGTTGACTGCCGCCGCCAACTACTCCGTGGTCGGCAATACGTTCGGCTGGGGTGGTGGCGGTAGCCTTGTTCGACAAAGCAGCCTGATCGGATATCGCACGCCCAACCTGAACGGATTCGTCGTCGAGGGCGGTTATGTGTTGAAGGCGGACAACGGCGGACGGGCGAAATGGGATATCGCCGCCACTTACGCCAGTGGTCCCGCCGTCGTCGCGCTCAGCGCGAACAAGGTGCAGAACTCCAGCACGAGTTACGTCCTGGGCGGGAAATACAAGTTCGGCCAATATGCTGTCGCCGCGTCGTACCACAATGCTGTGGACGTCAATACCAATGGAGTCCGTCGCGGATTCTCCCTCGGCGGCCAAGGCACTTTCGGGGCCACCACCGTCACGCTCGATTTCGCGCGCGACACGAAAAATGCGTGGGCCGGAAAGAAATACACCAATACGCTGCTCGAGGCGCGCCATGCCCTGTCCAAGCGCACCTTCGTCTACGCGGCGTATCTGCATTTGAACGATACCAACAACTATGGTCTCGGGGTTCGCCACAATTTCTGAAGCACGGCGGTCGCAAGCCGCCATTCCCGGCTGTTCCGGTCTCGCAAGTCATTCAAATCAAGGAGCATCATCATGAATTTTCTCGACGGACACCTGTTTCCTGAAAACCAGGACAAACTCGTCATCACCGCAGCGCCCTACGGCCCCGAATGGATTCCCTCGGACTTCCCCGAGGACATCGCGGTCTCCATGCCGGCGCAGATCCAGAAGGCGGTCGACTGCTACAACGCCGGCGCCACCGTGCTGCACCTGCACGTGCGTGAAGACGACGGCAAGGGCAGCAAGCGCCTGTCCAAGTTCAACGAGCTGATCGCCGGCGTGCGCAAGGCGGTGCCCGACATGATCATCCAGGTCGGCGGCTCGATCAGCTTCGCTCCCGAGGGCGAGGGCCAGGTGGCCAAGTGGCTGTCCGACGACACGCGCCACATGCTGGCCGAGCTCGAGCCCACGCCCGACCAGGTCACCGTCACGGTCAACACCACGCAGATGAACGTGACCGAGCACATGGAAGAGGCCGACATCGCCGGCACCTCCATGGCCACGCCGGCCGGCCGGCGCGCCTACAGCGAGATGGTGGTGCCCTCCACGCCCAGCTTCGTCGAGGAGCACGTGCGCCGCCTGAGCGCCCGGGGCATCCAGAGCGCGTTCCAGTTCTACAACCTCAACAGCTACGAGACGGTCGAGCGCCTGATCCGCCGCGGCGTCTACAAGGGCCCGCTGGTCATGAACTGGGTCGCCATCAGCGGCGGCATGGACGCGCCCAACGTCTACAACCTGGCCAACTTCCTGCGCGCCATCCCCGACTACGCCGTGCTGACCGTGGAGAGCAGCATGCGCAACGTGCTGCCGATCAACATGATGGGCATGGCCATGGGCCTGCACGTGCGCTGCGGCATCGAGGACAACATCTGGAACCAGTCGCGCACCGGGAAGATGACCACGGTCGAGCAGATCGAGCAGCTGGCGCGCATCTCCCGCGAGTTCGGCCGCGAGGTGGCGACGGCGAAGGAGGCGCGCAAGATCTGCAAGATCGGCGTGTTCTACGACACGGTGGAAGAGACGCTGGCGGCCAACGGCTTTTCGCCCAACCGCAACGGCGGCAATCAGGGCTTTCTGCGCAAGGTGGCGTGAAAGCGTTCCGACCCGAGACCAAGGACACAACACCCATGATCAACCATTTCGTTTCCCTCTCGCGCAGAAGTCTCCTGATCGCCGCGCTGGCCGCCGCCCCCCTGGCGGCCCAGGCGTGGACCAACAAGCCGGTCCGCGTCGTCGTACCCGCGCCGGCCGGCGGCACCATGGATGTCGTCGCGCGCATCCTGTCGGAAGCCATCTCGACCGAGATCGGCCAGCCCGTCATCGTCGATAACAAGCCGGGCGCGGGCGGCACGATCGGCATCCAGGCGCTGAACAACGCTGCGCCCGACGGGCAGACCATCATGTTCACGGCCAGCAACGTCCTCACCGAGATCCCCCTGGTGATGAAGACCGCGTTCGATCCGGCCAAGGATGTGAAACCCGTCACCATGGTCGCGCGCCCGACCATGGTGCTGGTCAGCGCCCCGGACGTGCCCGCCTCCAACCTGAAGGAGCTGATCGCCTACCTGAAGACGAACACCGGCCAGGCCAGGAGCTGCGCCTCGTACTCCGCGGGTACCAGCTCGCACTACGCGTGCATGATCTTCGCCAAGCAGGCAGGGCTCGATCTGCAGCACATTCCGTTTCCCGGCTCCCCGCCGGCGCTGCAGAACCTGATGGGCCACCAGGTCGACATCATGTTCGACGGTCTGGTCACTTCGCAGCCGCTCATCAAGGGTGGCAAGGTCAAGGTGTTCGGCGTCGCGGCGAAAAATCGCCTGGCGCAGCTGCCGGACGTTCCCACCATGGCCGAGCAGGGCTTCCCCGAGATCGAGTTTTCGAACTGGGTCGGCGCCATCGTCTCGGCCAAGGTGCCGGACGCGACCGTGCAGAAGATCAACGCGGTGATCTCCAAGGTGGCGTCCACCCCGGCGGTGCAGGAGAAGCTGCAGGCGCACAACTTTCCCCCGATCGTGAGCCAGAGCCCGGAGGCGTTCGCCAGGGACACCAGGCTCGAATACGAGCGCAATGCGCAGATCGTCAAGAGCCACGACATCAAGCTCAACCAGTGACCGCGCTCGATCGGCTGCCCATGACCGCTGTCACCGTCCTGATCGTCCCCGGGCTGCGCGACGACGCGCCGCAGCACTGGCAGTCCCTGCTGGCTGCCCGCCTGCCGCGCGTTCGCGTGGTGGCGCCGGCGGGGCGTGAAAACCTCGATTGCGCCGGCCGCGTCGAGGCCGTGGAGCAGCAGGCGCGCGCGGCAGAGGGCCCGCTGGTGGTGGTGGCGCACAGTGCCGGCGTCATCACCACGGTGCACTGGGCGCAGCGCACGCGCTGCCAGGTGCGCGGCGCGCTGCTGGCCGCTCCGCCCGATTTCGAGCGGCCCATGCCCGAGGGCTACCCCACGCTCGACGCCCTGCGCGCGGGCGGCTGGCTGCCCGTGCCGCGCACGCCGCTGCCGTTCCCGAGCATCGTCGCCGCCAGCCGCAACGACCCGCTGGCCACGTTCGAGCACGTCGAGCAGATGGCGCAGGCCTGGGGCAGCCGGCTGATCGACCTGGGCAGCGTGGGGCACCTCAACCCGGCGTCCGGATTCGGCGAGTGGCCGCAGGCGGAGCAGCTGGTCACCCAGCTCGCGCGGGCGTAGGCTGCGGGGGGCGGTGCGCTGCCCCGATCGATCACAAAACAGGAGACATTCGTGCAAACAATGGATCGCAGCAGCGCCGTGGCCGGCGCCTCCGACGATTACCTGTATGGGCCCAAGGCCGCCTGGTTCGCCTTCGCCATGACCGCTGCCCTGATGCTGTTCGACTACGTCGACCGGCAGGTCATCGTCTCCCTGTTCCCGCACATCAAGGAGGAATGGGGCCTGTCGGACAAGCAGCTGGGTGCGCTGGTCTCCATCGTGTCGGTCACCGTCGCACTCGGGGCCTTGCCCGTGGCGCTGATCGCCGACCGCATGAGCCGCGTCAAGAGCGTCTTCTGGATGGCGCTGGTGTGGAGCGCGGCCTGTGTCTCGTGCATGTTCACGCGCAACTACGGGCAGCTGCTGACGGCGCGCGCGATCGTCGGCTCCGGCGAGGCCGGCTACGGCTCGGTGGGCGCCGCCCTGATCGCCAGCCACTTTCCGTCGCGCATGCGTGGCGCGTTGCTGGCCGGGTTCTTCGCCACGGCCTCGGTGGGTTCGGTCCTGGGGGTCGTCCTCGGCGGCGTGATCGCCACCCACTGGGGCTGGAAGACTGCCTTCGGCGTCGTCGGCTTTCCAGGCCTGCTGCTGGCCTTCCTGTACCTGAAGGTCAGGGACTACCGCACTGTCGAACTCACGCCCCGGCACGACGCGGCCATGCAATCGGCCGGCGGGGTGCTGCGCTTCATCGTCCAGGCCCTGGCGCGTTCCCGGACCATGCTGTGGACCTGCGTGGGCGGCGCGATGCAGCTGATCGTGGTGTCGTCGCTGTGGTCCTGGCTGCCCAGCTACCTGAACCGGTTCCACGACCTTCCCGTCGACCAGGCCGCGATCAAGGCCGCGCTGATCGTCCTGTTCGGGGCCGCCGGCTCGGTGGTCTGGGGGGCCGTGGTGGACCGCTCGGGCAGGCGCAACCCGCGCAACAAGCTGTTCACCATGGCCGCGCTGTGCCTGTCGGCCATGGTCGTTCTGGGTTTCGGCTTCGGCGTCGGCTCGTGGTTCGGCACCCCCCTGACCATGGGTGGTCAGCTGGGCATCCTGATGCTGGGCGGGTTCATCGTCACCTGCACGGTCGGGCCGGTGTCGGCCATCGTGATCGACGTGGTCCATCCGGGCGTGCGCTCCACCGGCTCGTCGGTCCTCTCGCTGTTCCAGAACCTCTTCGGCCTGGCGGCGGGGCCGTTCATTTCCGGCGTTCTGTCCGACGCCCTGGGCTTGCAGATGGCCATGGCCATCATGCCGGTGTTCGGGCTGCTCGCCGCGATGGCTTTCATCAAGGCATCGGCCAGCTACGAGAAGGACATGCGCCAGGTCAACCAGGCGGCCCTCGCCGCGGCCTGAAACGATTTTCGAGCAGGCCTTGCTACGCTCGTGCCTGGCCGGGACGGCCTCGGGGCCGTCCCCAATACACCATCTGAAAAGGAAACTCCATGACCAAGGCAATTCGCTTTTATGAAACCGGCGGCCCCGAAGTGCTGAAATTCGAGGACGTCGAGGTCGGCGAGCCCGGCCCCGGACAGGCCCGGGTGCGCCACAACCTGATCGCACTGAACTTCATCGACATCTACTTCCGCACCGGCCGCTACCCCCTGGCCCTGCCCAACGGCCTGGGCTCCGACGCCGTCGGCGTGGTCGAGGCCGTGGGGCCGGGCGTGGACTACGTCAAGCCGGGCGACCGCGTGGGCTACCTGATCGGCCCGCAGGGCGCCTATTCGCAGGCGCGCGTGATGCCGGCCGAGGTGCTGATCCCGCTGCCCGACGGCATCTCCGACCGCACCGCCGCCACGCTGATGATGAAAGGCATGACGGCGCAGTACCTGCTGCGCCAGGTCTATCCGCTCAAGGGCGGCGAGACCATCCTCTACCACGCCGCCGCCGGCGGCGTCGGCCTGATCGTCTGCCAGTGGGCGCGCGCGCTGGGCGTGAACATGATCGGCGTCGTCAGCACCGACGAGAAAGCCGCCATCGCCAAGGCCAACGGCTGCGCCCACACCATCGTCACCGCGCGCGAGGACATCGTCGAGCGCGTCAAGGAAATCACCGGCGGCAAGGGCGTTCCGGTGGTGTACGACTCGGTCGGCAAGGACACGCTGATGGCCTCGCTCGACTGCCTGCAGCCGCGCGGCTCGCTGGTGAGCAACGGCACGTCCTCGGGTTCGGTGGTGATCGACTCGCAGCTGCTGGCCGTCAAGGGCTCGCTGTGGATGACGCGCCCGGCCATGATGCACTACATCCAGCCGCGCGCGCACATGCTGGACATGGCGCGCGAGCTGTTCGACCACGTGCTGGCCGGCCGCATCACCAGCGAGCCGCAGCAGACCTTCGCGCTGGCCGACGCGGCCGAGGCCCATCGCGCGCTGGAGTCACGCAAGACGGTAGGCGCGACCGTGCTGGTCCCGTAAAAACCCCGCGCCGGCACCCCTTCCTGCACGCACGCCATCCGCTCCCGGATGGCGGGGGCGGGCCGTGGCCTCCCTCATCGTGACCGCGGGGTCTTCTCTCCCGCGGCCATCCCTTCTTTCTTCAAGGAAAACACCATGAACGGTCTGATGATGCAGCAACCCCTGTTGATCTCCTCGCTGCTGCTGCACGCAGAGCGGCACCACGGAGAGCAACTCGTCGTTTCGCGCCGCGTGGAGGGCGACATCCACCGCTACACCTACCGCGACCTGGCCGCCCGGGCGCGCCGCATGGCCAATGCCCTTGCAGGGCTGGGCGTGCGCAGCGGGGATCGCGTCGGCACGGTGGCCTGGAACGGCTACCGGCACCTGGAGCTGTACTACGCGGTGTCAGGCTCGGCGGCCGTGCTGCACACGCTCAACCCGCGGCTGCACGCTGACCAGTTCGCCTGGATCTGCAACCACGCGGAGGACCAGGTGCTGTTCTTCGACAAGACCTTCCTGCCCCTGGTCGAGTCGGTCGCCGCGCGCCTGCCCATGGTCAGGCACTTCGTGCTGATGGCCGACCGCGAGCACATGCCCGCGCAGTCCGCGATCCCCAACCTGCTGTGCTACGAAGACCTGATCGACGGCGCCTCGGACGTTTTCGAATGGCCGGTGTTCGACGAGAACAGCGCCTCCAGCCTGTGCTACACCAGCGGCACCACGGGCCACCCCAAGGGGGTGCTCTACAGCCACCGCTCGACGGTGCTGCACACCTATGCCTCGGCCCTGCCCGATGCGCTGAGCGTTTCGGCGCGCGACGCGGTGCTGCCCGTGGTCCCCATGTTCCACGTCAATGCCTGGGGCCTGCCCTACTCCACCTGCATGGTCGGCGCCAAGCTGGTGTTCCCCGGCCCGGGCCTGGACGGCGAGAGCCTGTACAACCTGTTCGAATCCGAAGAAGTCACGGTCTCGGCGGGCGTTCCCACGGTATGGCAGGGGCTGCTGAGCCACGTGCAGGGCAAGGGCCTGCGTTTCAGCACCATGAACCGCACCATCATCGGCGGCTCGGCCTGCCCGCCGGCGATGATGGAAACCTTCGAGGACGTCTACGGCGTCCAGGTGATCCACGCCTGGGGCATGACCGAGCTGAGCCCGGTCGGCACCGTCGGAATACTCAAGGGCGCGCAGAC
>CAUJIM010000070.1 GCA_963205335.1 Pseudomonadota bacterium
TCCACTTCACGCTGGCGCGCTTCCTGGATTTGTGCCTCGAGCGCATCGCGCTGTTTCAGCAATTCCTTGTAACTGGCAGTCATGATCATCCTGAAAGGTTGGTAATGGCGTTTGTTATTCAAACGGAAAAATTATAAATAGATATTGAAGCCGCACGCAAGTTTTTTCACAAAGCCAATTGCCGGTCCGCATTCGACATCGGACCGCCAATTACCGGTTCGGCCACCCGGATGCACAATAACGCTTCTCGACAGGAGGATGCACACGCAATGGCGCTCTATTGTGTTGGCGATATTCAGGGTTGCGCGGATGCATTCGACCGCCTGCTCTCGCATATCGGCTTTTCGGCAAGCCGGGACACCTTGCATGTCCTGGGCGACCTGGTCAACCGCGGCCCCGATTCCGCCGCCGTGCTGCGCCGCTGCATGGCCCTGGAAGGCAGCGTGCATGCGCTGCTGGGCAACCACGACCTGCATCTGCTGGCGCTGGCGCAGGGGGTGCGGCCGCCTTCGCGGCGCGACACGCTCGCCGGGCTCCTGCACGCCCCCGATCGCAACGCGCTGCTCGAGTGGCTGCGCCGGCAGCCGCTCGCGCGCTCGCTGGTGCACGGCGGTGAGCCGCTGCTGCTGGTGCACGCGGGCGTCCTGCCGCAGTGGTCGCCTTCCGACGTGCTGGCCTGCGCCGCCGAAGTGCACGCCATGCTGCACGAGCGCCACTGGGCCACGTTCTTCCGCGAGATGTACGGCAACCGGCCGGACCGCTGGAGCGACGGGCTGCGCGGCGCCGATCGCCTGCGCGTGATCGTCAACGCCCTGACGCGGCTGCGTTTCTGCAGCGCCGATGGCGCCATGGATTTCGGCAGCAGCGAGAGCGCCGCCACGCCTCCCCCGGGCCTGATGCCGTGGTTCGACGTGCCGGGGCGCCGCACGCGCGGCACCCTGGTCGCCTTCGGCCACTGGTCCACGCTCGGCTGGATGAGCCGCGACGACGCGCTGGGGCTCGATACCGGCTGCGTCTGGGGCGGGTCGCTGAGCGCGGTGCGCTTCGGCGGCACGCTGGCCGAACGCGAGCACTGCCGCGTCGCCTGTCCGCAGGCGCAGCAGCCCGGGTGATCAGGCCGACGTGTCGGCGGGCTCCGGCGCCTTGAACAGCGCCGCGGTCACGCGCCGCGGCTTGATGTTGGCCGAGAGCCGGCCGCGCGCCACCGGCGCCTTGGACGCCTGCTCCCAGGCGGCGGGGCCATCGGTGCCGGCGCGCGGCTCGTAGGGCTGGTCGAAGAACGGGTCGCGCGGCGCGCTGCTGCGCGCGCGCGGGGCGTGGCGCGGCGCGCGGCGGTCGGCCGCATCGTCGTCGCGCGCCCCCCGGCGGCCATCGTTGAAGCGCCCGCGCGGGCGCTCCTGGTCGAGCTCCAGCGCCTCGACCTCGACCTTTTTCTTGAGCAGCTTTTCCAGTTCGGCCATCAGCCGCGCGTCGTGCCCCGTCACCAGCGTCACCGCCAGGCCCGAGGCGCCGGCGCGGCCGGTGCGGCCGATGCGGTGCACGTAGTCCTCGGCGTTGAACGGCACGTCGTGGTTGAACACCGCGGGCACGTCCTTGATGTCGAGGCCGCGCGCGGCCACGTCGGTGCAGACCAGCAGGTCGACCTCGCCGCTCTTGAACGCCTCGAGCGCCTTCAGGCGCTCGTCCTGGCTCTTGTCGCCGTGCAGCGCGGTGGTCTTGAGGCCGTCGTGCGCCAGCGAGCGCGCCAGGCGCGCGCAGCCGAGCTTGCTGTTGACGAAGACGAAGGCCTGCGTGAGCGCACGCTCCTTGAGCACCTGGCGGATGGCGCGGCGCTTGTCGTCGTCGCTCACGGAATAGAAGCGCTGCTCGACGGTCGAGGCCGTGGCGTTGGGCCGCGCCACCTCGATGGTGACCGGATCGTGCAGGTAGCTCGACGCCAGGCGCTTGATCTCGGGCGAGAAGGTGGCCGAGAACAGCAGCGTGGTGCGCTCCTTCGGCAGGTAGCTCAGGATGCGCTGCAGGTCCGGCAGGAAGCCGATGTCCAGCTTGCGGTCGGCCTCGTCGAGCACCACGTACTCGACCTGGTTGAGCACCACGTTCTTCGCTTCGATGTGGTCCAGCAGGCGTCCGGGCGTGGCCACGAGCACCTCGACGCCCTTCTTGAGCTCGAGCGTCTGCGGCTTCATGTCCATGCCGCCGAACACCACCGTGCTGCGCAGCTGCGTGTACTTGGCGTAGAGCGCCACCTGCTCGGCCACCTGGTCGGCCAGTTCGCGCGTGGGCAGCAGCACCAGCGCGCGCACCGGGTGGCGCGCGGGCGAGGCGGAGGCGTTTTCGTGCGCCAGCAGCCGCTGTAGCAGCGGCAGGGCGAATGCCGCCGTCTTGCCGGTGCCGGTCTGGGCCGCGCCCATCACGTCCTTGCCGGCGAGCACGACCGGGATGGCCTGCGCCTGGATCGGCGTCATGGTTTCGTAGCCCATGTCGGCTACCGCGCGCTGCAGGGGGTCGGCCAGCGCTACCGAGGTGTATGGAACTGTCATGAGCCCGCTATTGTCGCACTGCAGCAAAAAAACGCGAAATCGGAATCACAGGGCCCGCGCGTTGAAGGTGTCGCACGCCTGCACGCTGCCCGTCTGGTAGCCCTGCGTGAACCAGTGCACGCGCTGCGCGCTGGTGCCATGGGTGAAGGCGTCGGGGCGCACGGTGCCGCTGCTCTTGCGCTGCAGCGTGTCGTCGCCGATCTGCTGTGCGGCGTTCACGGCCGATTCGATGTCGCCCTGGTCGAGCCAGTTCCTGGCCTGCTGCGAGTGCTGCGCCCAGACGCCCGCGTAGCAATCGGCCTGCAGCTCCAGACGCACCGAAAGCGCGTTCTGGTCGCGCTCGCTGATGCGCCCGCGCATGCCGTCGACCTTGCCCGTGGTGCCCAGCACCGACTGCACGTGGTGGCCCACCTCGTGCGCGATGACGTAGGCGCGCGCGAACACGCCGGGCGCGCCGAGCTGGCGACTCATGGTGTCGAAGAAGTCCATGTCCAGGTAGACCTTGTGGTCGCCCGGGCAGTAGAACGGCCCCATGGCCGATTGGCCCGTGCCGCAGGCAGTGGGCGTGGCGCCGCGGAACAGCACCAGCCTGGGCGCGGGGTACTGCGCGCCATTCTGGCGGAAGATCTGGCCCCAGACGTCCTCGGTGGAAGCGAGCACGGTGGAGACGAACGCCGCCTGCTTGTCGCCCTGCGGCGGCGGCTGCGCGGGCGCCTGCGTGACCTGCGGCGAGCCGCCGTCGCCGCCGGAGAGCACCTCCAGCGTGGTGAGCGGGTTGATGCCGAACACGCCCCAGCCGATCAGCGCGATGACGATCGCGCCCGCGCCGATGCCGCGCCCCCCGAGACCGAAGCCACCACCACCGCCCCCGCCGGAGCGGCGATCTTCCACGTTGTCCGACTCGCGCTCACCTTCCCAACGCATGGTGTTCTCCAACTGACGTAAATTGCGGCGATGGTAACGCCCGAATCCAGACCCGCGACGCCTGCTGCGGCCAGGCCCCGCGGCACCATTCTCGTCACCGGCTTCGACGCCTTCGGCGGCCACGCGGTCAACCCGAGCGCGCTGGTCGCCAGGGCGCTGCACCGCCACCAGATCGCCGGATGGCGCATCGTCGGCGCCGAACTGCCCACCTCGTTCGCGCACGCGCCCGTGCGCCTCGACGCGCTGCTGGCCAGGCACCGGCCCGCGCTGGTGATCAGCCTGGGCCTGGCCGCGGGCCGCGCGGCCTTGTCGCTCGAACGCGTGGCGATCAACCGCGACGATGCGCGCACCACGGACAACCAGGGCGCGCAGCCGCCGGACCGGCCGGTGATCCCGGGTGCTCCCGCCGCCTACCTGAGCACGCTGCCGATCGAGGCCATGCAACGCGCGATGACCGCCGCGGGCGCACCGGCCGAACTCTCCTCGAGCGCGGGCACCTTTGTCTGCAACCACACTTTCTTCGGCCTGATGCACCGCATCGCCACCGTCCCCGCGCTGCGCGGTACGCGCGGCGGCTTCATCCACCTGCCGCTGCTGCCCGAGCAGGGCGAGCCCAGCATGCCGCTGGCGCAAATGGTGCACGGCCTGCGCACCGGCATCCGCGCCGCGCTCGCGAGCAGCGCGTTCGCGCCAACCCAGCCACGCCCGGAGGATGCCCATGGAAACCCTGCTTGACGCCCGCCAGACCGCGCTGGCCCTGCCCTGGACCGCGCTGGTCGACGCCATCCAGGCGCTGCTGCGCGCGGACCCGGTGCACGTGCCCGAGCGCATCGTCATGCCCACCGCGGGCGGCGCCGTGCTCTTCGTGATGCCGGCCACCGACGGGCGGGTGGCGATGACCAAGCTGATCACCTTCACGCCCGGCAACGCCGGCAGCGGCACGCCGACGATCCAGGGCGACGTGACGGTGTTCGACGTGGCCAGCGGCAGGCGCCGCCTGATCCTCGACGGCCCCACCGTCACCGCGCGCCGCACCGCGGCCGTCTCGGCGCTGGCCGCGCGCCACCTCGCGGCCCACCCCGCCGGGCCGATGCTGATCGTCGGCGCGGGCGTTCAGGGGCGCGCGCACCTGGAGGCCTTCGCGGCGGTGCTGGGCGTGCAGCGCTTTCTGATCGCCTCGCGCAGCGTGCAAAGCTGCCAGCGGCTGGTCGATTTCGCGCGGCAACGGGGCCTGCGCGCCGACGTGGCGCACGACGCCAATGCGGCGCTCGGCGAATGCCCGCTCGCCGCCACGTGCACGCCCGCCGATGGCGTGGTGCTGCATGCGCCGCCCCCGGCAGACGGCTTCATCGCGGCCGTCGGCGCCTTCACGCCGCGGATGGTGGAACTCGACGCCGGGATGTGCCGCGACCTGGCCGAGCGCGGACGCATCGTGGTCGATACGCCCGACGCGCGGCACGAGGCCGGCGACCTGCTGCAGGCGGGCATCGCCGTGGCACGGTTGCCCACGCTGCAAGACGTGGTGCGCGGCAAACACCCGGGCCGGCGCGGCCCGGTGCTGTTCAAAAGCTGCGGCTGGGCCGGCTGGGACCTGGCGGCGGCGCGGCTCGCACTGCGCGCAAGCTGACCCTCAGGCGCGCGGCAGCGTCACGCCCTGCTGGCCCTGGTACTTGCCCTTGCGGTCGCGGTAGCTCACCTCGCAGACCTCGTCGCTCTGGAAGAACAGCACCTGCGCGCAGCCTTCGCCTGCGTAGATCTTGGCGGGCAGCGGCGTGGTGTTGGAGAACTCCAGCGTCACGTAGCCCTCCCACTCGGGTTCGAACGGCGTGACGTTGACGATGATGCCGCAGCGTGCGTAGGTGCTCTTGCCCAGGCAGACGGTGAGCACGTCGCGCGGGATGCGGAAGTACTCGACGGTGCGCGCCAGCGCGAAGCTGTTGGGCGGGATGATGCAGGAGTCGCCGGAAAAATCGACGAAACTGTTCTCGTCGAAGTTCTTCGGGTCCACCACCGTGCTGTGGATGTTGGTGAAGACCTTGAATTCGCCGGCGCAGCGGATGTCGTAGCCGTAGCTGCTGGTGCCGTAGCTGATCACCTTGCGGCCATCGGCCTCGCGCACCTGGCCGGGCTCGAACGGCTCGATCATGCCGTGCTCCTGCGCCATGCGGCGGATCCACTTGTCGCTCTTGATGCTCATGGGTCGATGCTCCTGGCGCGCGATTGTAATGGACCCCAGAAATCGTAGCAACCGGCGCTTGCTACACAAGGGCTTCAGGCCTATTCAACAAAAACCATCACCCGGCCGGGCACCCCGGGTCCTCTTTCGCCGCACCATGGATGCCGTCGAGGAACGCCCTCAATGCGGCATTGCCGTCGTCCCCTTGCCACACGCAATACACCTGCGATTGCACCAGCTGCGCATCCAGCGGCACGAACACCACCTTCTGGCCGGTCGCGGCGCGGCGCACGGCCTCGGGCACCAGCGCCACGCCCAATCCGCGCGCCACCAGCATGGCCACGCTCGGCCAGTGGCGTACTTCATGGCAGATGTTGGGCACGAAGCCGACGCTGGTGCAGATCGTCAGCACGCGCTCGTAATAGTCGGGAGACGCTTCGCGGGCGAACATGACGAAGGCCTCGTCTCGCAGCGCGGCCGGCGCGATCACGCGCAAGCGTGCCAGCGCATGGCCGGTCGGCAGGCAGCACAGAAAGGGTTCGGAAGCGAACGGCCGGCATCCCAGGGCGTGCGGCAGCTGGGCGGTATGCAGGAAACCGACGTCGAGGCGGCCGTGCGACAGCTCGACCACCTGCGCATGCGAATTGAGCTCGAACGAGCGCACGCGGACCTCCGGAAACCGCTGGCCGAAGCCGTGCAGCAGCCTCGGCAAATCCCGGTACAGCATGGAGCTCACATACCCGACGCGCAGGGAACCGCGCACGCCGCTCTCCACGTCGCGCGCCAGCCGCGCCGCGTCGTTGGCCTGCGCCAGCACGGCCCGGGCCGCCGGCACGAAGGCCTGCCCAGCCTCGGTCAGGCGCACGCCCCGGCTGTTGCGTTCGAACAGGCGTGCGCCGATCGACTGCTCCAGCTGCTGGATGTTCCACGACAGCGGCGGCTGCGAGATGGCCAGCCGTTCGGCGGCGCGGCCGAAGTGCAGCTCGTCGGCGAGCACCAGGAAATAGCGCAGGTGCCGGAATTCCATGATCAAAATATTATATTGATCAATCTCTAATCAATATTGGACAAGTATGGTCCGGGGTCCAAGAATGGCCGCACGTCATCAAGACAAGACGGCTCAGGAGGCCCACGTGACCCACCACCCGCCCCACGTCGCAGCGCCGCATCCGGTGCCCGACCAGCACGGCGCCAATCTCTACGACACGGACCCGATGCTGGAGACCCTGCTGCGCGTCTACCTGCCGGCCGACCTGCTGGCCCATCTGAAGCCGCTGCTGCAGCGCCTGGGCGGCCTCGCCGGCGGCAGGCTGGACACGCTCGCCGGCATCGCCGACAAAAACCCGCCCACGCTGCAGCTGCGCGACCGCACCGGCATCGACGCACAGAAGATCGACAAGCACCCGGCATACGTCGAAATGGAGCGCCTGGCCTTCGGCGAGTTCGCCATGGCCGCGGTCTCGCACCGCCCGGGCGTGCTCGGCTGGGAGGGCCGGATGCCATCGGCCGTCAAGTACGCGCTGTTCTACCTGTTCGTGCAGGCCGAGTTCGGCCTGTGCTGCCCGGTGTCGATGACCGATTCGCTCACGCGCACGCTGCGCAAGTACGGCACGCCCGAATTGATCGAGCGCTACCTGCCCGCGCTCACCAGCCTCGACCTCGACACCCTGGCACAGGGCTCGATGTTCATGACCGAGCAGGGCGCGGGCTCCGACATCTCGGCCACCGCCACGCTGGCGCGGCCCGCCCCCGGGCATGCTGGCCAGTGGCTGCTCACCGGCAACAAATGGTTCTGCTCCAACCCCGACGCGGCGCTGGCCATGGTGCTGGCACGCGTGGAGGGCGACCCGGCGGGCATGAAGGGCGTGTCGCTGTTCCTGCTGCCACGCGACCTGGAGGACGGCAGCCACAACCACTACCGCATCGTGCGCCTGAAGGACAAGATGGGCACGCGCTCGATGGCCAGCGGCGAGATCAACCTGGAAGGCGCACGCGCCTTCCTGATCGGCGAGCGTGGCCGGGGCTTCCAGCAGATGGCCGACATGGTGAACAACTCGCGCCTGTCCAACGGCGTGCGCGCCGCCGGGCTGATGCGCCGCGCCGTCAGCGAGGCGCTGTTCATCGCCCGCCACCGCGTGGCCTTTCGCAAGCACCTGGTCGAACTGCCGCTGATGCGCCGCCAACTGATCAAGCTGATACTGCCGGCCGAGCAGGCGCGCACCATGGTGTTCCAGACCGCCGAGGCCCTGCGCGCCGCCGACGGCGGCGACGCCAGCGCCCATTCGCTGGCGCGCATCCTGACGCCGCTCATCAAGTTCCGGGCCACGCGCGACGCGCGCAAGGTCACGGGCGACGCCATGGAAGTGCGCGGCGGCTGCGGCTACATCGAGGAATGGGCCGACCCGCGCCTGGTGCGCGACGCGCACCTGGGCTCGATCTGGGAAGGCACGAGCAACATCGTGGCGCTGGACGTCGTCCGCGCCATCCGCCGCGAGCAGTCGCTGCCGGCGCTGAAGGCGCACCTGAACAGGCTGCTGGCCGAAAGCGCCCTCGACCCCGGCCTGCGGCGCGAGTTCGAGACCTGCATGGCGCGCGTGCTGGAACTGGCCACGGCGGCGGCGGCCCCCGACGCCGACACGCTGGCGCGCCGTGCCGCCTCGGCCCTCTACCACCTGGCCAGCGCCATCGCCATGGCCTGGGAAGCAGCCCGGGCCGGCGCGCCCGAGCGCCTGACGCTGGCGCGCCTGGTGCTGCGCCACCGGCTGCTGCCGAACGACCCGCTGGCCGACGACCGCCACGGCGAAACCGCGCAGGCCGAGCTGCAACTGCTCGGCTGCTGAACCGCCGCGCCGGACCGGATCGCCGATCCCCCCACCCGCCACACCGCGAAAGCCCGGCCTTCCGCGGCATGGCCCTTTCTTGCGACACCCCAGGAGACAACACCATGAACCTTCGCCGCCGCCACATGCTGGCCCTCGCCGCCCTGAGCGCCTCGGGCGCCGCCGCCCCGCTCGCCATGGCGCAGGACTTCCCGACCAAGTTGCTGACCCTGGTCATCCCCTACTCCACCGGCGGGCCGACCGACGCCATGGCGCGCATCCTGGCCACCACCATCGGCCCGGTGCTGGGCCAGACCATGATCGTCGAGAACAAGCCCGGCGCCGGCTCCAACATCGGTGCCGAATACGTGGCCCGCTCCGCGCCGGACGGCTACACCCTGCTGTTCGGCACCTCGGCGCCGCTGGGCATCAACCTCTACCTCTATCCCAAGATCGGCTACGACCCGTTCAAGAGCTTCGCACCCATCATCCAGATCGGATACCTGCCCAACGTGCTGGTGGTCAACCCCAGGCTGCCCGCCAGGAACGTGCAGGAGCTGATCGCCTACGCCAAGGAAAACAAGGGCAAGCTGACCTTCGCCTCCTCGGGCAGCGGCGCCTCCTCGCACCTGGCGGGCGAGCTGTTCAACATGCGCGCGGGCACCGACATCCTGCACGTGCCGTACAAGGGCACCGCGCCGGCGCTCAACGACGTGCTGGGCGGCCAGGTGCACATGTCGTTCACCGACGTGCTGACGGCGCTGCCCTTCATCCAGTCGGGCAAGCTGCGCGTGCTGGGCGTCACCACGCTGCGGCGCTCGCGCGCGCTGCCCGACGTGCCGACGCTGGCCGAGCAGGGCCTGAAGGACTTCGACGCCAGCGTGTTCTTCGGCATCGTCGCCCCTGCCAGCACGCCCAAACCGGTGATCGACAAGCTGAACGCCGCCTTCGTCAAGGTGATGGCCGAGCCCGAGGTGAAGGAACGCCTGGAAAAACAGGGCCTGGAGGCGCCCGGGGACTACACGCCAGGCCAGCTCGCAAGCTACATGCACAGCGAGGCGGCCAAGTGGCGCGAAGTGATCAAGGTCTCCGGCGCCCGCGTCGACTGAGTTCCCCCGGACCATGGCCGAAACCATCCACACCGGCGCGCTGGCCGGCATCCGCGTCATCGATCTCTCGCGCATCCTGGGAGGGCCGTTCTGCGGCCAGATCCTGGGCGACCATGGCGCCGACGTGCTCAAGATAGAACCGCCCCAGGGTGACGACACCCGCGCCTGGGGCCCGCCCTTCACCGACCTCGACGGCGAGCAGGTGGCCTCCTACTACCTGGGCCTGAACCGCAACAAGCGCGGCACGCGGCTCGACCTGGCCAGCGAGTCCGGGCGCGAGGTACTGCTCGGCCTGCTGGAAGGCGCCGACGTGCTGATCGAGAACTTCAAGACCGGCACCCTGGAGAAGTGGGGCATCGGGTACGACAGGCTGTCGCAGCGCTTTCCGCGCCTGGTGCACTGCCGCGTCAGCGGCTTCGGCGCGGACGGGCCGCTGGGCGGCCTCGCGGGCTACGACGCCGCGGTGCAGGCCATGGCCGGCATCATGAGCGTGAACGGCGAAGTGGGCGGCGAGCCGCTGCGCGTGGGCCTGCCGGTGGTCGACCTGGTCACGGGTCTGAACGCCGCGCTCGGCGTGCTGCTGGCCCTGCACGAACGCGCCCGGAGCGGCAAGGGCCAGTTCGTCGAGGCCAGCCTGTACGACAGCGGCCTGTCGCTGCTGCACCCGCACGCGGCCAACTGGTTCATGGACGGCCGCGAGCCGCGCCTGACGGGCAACGCGCATCCCAACATCTACCCCTACGACGCATTTCCGACGCGTACCGCGCCGATCTTCCTGGCTGTGGGCAACGACCGCCAGTTCGGCCTGTTTTGCGCCCATCTGGGCTGTCCCGAGCTGGCGCGCGACGCGGCCTACGCCACGGCCGGCGCACGCTCGGGCAACCGCGCCGCGCTGCGCGCAGTGCTGGTCCAGCGGCTGGCCGACCAGGACGGCCCGGCATTGGCGCAGGCGCTGATGGACCTCGGCGTGCCCTGCGCGCCGGTGCTGTCGGTGAGCGCGGCGCTGCAGCACCCCCATACGGCGCACCGCCAGATGGTGGTGCGGATCGGCGAGCACTACACCGGACTGGGTGCGCCGGTCAAACTGAGCCGCACGCCGGCGACATACCGGCTGGCACCGCCGGTCGAATCCGAAGGCGTTCCCTCCCGCTGACCCGAAAGACGCGCCGCCACCGCGCGCTCACGGGCCGACCGGCGCCCCGCCCTCGTACCAGCGCTTGAACATGTCCACCTGCCGGGCAGAGAGCGCCTCCGGGTTGCCGAACGGCATCTTGCGCAGCTGCACCACCTGCTGGTAGATCTGCAGCGCGTGCTGCTTCACGTCCTCGGGCGTGTCGAACTTCACGCCCTTTTGCTGGACCGTGGCCTGGCTGTGGCACATGAAGCAATGCTCTTTCATCACGGCGTGCAGGTCGGCGAATTTGACCGGTTCATTGGAACTGCCCACCGCCTGCGGCGCCGGCCTGAGCCAGGCCACGAGGCCGAGCAGCACCACGATGCCCACGGCCGCGTACGGCCAGGGGTGGCCGTTGCGGCCGAGCTTGAAGCCATGGCGCAGCACGAAGAACTGGCGGATCGCCGCGCCAGCGAACATCATCAGGATCAGCGCCAGCCAGTTGTTCGGCCCGGTATTCATCCAGCCGTAGTGCGTGGAGAGCATGGCGAAGACCACCGGCAGCGTGAAGTAGGTGTTGTGCACGCTGCGCTGCTTGCCGCGCTTGCCGTGGATCGGATCGACCGGCTGCCCGGCCTCGAGCGCGGCCACCACCTTGCGCTGGCCGGGGATGATCCAGAAGAACACGTTGGCGCTCATCGCGGTGGCCAGCATCGCGCCCATCAGGAGGAACGCCGCCTGGCCCGGGAAGATGTGGCAAGCCAGGTACGCGGCAACGCACACCAGCGCCAGCACCAGCGCTCCCACCACCGCATCGCCGTTCTTCCCCTGGCCGAACGCGCGGCAGATCACGTCGTACAGCACCCAGAACACCACCAGGAAAGCCAGCGCCGCCACCACCGCCATCGCGGGCGACATCAGCGGATCGGCCGGGTTCACCAGGTACACGCCGGCGTTCCACAGGTACGACACCGACAGCAGCGCGAAGCCCGAGAGCCAGGTGGTGTAGCTCTCCCAGAAGAACCAGTGCAGGTGGTCCGGCAGCCTGGGCGGCGAGACGTTGTACTTGACCGGGTGGTAGAAGCCCCCGCCGTGCAGCGCCCAGAGCTCGCCGGTCACGCCATCGCGGCGCAGCTGCTCGTCGACCGGCGGCGTGAGGCTGCTGTCGAGGAAGACGAAGTAGAACGACGAGCCGACCCAGGCGATCGCGGTGATGACGTGCAGCCAGCGCAGCAGCAGGTTGGCCCAGTCGAGCAGGTAAGCATCCATGATTGAAGACTCCGGCTGCTCACCACTGCGGGCGCTCTGAGCAGAAAACGACGGGCCGCGCACGGAGCACATGCCTGGCTCCGGCACCGCTGCGACCCAACTTGTAGACACAAATTGTATGCACTTTATCCCGCTATTCCATCGGGCTAACCCGCATCAGCAGCTGCGCCGCCACGGCCACGGCGATCACCTCGGGGGCCTTGCCATGGATGCCGGGCACGCCGATCGGGCAGGTGATGCGGGCGAAGTCCGCCGCGCCGTAGCCGCGCGCCTCCAGCCGGTGGCGGAACGTCGCCCACTTGGTCTTGCTGCCGATCAGGCCGACGAAAGGCAGGTCGTCGTGCCGGCGCAGCCGCGCGAGGCAGGCGGCGACGATGTCCTGGTCCTCGGCGTGGCTGAAGCTCATGATCAGCACCATGGAGCCCGGCGCGACGTCGGCCACCGCCGCCTGCACCGGCTCGGAATGCTCGCACTCGACCTTGCTCGAAAGTCCTTCGGGAAAGATTTCGTCGCGGCTGTCCACCCAGTGGATGGCGAATGGCAGCGGGCCGAGCACCCGCACCAGCGCGCGGCCGACGTGGCCGCCACCGAACAGCGTCAGCGGGTGCAGCCTGGGCGCGAGGCGCCGGCGCACCGCGCCCACGTCGTCCGGCCCGAGGCACTCGAACCGCAGCGCCACCACGCCGCCGCAGCACTGGCCGAGGCTGGGCCCCAGCGCCTTGCGCAGCACCACCGGCTCGCGCGCCGCGGCGCCCGTGGCGCAGGCGCGCAGGCGTTCGTTCGCCTCGCGCATCGCCTGCCACTCCAGGTGTCCGCCGCCGATCGAGCCGATCGGCGCCTGCGGCGCGGCCAGCGCGACCGCCATCCACGCGCCCTGCTCGCGCGGAGTCGAACCCTGGGTCTCCTGCACGGTCACGAGGCACACCGGCCCCGTGCCCATCGCCGCAAGCAGCCGTTCCAGGGACGTCGGCATCTCGGGATGCTCTTCAGGAGCCCCGGTAGGTGGAATAGCTCCAGGGGCTCACCAGCAGCGGCACGTGGTAGTGCTGGTCAGCGTGCGCGATGCCGAAATCCAGGTGCACGCGGCCCAGGAAGTTTGGCTCGGGCAGCGCCACGCCCCTGGCCTTGAAGTAGGCCGCGACGTCGAACGTCAGGCGGTAGGTGCCGGTGCGCAGGCTGGCGTTGTCGAACAGCGGCGCATCGGTGCGGCCCTCGTGGTTCAGCGTCAGGCGCTTGATCAGGGTGGCCGCATCGCCCTCGGTCGCATACAGGGTCACCTGCATGCCCGCGGCCGGGCAGCCGTGCATCGTGTCGAGAACGTGGGTGCTCAGTCCCATGGGTCTGTCTCCTTGCGTTGGAACTCAAAGTGTATACACTTTTTGTACTCGCTTTGCCGGCACGCCCATTGTGTACCCTGTGGCACCGAGCCAGGAGATCGCCCCATGCACCCGCACCGTCTCGCCCCCGCCAGCGCGCTCGCCGCGGCACTCGCACTGCTTGCCGCGTGCAGCAGCCCGCCGCCCGTGGCGGCTCCCGTCCAGGTGCCCGCCGCGCAGGCCGCGGCCGCCGCCTACGACTTCGGCATGGACATCTTCCACCCCGTGGCCGCGCGCCACGCCATGGTGGCGAGCGAGCAGGAGATGGCGTCCGCCATCGGCCTGGAGATCCTGAAAAGCGGCGGCAACGCGGTCGACGCAGCCGTCGCCATGGGCTTCGCGCTCGCCGTGGCGCTGCCCAACGCGGGCAACCTCGGCGGCGGCGGCTTCATGGTGGTGCACGAGGCGAAAACCGGCCGCGACATCGCGCTCGATTTCCGCGAGATGGCGCCCTCGGGCGCCTCGCGCACCATGTACCTGGACGCGGGCGGCAAGGTGATCGACGGCAAGTCGCTCTACACGCACTACGCCGTGGGCGTGCCCGGCACCGTCGCCGGACTGGCGCACGCGCTGCAGCAGTGGGGCACGCTGCCGCTGGCCAAGGTGGTCGCGCCCGCGGCCGAACTGGCCGAGCACGGCTACCCGGTGAGCGAGACGCTGGCCAAGGTGTTCGCGCAAGAGCGCAAGACCCTCGCCCCCTGGCCCGCCAGCCAGGCCATCTTCTGGAAGAACGGCGCGCCGCTGCGCCAGGGCGAGCGGCTGGTGCAGAAAGACCTGGCCGCGTCGCTGCGCCTGATCGGCGCGCAGGGCGCCAAGGCCTTCTACGAGGGCCCCATCGCGCAAAAGATCGCCGTCGAGATGGCGCCGCACGCCGGCGCCATCACGCTCGCCGACCTGAAGAACTACCGGGTGGTGGAGCGCGAGCCGGTGCGCGGCAGCTACCGCGGCCACGAGATCGTGACCATGCCGCCGCCTTCGTCCGGCGGCGCGCACCTGGTGCAGATCCTGAACATCATGGAGCGCTGGCCGATGAAGGACTGGGGCGCCGGCAGCGCCAACAGCATCCACCACATGGCGGAGGCGATGAAGCTCGCCTACGCCGACCGCGCCGAGTACCTGGGCGACCCGGACTTCGTCAAGGTGCCGCTCAAGGGCCTCGTTTCCAAGCGCTACGCCGACCGGCTCGCCGCCACCATCTCGCCCGACCGCGCGCGGCCCGCCAGCGAGATCAAGCCCGGCCGGCCGCAGCCCTACGAGAGCGACCAGACGACGCACTACTCGGTGGTGGACGCCGCCGGCAACGCGGTGGCCGTGACCTACACGCTCAACACCAACTTCGGCAGCGGCATCGTCGCCAAGGGCACGGGCATCCTGCTGAACAACGAGATGGACGACTTTGCCGCCAAGCCCGGCGTGGCCAATGCCTACGGCCTGGTGGGCGGCGACGCCAACGCGGTGGCGCCGGGCAAGCGGCCGCTGTCGTCGATGACGCCGACCATCGTGCTCAGGGACGGCAAACCCGTGATCGTCACCGGCAGCCCCGGCGGGCCGCGCATCATCACCACCGTGCTCGAGACCATCGTCAACATGGTCGACTTCGGCATGAACCCCCTCGAAGCCGCGGCGGCGCCGCGCTTTCACCACCAGTGGACACCCGACGAGCTGCGCGTGGAAAAAGGCCTCTCCAGGGATACGCTCGACCTCCTCGAGGCCAAGGGCCACCCCATCGCGGTCAAGCCGGCCATGGGGCGCACGCAAACCATACAGGTCAGGGACGGCATGCTGTACGGGGCGTCCGACCCGCGCAACCCGGACGGGCGCACGCTGGGCTATTGAGGCAGCCCCGGCCAATGCGCAGTAAGCTCATGCACCGACACCACCGGCACGGAGCGCCCCCATGACCGACCGTTTCAACCGCAGTTTCCACGCCAGCCGATAGCCATGGATACCAAGCCTCCGTCGAACGCAGACGCGGACACGCCGGTGCCGGCCGTGGAGCAAGGCAGCCAGAACTACCTGCACAGCGTCGTCGCCATGGGCGACCGGCGCAACGTCGTGGCGCAGCAGGCGATCTACACCGGCGAAGGCGTCAAGCTGATCGACAAGGGCACGCGCGTCGACAGCGGCATGCACGCCCGCCTGATCCGCCACCGGCTGCAGGAGGCGATAGAAAACCAGCTCACGGTGGACGACGTGGTGACCGTGGCGTCCATCGTCGCGCTGGCGCAAGAGCGCTGCACGGACAGTCGCCTGCTGCAGACGCTGCTGCAGGACGGCTCGGGCAGCGTCGATGCCGCCGCGCTGCTGGCGCCGCTGCGCATGCTGGCGCTGCCCGCGCCGCTGGCGTTCACCCTCACCGTGATGCGCGAACAGTTCCCGGCCTACTACGCGCACAGCCTCCAGGTGGCGCTGGTGGCGGTGTACCTGGCCCTGCGCAGCGGCTGGGCCAAGCACGAATGCGCGCCGCTCGCCGCCGCAGGCCTGCTGCACGACATCGGCGTGCTGTACATGGACCCCGCCTGGCACGACAGCACGCGGCAGATCACCGGCGCGGGCCGCAAGCACCTGATGGCCCATCCGGTGACGGCGGCGCTGCTGGTGCGCAGCCATGGCGGCTACCCCGCCAGCGTCGCCAGGGCGATCGAGGAGCACCACGAACGCATGGACGCCACCGGCTACCCGCGCGGCCTGCGCGCCGACGAGATCTCCCCGATGGGGCAGATCCTGCTGGTCGCCGAGGTGGTGGCGGCGTTTTTCGAGAAATACGCCGACGACGATGCCGCCCGGCGCCTGTGGCTCACCCTGCGCCTGAGCCATCGCAAATACCCCTCGGCCCTGACCGACGTGCTGCTGCCCGCGCTGCAGCGCGCCGCCGCCTCGCCCGACGACGCCGCGATCGACACGCAGGACGTGCGCCAAGGCATCCAGCGCGTCGCCGACGGGCTGCAGGCCTGGACGCGCCTGAGCGCGGAGCTCGACCCCGACTGCCTCCGGCGCGACGCCACCGGTGCCTGCCGCTTCGTCGCCCAGCGCATCGACGCCCTGCAGAGAAGCCTGTTCGAAGCCGGCATGCACCCCGAGCAGCAGGCCAAGCTGCTGCCCCTGCTCGAGGGCGACGACCAGGGGCTCAAGGAACTGCTTCTGCTGGGGAACGAGGCGCTGTGGCAACTGCAAGCGATCGCGCACACGGCGTCGGACCGCTGGCCCGCGCTGGCCGAAAGCGCCGAGCCGTGCGATCAGGCCGTCGCGCGCTGGAGCGAAGCCCTGCTGGGCGCCAACGCGGTGCCTGGCGGGTAATACACCGCTATTGCGCGGTGAGCTCGTCCGCGCGCACTTGCGCCGCGGCGAAATCCAGGTCGCCGGAATAGATCGCCCGGCCGCAGATCACGCCCTCTATGCCATCGGCCTCGACGGCGCACAGCTGCTCGATGTCCGAGATGCCCGCGAGCCCGCCCGAGGCGATCACCGGGATCGTGAGCGCCTGCGCCAGCTTCACCGTGGCCTCGACGTTGATGCCGGTGAGCATGCCGTCGCGCCCGATGTCGGTGTAGATGACCGACTCCACGCCCCAGTCCTCGAACTTGCGTGCCAGGTCGACCACCTCGTGGCCCGTCAGCTTGCTCCAGCCGTCGGTGGCCACCTTGCCGTCCTTGGCGTCCAGGCCGACGATGATGTGGCCGCCGAACGCGCTGCACGCGTCCTTGAGGAAGCCCGGGTTCTTGACCGCGGCGGTGCCGATGATCACGTACTCCAGCCCGGCGTCGAGGTAGAGCTCGATCGTGTCCAGGTCGCGGATGCCGCCGCCGAGCTGCACCGGGATGTCCTGCCCCACGGCCTTCAGGATGGCCTTGATGGCGGCGCGGTTCCTGGGCTGGCCGGCGAAGGCGCCGTTCAGATCGACGAGGTGCAGCCGCCGGGCCCCGGCGTCGAGCCATTGCAGCGCCATGGCCGCCGGGTCTTCACCGAAGGTGGTGGCTTGTTTCATGTCGCCTTGCTTGAGGCGCACGCAGTGTCCGTCCTTGAGGTCGATGGCAGGGATGAGCAACATGGGAGGCGTCGGGCAATGGACGATGTGCGTCGGGCGACGGAGGCGGTGGCGCCGGACGCAGCACGCCCTTAGGGTTTCCAATGCAAGAAATTGCGATACAACTGCAGCCCTTGGGCCGCGCTTTTTTCCGGGTGGAACTGGGTGGCAAAAAGATTATCACGCGCGATGGCCGCTGCAAAGGGCCCGCCGTAGTCCGTCTCGCCTGCACAATGATCTGGATCAAGCGGACGGGCGTAGTAGCTGTGCACGAAGTAGAACCAGCTGTCGTCCGGCACGCCCTGCCACAGGGGATGCGCCCGGCCGGCGCGGCGCGCCTGGCGCACCCGGTTCCAGCCCATGTGCGGCACCTTGTAGCGGCTGCCGTCCTCCTGCCTGCGTCCGGCCAGGTCGAAGCGCTCGACCCGCCCCGGGACCAGGTCCAGGCCGTCCACGCCGCCCTCCGCGCT
Source organism: Pseudomonadota bacterium (assembly GCA_963205335.1). Classification (GTDB taxonomy): domain Bacteria; phylum Pseudomonadota; class Gammaproteobacteria; order Burkholderiales; family Burkholderiaceae_C; genus Comamonas_C. The sequence goes on from CAUJIM010000070.1 coordinate 17,822, forward strand.
GTGCGAGAGCAGCATCTGCATGCCGATGCACACGCCGAACAGCGGGCGGTTGGCCGCCGCCTCCAGCAGCGCCTCGCGCAACCCGGACGCGCCCAGCTCGCGCATGCAGTCGGGCATCGCGCCCTGGCCGGGCAGCACCACCCGGTCGGCCGCGCGCACCACGTCGGCCGTACCGGTGACCACCACCTGCCAGCCCTCGCTCCCGGCCACCGCGCGCACGGCCTGCGAGACCGAGCGCAGATTGCCCATGCCGTAGTCCACGACAGCGACGGTTTTTGCTTTGTTTTGCATAGCTGCTCACGCTTTCTGGACAAGCGCTGGAAGCAGATTTCTCTTGTAATTCTAGAGCGTGCCCTTGGTCGAGGGAATCACGCCGCTGGCGCGCGGGTCGAGCTCGATCGCCGCGCGCACCGCGCGCGCGAACGCCTTGAACACCGTCTCGCACTGGTGGTGCGCGTTCACGCCCTTGAGGTTGTCGATGTGCAGCGTCACGCCCGCGTGGTTGGCGAAGCCCTGGAAGAACTCGTGCGCCAGCTGGGTGTCGAAGCCGCCGATCATCGCCGCGGTGAACGGGATGTGCAGGTGCAGCCCCGGGCGGCCGGAGAAATCCACCACCACGCGCGAGAGCGCCTCGTCCAGCGGCACGTAGGCGTGGCCGTAGCGGCGCAGGCCCTTCTTGTCGCCCACCGCGCGGGCGAAGGCCTGGCCGAGCGCGATGCCCACGTCCTCGACGCTGTGGTGCCCGTCGATGTGCAGGTCGCCGTCGCACTGCACCTCCAGATCGATCAGCCCGTGGCGGGCGATCTGCTCGAGCATGTGGTCGAAGAAGCCGATGCCGGTGTTCAGCCGCGCCTGGCCGGTGCCATCGAGGTTGACGCGCACGCGGATGCGCGTCTCGGCGGTGTTGCGGCTCACCTCGGCGATGCGATCCGTGGAGGCAGAGGTAACGAGGGCGGAAGAGGTCATAGCGAGTCGCGCAGTGCCTGCAGCAGGGTGGCGTTTTCTTCGGACGTGCCTACCGTCAGGCGCAGGCAGTTCACGAGCAATGGGTGCATTGTAGAAACGTTCTTGACCAGCACCCCGCGCCGGCGCAAACCGGCGAAGGCGCGCGCCGCGTCGGGCACGCGCAGCAGGACCATGTTGGCCTCGCTCGGGAATGCACGCACCCCCGGGATGCGCGCCAGTTCTTCCAGCATGAGCGCGCGCTGCGCGCGTATCTCCCGGGCCTGCGCCGCGAAAACCTCCGCGTGCTCGAGCGCGAACAGCGCGCACTCGGCGTTGAGCAGGCTGACGTTGTACGGCGGCCGCACCTTGTCGAGCTCGGCGATCACCGCCGCCTCGCCCGCGAGGTAGCCGATGCGCGCCCCCGCCAGGCCGAACTTGCTGAGCGTGCGCAGCACCAGCACGTGCCGGTGCGCGCCCGGCGCGGCGCGCGCCGCATCCATCCAGCTGCGCGCGGCAAAGGGCTGGTAGGCCTCGTCCATCACCACCAGCCCGCCCTGCGCGCCCTGCGCCGCGACGATGCGCGCGACGGCGCCCTCGTCCCACAGCGTGCCGGTGGGATTGTTCGGGTAGGCGAGGTAGACGATGCTCGGGCGATGGCGCGCGATGGCGGCCAGCATCGCCGCCTCGTCCAGCTCGAAATCGGCCCCGAGCGGCACCCCGTGGAACGCCAGGCCCTGCAGCTTCGCGCTCATCGCGTACATCACGAAGCCGGGCTCGGGCGCGAGGATGCCGGCGCCGGGCACGTCGCAGGCGAGCGCCAGCAGGCTGATCAGCTCGTCCGAGCCGTTGCCCAGCATCAGCGACCAGCCCGCCGGCAGCGCGGCGTGCGCGGCGAGCGCCGCGCGCAAATCGTCGATGCGCGCGCCGGGGTAGCGGTTGACGGCCACCTCGCCCAGGCGCTGCCCGAGCTGCGCGCGCAGCCCGGGCGCGAGGCGGTGCGGGTTCTCCATCGCATCGAGCTTGAGCATGCCGCTGGCATCCTGCACCGCGTAGGCGTGCATCGACTGCACGTCCTGGCGGATGCGGGCCAGGGCGGCCGGGGGGGTCACTGCGTTCACTTCCACTTTCCTGGACGAACCGCCCGTCGGACAGCAGGCGGTGGCGTTCTTCATCGGGCTGGAGCCTACACGAACTTCGTGTCGTCGCACGGAGACAGGCATCCACCAAAGGACCTGCCAAGGGGGAAAATTTCGACCGATACCGTGCATCGGCCGATGGCATGGTGCCCTGCAATGCGCGCAGGGGTTTGAAAGAGGTGCTCCATGGCCAAGACAACTGAAACCGAAGACCGCTATCAGCCGGTCGTCTTCGACCCCAAGGCCCACGCCGCGAAGAGGCGCGAGACCGACCCTGTCTTCCGGGCCGCCTACGACGCGCTGGAAGACGAGTTCGCGGCGTTGGCGGCGCTGTTGGCCGCCCGCAAAGACGCAGGTCTGACCCAAGCCGACGTGGCCGCCCGCATGGGCGTATCGCAGCCGGTGTTGGCTCGTATCGAATCGAGCCTGGGCAGCCGCAAGCATTCGCCCTCGCTCGAAACCCTGCGGCGCTACGCCGACGCCTGCGGGAAAAAGCTCATCATCCAGATGGTTTGACGCCGGAAGGGCAGATTTCCGGAGCCCGTGGCGCAGTTCTCGCAGGAGCCCCAGCGGCAGCCCTTTTTTACAGCGAGCCAAACCCCGAGCCTGGCCTCGCCCCACAGCGCGGCCCCAGCACACGCCCCTGGAACGGCAGCGCCTGTGGCGCCTGGGTGCTGCGCCACTGCTCCCACAACCGCTCGCCCAGCGCGCATTGCTCCGCGCCATTGATGTCGCACAGGCGCTGCTGCTCGCGGGCGGCAGCCTCCGGCTGGCCCGCCAGTGCCAGCAACTGCGCATAACGCAGCGACACCCAGCGCAGCGGCTGGCGCTGCGCCACGCGGCCCGCTTCGCGCAGCGTGGCCTCGGAAGGAGGCTGCTCCACCCCGGTGGAACGCAACTGCACCAGCGCCTGCAATTGGTCCAGCACCCGCAGCGTGGGCACAGTGGGCGGCTCACGGCGCTGGCCGATGCGCGCCTCGGCAAAGCGCACCTCGGTGTAGGCATTCGAGGCCCGCACCACATCCCAGGCCACCACTGCGGCCAGCACCGCCACGCCCATCCAGAGCGCTGCTGCCGCCCAAGCGGGCAGACGCAGCGTGCGATGCACTGGCTCCTGCGCCTCGATCACGCTGATCATCAACCCCACGGGCAGCAGGAAATACAGATATGCCTGCGGATACTCCAGCAGTGCATGCACGCCCACGCCCAGTACCGCTACCAGCCAATAACCCGCCCGCGCGCTGCGTGCACGCCCCAGGTATGGCCACAGCCACCAGGCCAGCAGCGCGCACAACAACAGCCCCAGCGGCAAGCCCAGCCACAGGATGAAGTCCAGCGGCAGCAGGTGCGTATAGCCGAAATAGACAATCGTGTCCGGGTGGCAGGCGGCCACCGCCTGCTGCGCCCAACCCGACTGCAGCCAGCCCCAGCCACTCCAGGGGCGCTGCCACGCGGCGTCGGCAAACGCCAGCCAGAGCGCCACCCGCCCGCTACTGCACGAAGCCATTTCGCGGACGCTCCCCGGCAGCAGCAATGCCCGGTGCACCCATGGAAGCAAGGCCCACCACAACGCACCCAGCGCCAGCACCAGCGCGCCCCAGCGCCACGGCGCCTTGCCGCCGGGCAGCCTGGCCCAAAGACCATAGGCCAGCAGCAGCACCCACTGCACCACCCCGGTACGCGACTGGGTCAGGGCCATCGCGAACGTCAGCAGCCCCACCGCCAGCAGCGTGCCGCTACGCCCGATGGCACGCTCGCGGTGCAGTTGCAGCGCGCAGCACAGTGCCAGGAAGAACAGCGTGCTCGCGTGGTTGGGCTGGCCCAGGTTGGCGTATGGGCGGTCGCCAACGGGCAGATCTTCGATGAGCAGGGGCAGCGGACGCGCCCACAGCCACTGCATTATTGATCAGAAATCAAATCACTTGAACAAACAAATCAAGCGGCATATTTGGCACTGTCCTTTTGGAAGAATTGTTGGACCTTGGCCGGTGATTTCTGCAAGTGGCGCAGATGTCCGATGGCCGCAGCCTTGAGTTGACCCTTGCGCCGGTTGGGCGCCTGGCTCGTGACGGCTGCCTTCAGGTTCGCATTGA
>CAUJIM010000071.1 GCA_963205335.1 Pseudomonadota bacterium
GGTCGCCGGCAAGCGCAAGAAGGTCGCCCTGGTGGCATGCATGCGCAAGCTGCTCACCATGCTCAACGCCATCGCAAAACATGGCTCGATGTGGGATTCGACGATGCATAGCGCTTGACAAACAAGACGGTTGCTCAATCCAGCTTGATGTTTCCTGCGGCGGCTGCCTTGGCCCAATTCGCGCTGTCTTTGCGGATCAAGTCATCGATCTGGGCCGGCTTCAGGGGGCTGATTTCGTGGCCGAGGTCAGCCAAGCGCTTTTGTATGTTCGGATCCTTGGCCACTTCCTCGATACCCGCGTGAAGTTTTTCGATGACTGCCGGCGGCGTTCCCATCGGCGCAAAGAGGCCATACCAGACACTCATCTCAAGTCCGGGGTAACCAGCCTCTCCTACCGTCTGCACATCGGGCAGACTGGGATGGCGTCTCGGAACAGTAATGGCGAGTGCTCTGATGCGGGCGTCCTTGATGAAATTGAGACCGGTTGCAATGTCGATGAACAACATGTCGATATGACCACCCACGAGCGCCTGCACTGCCTCGGCGCTGCCTTTGTAGGGGACATACGTGTACTGCAGACCCGTAGCCAGCTTGAGTGCTTCGCCAAACAACTGTCCGTGCAGGACCGCAGAACCATAGTTCAGTTTTCCCGGGTTGGCTTTGTCGTACGCGATCAGTTCCTTCAGGTTGCGCGCAGGCACTTTCGGATTGACCGCAAGCAACGCCGGTACGGTGGCCAGCACGGCGACCGGCGTCAACTGCTTCTGGGGGTTGAAGGGCAGTTTGCTGTACACCGCCGGCAGAATCGTGACAGACATATCCAGCGTGGCCAACAGGGTATATCCGTCCGGGGCAGCGTGGACTGCAGCATTGGTCCCAATCACCGTATTGCCACCTGGCTTGTAGTCCATGACGAACGGATGGCCGAGTTTTTGTCCCAAGGGATCAAGGAGAATCCGGCTGACGGTATCCGTCCCGCCACCCGGCGGGAAGGGAACCACGATTTTTACGGGTTGCGTCGGGTAGTTCTGTGCCATCTGAGCCCCGGCGGTCAGGGTCAATGTGGCAACGCACGCGGCAAAAATTGCACGAATGGTTTTCATCTGTCGTCTCCTTGGTTTATGGGATGTAAGGCAGTTGCGCGAAGCTCTTCGATATGGGCACTGAGCGCAGCACGAGCCGTTGCGGAAAACGGGGGGCGCTGCTGCGCCAACGGCGCATCGTCGTCAATTTGATGCAGCACGGTCTTGGGGTTGCTGAACGTTCGGAACCCTGCGTAGCCCCGGTAGCGTCCGCTGCCGCTCATTCCGACACCGCCGAAGGGGAGCTGCTCGTGGAAAAGCTGGCAACGCACATCGTTGATCACCATGTTGCCCGCGCTCACGCGCTCAATCACATGGTCGCGCTCCCGCCCATCGTTTCCAAAATAGTAGGCTGACAGGGCCGCGGGCTGTTCCACCACACGGGCCAAGGCCTCCTCCAGACTGTCGTACGGGATCAGGCTAAGGACCGGGCCGAAGGTTTCTTCCTGCATCACGAGCATATCGTCCGTGACACCCGTCAGCAGGCACAGTGGAAACTTGCGCGCCGGATCGTCCCAAAGCGGCTCCGAGCCCGGATTCACGATCGTGACCTCTGCTCCTTTCTCACGTGCATCGTCGATCAGGTGGCGAAGGCGCTCGAAATGCCCCGCCGAGGCGATGGCGGTGAAGTCCTCGTTATCCAGAAGCGTCGGATACACGCGAGCCGCCTGCATCTCAAGCTCGCGCCGCAGCTCCGGCAACAGTTCGCGGGGCGCCAGTACGTAGTCGGGCGATACGCAGACTTGGCCGGCGGAAGCCATCTTGCCGGTCACCAGGCGTACCGCCATAAGGGGAAGGTTCGCCGTGCGGCCCATGATCACCGGATTGCGGCCACCCAACTCGAGCGTCACCGGAACGAGGTTTTCTGCCGCCGCCTTGGCCACATGGCGGGCAGTGGCTGCCGATCCAGTGAAGAGCAGATGGTCAAAGCGCAGCCGACTGAACGCCGCGCCCACCGCGACACCCCCCTCTACCACGACCGCTTCCTCCGGGCTGAAGAAAGCATCAAACATGCGCGCGATCAGCGCCGAGGTGATGGGCGTGGCTTCAGGCACCTTCAGCATGAGTCGGTTGCCAGCCGCAAATGCACCGGCAGCCGCCAGCACGCCCATGAGCACAGGGCCGTTCCAGGGCACGATCGTACCGATGACGCCCAGCGGCTGGTAGTGGACCTCGGCGTGCGCTCCTGCCCGCTCAAGCGGCGCCGGCAACGCAACCGGTACCGGTTGCATCCATTCGGAGAGATGGTCGCTGTTGTAGCGGATGGCCGCGACTGCGCCCACGATGTCACCCGTTCGCGTGGCATGGGAGGAGCGAGCTCCGAAATCCCGCGAAAGCGAACTGACGATTTCATCGGCATGCACCAGCACCATCTTGGACAGCCGGTCGAGGCGCTCGATCCTGGTCTGCGCATCGGGCGGGCCGTCGCGCAGGAAAGCCGCACGCTGACGCTGCAGGGCTTGTTCAAGTTCAGCGCCCATAGCGGTCCTCGACATCGGCGTTGATCCAACTGGCGCGGGCTGTCGCGAACGGATGCGGCTCCAAGTAGCTGGCTTGCGGATCGGTGCGTACCTGCACCAACGCCGTTTTTCCGCTGGCGAAAGCACGCCGGATGGCGGGCTGGACATCTTGCGCGCGGTCGACCAGCTCGCCATGACCACCCATGGCGATCATCATCTGGTCGTAGCGGACCTCCGAGAACCTGACCTCGATGGTGTGGCCGATGTGGTTCATGTGGGCTGCCACCTCGGCGCCCAGCGCACGGTCGTCATTGACCAGCACCACCAGCGGCAGCCGATGGCGCACGGCTGTCTCGAGCTCCATGAAATGGAAGCCGAGCGCGCCATCTCCGGTGATCAGGCACACGGGACGCTCGCGGCCTTGCGCCAATTGAACGCCCACCGCCTGCGGCAAGCCACAGCCGAGATGCGAGTAGTGGGCACCATAGACGAAATCAGCACCCCGCTTTTCGAAGAACGCGTGCTGATAGAAGATGGTGAGGCCGCCATCCAGTACGATGGTGGAGTCATCCGGAACCGCCTGCCTGGCCTCCAGCATCATGCGCGAGGGGTGCAGTGTTCCCCGATCGGGAATTGCCGCCACGGCGGCCGCGAGTTCCCGCGTCTGCAGATTTTTCCACTCAGGCAAACGCGGGTGCACCGCTCGAACGGGCAATGCCTCGATCAGCTGCCGCAGCGTGAGTTCCAGATCGCCCACCACTGCCAGATCGACAGGACGGTTGACTCCTACGGCGGCCAGATCGGTATCGAGCACGATGACCTTGCGCTGCGCCTGATTGGCCGCGAACGCTTGCAGACGGCCGTAATTGGTGTTCTCCGGAAAGCAGGTTCCGACGGCCAACACGAGATCGGATTGGGCAATGGCCTGCTGTCCTGCTTCGCTCTGGAACCGCAGCGCCTGCGGGTGACCAGCGGCAATAACGCCGCTGCCAGCGAAGGTGGTCAACACTGGACAACCGAGCTTTTCGGCCAGACTGACCAGCAGAGACTGGCAACGGCGATGCTGTACCGCCTCACCCGCCAACACCACTGGAGAAGCAGACCGTCCAAACAATTCCATTGCCGACCGCATGGCGGTTTCGGATGCATGCTGCGGCCCTGCCCGATAGCGCGACGGCGAGACCAGTGCGGGATAGTCCCACTCCTGGATGTGCATCGCGCTGTCGTACTCGATGTATACCGGTCCCGGCGTTCCAGAGACCGCGCGGCGGAAACCTTCCTGCACTGCATCATCGATTTCCGCTGGATGACGAACGACGACGGCGAATTTGCAGATCTGCGCAAACAGGGATTCCATCGGTGCCGAGAGCCACTGACCGCGCCTTATGGCATGGGCCGCACCCTGGTGGCGCCGCGCGCCAAAGACAAGGACGGGGATGTATTCCCGCGAGGCAGCGACGACTGCCGGCAGCAAGTTGGCCACGCCCGGCCCCATGGCGCCGAAAGCCGCCTGGGGACGCCCGGTCACGGCATAAAACCCCATGGCGGCAAACACCGCGCACGCCTCGTGCCGGGGGCCCACAGTCAGCATACCGGCCCGCTCTGCATGCATCAGCACGTCGCGCGTGGTGATGTCGCCCTGCGAAAACACCGCGCGGACGCCCTCCTGCTTCAGCAGTTCGACGATCCGCTGGCCCATGCTCATACGCATTGCAACCATCTCACCGATCCTTCAAGCCTGACAGAAAGTCTTCCAGCGCAAGCCGGAACTCCTGTGGTTTTTCCAGATTGATCAAGTGCCCCGCACCGCGAATTTCCTTCAGCCGCGCCCCTTGGATGGCCGCAGCCAGTGCGCGCATCTGCTCCCGAGGCGCGACCTGGTCTTCATCGGAGCCGATCACCAGTGTGGGAACCTGAACGGTACCCGGATCCAGCATGGGCGCCACCCGCATTCGCGCCTCCATGACCTTGAAGTAGGCTTCCGGCCGTACCTTGCGCAAACTGGCCATCACCTGGTCGCGCGCTTCAACGCTAGCCGTCCGGCCCAGCAGCTTGGGCGCCAGTGCAACGGCCAGCGCCTCCGAACCCCCCACACGCAGCGGCTCCAGACGTTCGCGGATGAATGTTTCCCGTCGGGCCGGCGGCAGGACAGGCTCATCGGCGGCCCGGCATGCCACGAGCGCCAGGCTGGCAACGCACTCCGGTGCACGGCCATAGAGCGCCTGTGCAACAAGGCCCCCCATGGAAAGTCCCACCACATGGGCCTTCTGAACGCCTAGACTGTCCAGCACCCGCATGACGTCGGACACGAAATCGGTGAACTCGAAACCATCTTCGATGGCGTCGCTATCGCCGTAGCCGCGAAAGTCCATGGCCACGGCACGGTAAGTGCCGCCAAAATGCTGCAGTTCGCCCTCCCAGTTGTGGCGATTGCCTCCGATTCCGTGCAGAAATACCAAGGTTTCGCCCCGCCCTCTTTCGGCATAAGCGATGCTCGGACTCTGTGCCGTTCGCTTGAATTCGCTTGTTCCCGTCTCCATGGGTCACGCAGTATCTGCCTTTCAACCTATACCCGGTAGTAGACTGTGTCTTATGTTGTCCATCCCATGAGTTATGACTATCGATCTCGGACTTCTCGGGCACTTTCTCGCAGCCTACGAAATGGGGAGCCTGGGTAAGGCCGCCGCGCAACTGGGTTTATCGCAGCCTGCGCTGAGCAAAAGCATCCGCAAACTCGAAACCGAACTGGATGTACCGCTTTTCCAACGCACAACGAAAGGCGTCACGCCGACCCCTTACGCAGATACGCTGGCCCGGCGCAGCCAAGCCATACAGGCAGATGTGCACAGTTCCATCGTCGAACTCCACAAGCTCAAGCAGGGTGAAGTCGGAGAAGCGAAAATCGGCATCGCCCCAGCGTTGTCACCTGATTTCATGCCCGACGTGGTGTCGCGTATTGCCGCCAGCCACCCGTCGATCAAGATCACGGTGTTCGAGGCGCTTTACGAAGGCATATCGCAGGCAGTGGTGCGTGGCGAGTTGGACTTCGCATTGACCAACCTTCCTCCCAGAGGGGTGGCTCCAGATCTGGAGTGGCGTGAGCTCTTCCGAGACCGCTTTGTCGTGTGCTGCAGCAAAGCCCATCCCCTCGCTCGCAAGGGCAAAGTGCAGCTCGCCGAACTATTGGAGCACCCATGGATCACCCCTGCCCAAGAGGGCGTTCCATGGTTGCGATTGGTCGATCTTTTCATTGCGGCACGCTGCCCTCCGCCCCGCGCGACGGTGGAAACCAACTCGGCATCGGTCATCATGTCGCTCTTGCAACGAGGCCCATTCCTGACTTTCGTGCCTCGCCAGATCATTCTGTCCGCGACACAGCGAGCCGAAGCTGTCGAGGTCGCCCTCGAAGGCATGACACTCGAGCGCGCTATCGTCGTACTGCACCGCAAAGGCCACAGCCCACCCAAGGCGGCGCAACTCGTACTTGATGCGTGCGACGCGGCGGCTAAACTGATCCAGGGAAAAAGCGACGCATCTCCCCGCGCCAGCAGGCCCGCGCGGCAACCCGCACAATCGGCCCCATGAAGACCCCTCGACTCTCCATGCTCGACCTCGTCGCCGTGCGCGAGGGCGGCACGGTGGCGCAGGCCATCGACATCGCGGTGCGCACCGCGCGCCAGGCCGAGGCGCTGGGGTTCACCCGCTACTGGCTGGCCGAGCACCACAACATGCCGGGCATCGCCAGCTCCGCGACCGCCGTGCTGGTGGGCCACGTGGCCGGGCAGACCGAGCGCATCCGCGTCGGCTCGGGCGGCGTGATGCTGCCCAACCACGCACCGCTGGTGGTGGCCGAGGCCTTCGGCACGCTGGCCACGCTCTACCCCGGCCGCATCGACCTGGGGCTGGGGCGCGCGCCTGGCACCGACCGTGCCACCATGCGCGCGCTGCGCCGCGACCGGCCCGAGACCGAGGCCGACTTCCCGCGCGACGTGGGCGAGCTGCAGCGCCTGCTCGGCCCGGCGCAGCCGGGCCAGGCCATCACCGCCGTGCCCGGCGCGGGCACCGAGGTGCCGATCTGGCTGCTCGGCTCCAGCCTGTTCTCGGCGCAGCTGGCGGCCGAGAAGGGCCTGCCCTACGCGTTTGCCTCGCACTTCGCGCCGCGGCTGCTGCAGCCGGCCATCGAGCTGTACCGGCGCCAGTTCCGGCCCTCCCGGGCGCTGGCCGCGCCCTGGGTGATGGTCGGCGTGCCGGTGATCGCCGCGCCGACCGACGAGGAGGCCAGCTACCTGGCGAGCAGCAGCTTCCAGCGCGTGCTCGGCATCATCACCGGGCGCCGCGGGCTGCTGGCGCCGCCGGTGCACGGTTTCATGGCGCAGCGCTCCGAACCCGAGCGCCTGGCGATCGCCGACTTCCTCGCGCTCGCCGTCATCGGCGGGCCGGAGACCGTGCGCGAGGGCCTGGCCGCCATCCACGCCGCCACGCAGGCCGACGAGTTCATGCTGGTGTGCGACATCTTCGACGCCGACCTGCGGCTGCGCTCGCTGCGCATCGCCGCACAGGCCAACGCCTGATGCCCGCCTTCTCCTTCGAAGCCCTGGATGGCGAAGGCCATGTGCGCCGCGGCACGCTGGAGGCGGACACCGCCCGCGCCGCGCGCGGCCTGCTGCGCGCGCAGTCGCTGGTGCCGCTGGAGGTGCAGACGCTGGCCGCGGGCGACGCGACGGGCGCGGCGCCCACGCTGGCCGAGCGGCTGCTCACGCGCCCGGTGTTCAACGCGACGCGGCTCGCCATCTGGACGCGCCAGCTCGCGGGCCTGGTGGGCGCGGGCCTGCCGCTCGAGCGCGCGCTCACGGCGCTGGCCGACGAGGCCGACGACGAGCGCCAGCGCCACCTGGTCGCGGCGCTGCGCGCCGAGGTCAACGCAGGCAGCACCTTCGCCCGGGCGCTGGCCCGGTTCCCGCGCGAGTTCTCGCCGATCTACTGCGCGGTGATCGGCGCGGGCGAGGCCAGCGGCGGCCTGGCGCTGGTGCTCGAACGCCTCGCGGACGACCTGGAGGAGCGCCAGCAGCTGCGCGCCAGGCTCGTCGGCGCGGCGCTCTACCCGGCCATCGTCACCGTGGTGGCGATCGCCATCGTGCTGTTCCTCGTCGGCTACGTGGTGCCGCAGGTGGCCAGCGTGTTCGTGGGCAGCAAGCGGGCGCTGCCGCTGCTCACCGTCGTCATGCTGGGCATCAGCGACTTCGTGCGGCACTACGGCTGGACCTTGCTCGGCGCTCTTGTCGTGATAGCTGCTGGCGCACGGCTGGCGCTTACCAACGCCACGTTTCGCCAGAAATTCGACGGGGTCTGGCTGCGCCTGCCCGTCATCGGGCGCCTGGCGCGCGGCTACAACGCGGCGCGCTTCGCCGGCACGCTCGGCATGCTGGCGGGCGCGGGCGTGCCCATCCTCAAGGCGCTGCAGGCGGCGGCCGAGACGCTGTCCAACCACGCGCTGCGCGCCGTCGCGCTGGCCGCGCTGGTGCTGGTGCGCGAGGGCGCGCCGCTGGCCTCGGCGCTGGCGCGCACCCGGCGCTTCCCTTCGCTGCTGGCGATGTTCGCGCGCCTGGGCGAGCAGACCGGCCAGCTGCCCGCCATGCTCGAGCGCGCGGCGCGGCAACTGGGCAACGAGGTGCAGCGGCGCGCGCTACAGCTGGCCACGGTGCTGGAGCCGCTGCTCATCGTCACCATGGGCCTGGTGGTGATGCTGATCGTGCTGGCGGTGCTGCAGCCCATCATCGAGCTCAACCAGTTCGTCAGGTAGCCCCGTGCCCGAAACCCTCACCGACAAGCTCGTGGTCGCGATCTCCTCGCGCGCGCTGTTCGACTTCGAGGAGGAAAACCGCCTGTTCGAGACCGGCGACGAGGCCGCCTACATGCACCACCAGCTCGAACTGGTGCAGCAGCCGCCGGGGCCGGGCGTGGCCTTCCCGCTGGTCAAGAAGCTGCTCGCGTTCAACACCAGCGAAGTGCAGCGGGTCGAGGTCGTGATGCTCTCGCGCAACGACCCGGCCAGTGGCATGCGGGTGTTCGCCTCGGCCAAGACCGCGGGCATGCGCATCGAGCGCGGCGTGTTCACGCGCGGTAGGAACCCGTTCGCCTACCTGCGGCCGCTGGGCGCGCACCTGTTTCTCTCGGCCAACGCGCAGGACGTGCAGCAGGCGCTCTCCATGGGCTACCCGGCCGCACGCGTGCTCACCGAGTCGGCCCCGGCGGGCGAGCACTACCCGCACGAGGTGCGCATCGCCTTCGACGGCGACGCGGTGCTGTTCTCCGACGAAGCCGAGCGGGTCTACCAGCAGGGGGGCCTGCCCGCCTTCCTGCGGCACGAGACGCGGCTGGCCAGCACGCCCCTGGCCGAGGGGCCGTTCAAGCCCCTGCTGGCGGCGCTCAATCACCTGCAGCAGCAGGCGGTCGCCTCGCAGACCATGCGCGTCCGCACCGCGCTGGTCACCGCGCGCAGCGCCCCGGCGCACGAGCGGGCGGTGCGCACGCTGCTGGAATGGGGCATCACGGTCGACGAGGCGATGTTCCTCGGCGGCCTGGAGAAGGGGCCCTTCCTGCGCGAATTCGAGCCCGACTTCTTCTTCGACGACCAGCGCGGCCACGTGCAGAGCGCCGCGGCGCACGTGCCCGCCGGGCACGTGAGCAACGGCGTGACCAATCCGGCCGATCCAGGCACGCAGGGGTAGGCGCACTGCCTACCCCCTGTTCATAAAAACCCGGGCAAAGCCCCACCACCCCTGCCCGGGGAGCTCTTTCGATCAGAGCAAAACTTCAGGCTCCCCCGGTGCGCTTGACCGAAGGGTCGGCGTAGGTGAGCGGGCCGTCGTCGGGCGGCGGCCGCACTTCCTGGTCGAGCCGCTCGGTCAGCGTGGTCTGGTTGATCTCCTCGGCGATCTGCACCGCGTTGCCGCTGGCGCGCCACATCGACTGCACCAGGTCGATGAGCTGCTGGTACAGCGGCGGATCGGGCGGCGGCTCCGGCGCCTCGGGCGCCTCGCTGCGGGTCTCGGCCAGCGTCCAATCGCGCGGCACCTCTTCGGAGGCCTGGGCCTGCGGCGACAGGCGCACGATGGCACCGCCACCGAGCGCATCGGCGGACTCCACCGGGTTGACCGCGTTGATGGGCCGCACGGGCACCGCGCCCGAGGCACCGCTACCCAGCAGGTCGGTACTCAGGGGGCGCCACTGAACGGAGGACGTTCTGTCTATGGGCGGCAATGGCATGGCGATGCTCCTTCATGGCGGCAGCGACCAGCCGATAGAGCTGGCACTACGTCGTACCTGCATTACGGCAAACAAGAGGGGAAATGAAGGCCAGTTCCCGCTTTTGTTACAAATAGAGGGCGTTTCCGAGTGCCGGCCGCGCAGCGAAATGCAGGATGAAAAAGGCCAAAACCCCTTGCCTGGCAAGCGCGAGGCGCTACAAAAACCGCTCCAGCAGCTTACGCGAGGCGCGGTCGAGCCTGGTCGCGTCGGCAATCCGGAACTGCACCCCGTCGCTCGCGCTGATGCGCAAATGGGTGCGTTCGGCCAGGCGCCGGATGTCCTCCTCGCCCTTGAGCACCAGCGCGGCCGGACCCCGGTCGGTCTCCACCCGCCAGGTGCTCGGCGTGGAAAAGCTCGAGACCGAGACGATGCGCGTGATGGTCGGCAGGAACTCGCGCGCCACCAGGTCCTGCTCGATCAGCGCGCGCGCCTCGGCGGGGATCTCGTCCATGGCGTCGAACCAGAGCAGCTCCTGGCCCTCCGCCGCCACCAGCGACAGCCCTTCCTGCGGCGCGGAGACGGGAAAGGCCCGGACCGGCGTCACGCCCACGTGCTCGGTGCCGTCGGCCAGGTGCAGCACCAGGCGGCCGTGGGCATTGCGCTGCAATTGAAAAAGCCGGTTCATTGGGTAACCTCCGTGCTTTGCACTGCGGTGCGGGCCCCCTTCGGAGCGGCCGGGCGGGGGCTCATGCGGGCACCCCTTCTTCCTCGGCGGCGCGGCGCGCCTGCGCCTGGTACAGCCGCCAGTAGGCGCCCTCGCGCGCCATGAGTTCGTCGTGCGGGCCGACCTCGACGATCTCGCCGCGGTCCATCACCACCAGGCGGTCAGCCTTGCGCAGCGTCGAGAGGCGGTGCGCGATGGCGATCGTGGTGCGGCCCTGCACCAGGTTATCGAGCGCCTTCTGGATTTCCTTCTCGGTCTCGGTATCGACGGCCGAGGTGGCCTCGTCCAGGATCAGCACGCGCGGGTCGATCAGCAGCGCGCGGGCGATCGAGATGCGCTGGCGCTCGCCGCCCGACAGGCCCTGGCCGCGCTCGCCCACCAGCGAGTCGTAGCCGTGCGGCAGGCGCAGGATGAACTCGTGCGCGTGCGCGGCGCGGGCGGCGGCGATGATCTCCTCGCGCGTGGCCTCGGGCTTGCCGTAGGCGATGTTCTCGGCCACGGTGCCGAAGAACAGGAAGGGCTCCTGCAGCACCAGGCCGATGTGGCGGCGCCAGTCGGCCACCGCCATGCGCCGGATGTCGACGCCGTCGACCGAGATGCTGCCGTCGGCCACGTCGTAGAAGCGGCTGATCAGGTTGACCAGCGTGCTCTTGCCCGAGCCGCTGTGGCCCACCAGGCCGATCATCTCGCCGGGGCGGATGGCGAGCGACAGGTTCTTGATGACGGTGCGGCTGCCGTAGCGGAACACCACGCCCTGCAGCTCGATCGCGCCCTCGATGCGCGGCAGGTGCACCGGGTTGGCCGGGTCGGGCACGTTGCTCACGTGGTCCAGGATGTCGAAGATGCGCTTGGCGCCGGCCGCGGCCTTCTGCGTCACCGAGACGATGCGGCTCATGGAGTCGAGCCGGGTGTAGAAGCGCCCGATGTAGGCGATGAAGGCCGCGAGCACGCCGACCGTGATCTGCCCCTTGGCCACCAGCCAGATGCCGAAGCCCCAGACGATCAGCAGGCCGATCTCGGTCATCAGGGAGACGGTGGGCGAGAACAGGCTCCAGGTCTTGTTCAGCCGGTCGTTGGCCTGCAGGTTGTGCCGGTTGGCGGCGCGGAAACGCTCGGCCTCCCGGCTCTCCTGGGCGAAGGCCTTGACCACGCGGATGCCCGGTATGGTGTCGGCCAGCACGTTGGTCACCTCGCTCCAGACGCGGTCGATCTTCTCGAAGCCGGTGCGCAGGCGGTCGCGCACGTTGTGGATCAGCCAGGCGATGAAGGGCAGCGGCACCAGCGTCACGAGCGCGAGCCAGGGGTTGATCGAGGCGAGGATCACGGCCGTCATCAGCATCATCAGCACGTCGGTGATGAAATCGAGCGCGTGCAGCGAGAGGAAGACGTTGATGCGGTCGGTCTCCGAGCCGATGCGCGCCATCAGGTCGCCCGTGCGCTTGCTGCCGAAGTAGTCGAGCGACAGGCGCAGCAGGTGCTCGTAGGTGGCAGTGCGCAGGTCGGCGCCGATGCGCTCGGACACCAGCGCCAGCACGTAGGTGCGCGCCCAGCCCAGGCCCCAGGCGAACAGCGCCGCGAGCAGCAGGCCGCCCAGGTACATGGCCACCAGCGAGACCGGGATGTCCTTGCCGTCCTGGTAGGGGATGAGCACCTCGTCCATCAGCGGGATCGTCATGTAGGGCGGCACCAGCGTCGCCGCCGTCGAGGCCAGCGTGAGGCCGAAGCCGGTGAACAGCTGCCTGCGGTACGGCCGGGCGAAGCGCCACAGGCGCAGCAGCACCCAGGTGGAGGTCGCGGGCTGCTCCTCGCGCGCGCCGCAGACGGGGCATTCCTCGGCCCCCTCGGGCAGCGGCGTGCGGCAGTGGGGGCAGCGGGGGGTGTCGTCGTCGCCGGCGGCGAGCAGGTGCGGCTGCCCCAGGTGCTCGACGCAGCGCCGCACCTGCTGCTGGAACTCGAGCGCCTTGGGGTGGTGCGCCAGCGTGAAACGCCACAGCGCCAGGCGTTCGTGCGCGTCGTGCAGCTCCAGCGTGCCCACGCCGCCGGCGTCGAATTCCCGCAGCGCCAGCTCCGCCGACAGCGGCCACGCCTGCAGCGCGCCCGAGGCGTCGCGCGCCAGCAGGCGCCGCTCGGTGACGCACAGCTGCCCGGCGGCGAAGCGCAGGTCGGGGCTGAGGTCAACCTCGAGGCTGGCGCGCACGTTTTCGTCGGGAGCGAGCACGTCTCGCCAGATACCTTCCAGGGAGTTCGACAGGGCGCCTTCGGCGCCCGATTCATGGTGATGTGGCATTGCTGGTTGTTTGAACACGCACCGCAGGGATGCGCAGGGTCCGCGCCGCCCGATGTGGCGCGCGCGACACACCCGGTTGTAACGTGCGCGCCGTACTGGCGGCTGACAGCGCCCCGGTGCATCATGCGCATCGCCCCATGCCCGTGACGGGCGAGCCCCCCTTGACCCCGATCATCACACTGCACGCCCATGGCACGTTTCGACGCGATTGAACTGCTGCGCACCACCTATCTGCGCGGCCCCAGCATCTGGACCTACCGGCCGGTGCTCGAAGTCTGGCTGGCGCTGGGGGCCCTCGAGCAGTACCCGTCCGACAAGATCCCCGGCTTCAACGAACGCCTCACCGCCTGGCTGCCCGACCTGGTCGAGCACCACTGCGGCGTGGGCGAGCGCGGCGGCTTCGTCGAGCGGCTGCACGAGGGCACCTGGATGGGCCACGTGCTCGAGCACGTCATCATCGAGCTGCTCAACCTCTCGGGCATGCCGGTGGGCTTCGGCCAGACGCGCGAAACCTCGGTCGGCGGCACCTACCGCATGGTGTTCCGCTGCCCCGAGGAAGCGGTGGCGCGCGTGGCGCTGGCCCAGGGCCACGCGCTCGTCATGGCGGCGATCAACGACGACCCGTTCGACCTGAAGGCCGCGGTGCAGGCGATCAAGACCAGCATCGACGAGAGCTATCTCGGCCCGAGCACCGCCTGCATCGTCGACGCGGCGCAGGAGCGGCGCATCCCGCAGGTGCGCCTGAACGACGGCAACCTGGTACAGCTGGGCTACGGCGCGGCGCAGCGGCGCATCTGGACGGCCGAGACCGACCAGACCAGCGCCATCGCCGAGAGCATCGCGCAGGACAAGGACCTGACCAAGCGGCTGCTCGCCGCCGCCGGCGTGCCGGTGCCCGAGGGCAGCATCGTCGCCAGCGCCGACGAGGCCTGGGAGGCGGCGCAGGACATCGGCCTGCCGGTCACCGTCAAGCCCAGCGACGGCAACCACGCGCGCGGCGTGACGCTGGAGCTGCGCAAGGAAGCCAACATCCGCGCCGCCTTCGCGCTGGCCGAGCCCGAGGGCTCGGAGGTGATCGTCGAGCGCTTCATCGAGGGCACCGAGCACCGGCTGCTGGTCGTCGGCGGCAAGGTGGTCGCCGCCTGCCGGGGCGAGCAGGTGGGCGTGACGGGCGACGGCAGGCGCACCGTCAGGGAGCTGGTGGACGAGCTCAACCGCGACCCGCGCCGCGGCGTCGAGGAGGAATACCCGCTGGAGCTGCTCGACCTGGACCTGCCCAACGTGCGGCTCGAACTCGAGCGCCAGGAGGTCACGCCGCAGACCGTCCCCGCGCGCGGGCGCAGCGTGCTGCTGCAGAGGAACGGCAACATGGCCATCGACTGCACCGACGAGCTGCACCCGGACGTGGCCTACTACGCCAGCCTCGCGGCCAAGGTGGTGGGGCTGGACATCGCGGGCATGGACATGATCCTCCAGGACATCTCCCGCCCCATGCACGAGCAGGGCGGCGCCATCCTCGAGGTGAACGCGGGCCCGGGCCTGCTGATGCACCTCAAGCCCTCCAGCGGCGCGCCGCGCCCGGTGGGGCAGGCGATCGTCGAGCACCTGTTCCCCGACAGCGGCGAGAAGGGCAGCGGCGCCGGCCGCATCCCGCTCGTCGGCATCGCCGGCTCGCGCGGCAACGCCTTCGTCGCGCGGCTCGTGGGCTGGCTGCTGCAGCTGTCGGGCAAGCTCACCGGCGTCGCCTGCGACGAGGGCATGTTCATCGCCGGCCGCCGGACGCAAAAGCTCAACACCGCCAACTGGGCGGGCGCGCACCGCCTGCTGACCAACCGGCTGGCGCAGGCCGCGGTGATCCAGACCACCGCCCGCTCCATCCTCGGCGAGGGCCTGGCCTACGACCGCTGCCAGGTCGGCGTGGTGACCGACATGGACGGCTGGGAGGACCTGGCCGACCACGACGTGCACACGGCAGAGCAGATGACGCGCGTGCTGCGCACCCAGATCGACGTGGTGCTGGCCGGCGGCGCGGGCGTGCTCAACGCCGACATCGCGCCGGTGGCCGAGCTCGCCGGCCTGTGCGACGGCGAGGTGCTGCCCTACTCGCTGGCGGCGGACAACCCGGTCGTCGCCGCCCACCGCGCGCGCCACGAGGGCCGGGCGGTCTTCGCGCGCGGCAGCCGGGTGGTGCTCGCCACCGGCGCCAAGGAACGCGTGCTGGGCGAGCTCTCGGCGCTGCATCCGGCCGGTGGCGCCGCCCCCGACACCGCCGCGCTGCTCGCCGCGATCGCCGCCGCCTGGGCCATGGGTATCGCCCCCGACCTGATCGCCGCCGGCATCAAGACCTTCGAATACCACAATTGATAGCTGCTGGCGCTTGTCGCACAAGGGCTGAAGGCATATTTGACTGAAAGACTTGCACCATGCAAATCCTTCGTACCCGCGCGCTGCGCGGCCCCAACCTCTGGACCCGCAGCACCGCCATCGAGACCATCGTGCACTGCGAGGCCGGCGAGCACGACATCGCCCGGCTGGCGGGGTTCGAGGACCGCCTGCGCGCGCGCTTCCCGCAGGTCGGCGCGCTGGCGCCGCACGGCGCGGAGCAGCCCATCGCGCTGGCGCAGGTGCTGGAGGCCGCGGTGCGCCAGCTGCAGGCGCAGGCCGGCTGCCGCGTCACCTTCAGCCGCACGCACGAGACGGTCGAGCCCGGCACCTGGCAAGTGGTCGTCGAATACACCGAAGAAGAGGTGGGCCGCCAGGCGCTGGAGCAGGCCGCGGCGCTGGTGCGCGCCGCGCTGGACGACACGCCCTGGGACGCGGCCCCCGCGATCGCCGCGCTGCGCGAGCTCGACCAGGAGGTGCGCATGGGCCCCTCCACGCGCAACATCATCAACGCGGCGCTGGCGCGCAACATCCCGTACAAGCGCCTGACCAGCGGCTCCCTGGTGCAGCTGGGCTGGGGCGTGCGTGCGCGGCGCATCCAGGCCGCCGAGCTCGACGCCACCAGCGCCGTGGCCGAATCGATCGCGCAGGACAAGGACCTGACCAAGCGCCTGCTGCACGCGGCCGGCGTGCCGGTGCCGCTGGGTCGCCCGGTGGCCGACGTCGAGGACGCCTGGGCGCTGGCGCAGGAGGTCGGCCTGCCGGTGGTCGTCAAGCCGCAGGATGGCAACCAGGGCAAGGGCGTGACGGTGAACATCGGCACGCGCGCGCAGCTCCAGGCCGCCTGGGCCACCGCCAGCCTCTACGGCGACGAGATCATGGTCGAGCGCTTCCTGCCCGGCCACGACTTCCGCCTGCTGGTCGTGGGCGACCAGATGGTGGCCGCCGCGCGGCGCGAGCCGCCGCAGGTGCTGGGCGACGGCGAGCACACCATCCGCCAGCTGGTCGAGATCGTCAACCAGGACCCGCGCCGCGGCAGCGGCCACGGCACGGCGCTGACCAGGATCCGCCTGGACGACATCGCCCTGGCGCGGATCGAGGCCGAGGGCCTCACGCCCGACTCCGTGCCCGCGCAGGGCCAGCGCATCGTGCTGCGGCACAACGCCAACCTGTCCACCGGCGGCAGCGCCACCGACGTGACCGACGACGTGCACCCCGAGATCGCGGCGCGCGCCATCGAGGCCGCGCAGACCATAGGCCTGCACATCTGCGGCGTGGACGTGATCTGCGAATCCATGCTCAAGCCGCTGGAGGAACAGGGCGGCGGCATCGTCGAGGTGAACGCCGCGCCGGGCCTGCGCATGCACCTCTCGCCCTCGTTCGGCAAGCCGCGCAACGTCGGCGTGCCCATGGTCGACGCGCTGTTCGCGCCCGGGGAGGACGGCCGCGTCCCCGTGGTGGCGGTCACCGGCACCAACGGCAAGACCACCACCACGCGCCTGATCGCGCACCTGTTCACCTCGCACGGCTGGCACACCGCGATGACCAACACCGATGGCGTCTGGGTGGGCGGGCGCCAGATCGACAGCGGCGACTGCTCCGGCCCCAAGAGCGCGCGCAACGCCCTGGCCCACCCCGAGACGGAGGCGGCGGTGCTCGAATGCGCGCGCGGCGGCATCCTGCGCGAGGGCCTGGGGTTCGACCAGTGCCAGGTGGCCGTGGTGACCAACATCGGCGCAGGCGACCACCTGGGGCTGAACTACATCACCACCGTGGAGGACGTGGCCGTCTTGAAGCGCGTGATCGTGCAGAACGTCGCACCCGGCGGCTGGGCCGTGCTCAACGCCGCCGACCCGCACTGCGCGGCCATGGCCCACGTCTGCCCCGGCAAGGTGATCTTCTTCGCCCACGACCGGCACCACCCGGTCATGGTCACGCACCGCGCGCAGGGCGGGCGCGTGGTCTATGTCGACGAGGGCCGCATCGTCGCCGCCGAAGGCTCGTGGCGCGAGAGCCTGCCGCTGCGCGACATCCCGCTGACGCGGGCCGGCTCGGTCACCTTCCAGGTGGAGAACGCGATGGCGGCGGTGGGCGCCGCCTGGGGCGTGAACCTGCCCTGGGACACGGTGCGCCGCGGCCTGGCCAGCTTCATGAGCGACACCGGCAGCGCGCCGGGGCGCTTCAACGTGATGGACTACCACGGCGCCACCGTGATCGCGGACTACGGCCACAACCCGGACGCGATCCGCGCGCTGGTGCAGGCGGTGCAAGGCATGCCGGGGCGGCGGCGCAGCGTGGTGATCAGCGGCGCGGGCGACCGGCGCGACCAGGACATCACCGAGCAGACGCGCATCCTGGGCAGCAGCTTCGACGACGTCGTCCTCTACCAGGACGCGTGCCAGCGCGGACGCGCCGACGGCGAGGTGCTGCGGCTGCTGCACCAGGGCCTGCAGGGCGCCGCGCGCGCGGACTACGTCACCGAGATCCACGGCGAGTTCCTCGCCATCGACCACGCCCTGCAGCGCCTGCAGGCGGGCGACCTGTGCCTGGTGCTGGTCGACCAGGTCGAGGCATCGCTCGCGCACCTGCGGCAGCGCTGCTCGGAGAGGCACCTGTGAAGGCCCGCACCCTCGCCGTCGCCGCCCTGGCGCTCGCCATGGGGGCCGCGGGCGCCGCCGCGGCAGGCGAAAGAATCGGCAGCGTCGACACCGCCTTCCAGTGGCTCGGGCGCGACCACGACATCGTCGTCGAAGCCCACGACGACCCGGGCGTGCGGGGCGTCACCTGCTACGTCTCGCGCGCCCGCACCGGCGGCGTCAAGGGCACGCTGGGCCTGGCGGAAGACCGCGCCGAGGCGTCGATCTCGTGCCACCAGGTGGGCCCCATCGCCTTCGACAAGCCGCTCAGGCAGCAGCAGGAAATCTTCAGCGAGCGCATCTCGCTGGTGTTCAAGCGCCTGCGCGTGGTGCGCATGGTCGACGAAAAGCGCAACACCCTCGTCTACCTGACGTACTCCGACAAGCTGATCGACGGCTCGCCGCAGAACAGCATCACCGCCGTGCCGGTCGATCCCGCCACGCCGATACCGCTCAGGCGCTGACGTTCACGGCGCCACGCGGCTGCCGCTGGCGCGCGGGTCTCCCGATGCGCCGTGGCGGTAGGCCCCCGGGCTGGCCCCGGTCCATTTGCGGAACGCGCGGTGGAACGCGCTGTGCTCGGCAAACCCCAGCGCGTGCGCGATGTCGGCAACGCTGGACGGGGAGTTGCACAGGTAGTCGACGGCCAGGTCGCGGCGCAGCTCGTCCTTGATGCCCTGGTAGGTGCGGCCTTCCTGCTCCAGATGGCGCCGCAGGGTGGAGGCGGTGGTGTGCATCGAGGCGGCCAGGTCCTCGAAGTCCGGCCAGTCGGCCGGCGGCACGCGGCACAGGCGCCCGCGCACCAGGGCGGTGGGGCCGTTGCGGCAGCGGTACTTGACCAGGAAATTGGCCGGCGCCTCGCGCAGGAAGGCCTGCGCCGCCTTGCGCTCGCGCACCAGCGGCAGCTCGAGATGGGCGGCGTCCATCACCAGGCGGCTGGCCGGCTGGTCGAAGCGCAGCGCCTGGCCGAAGATCAGGCGGTATTCGGCGGCGTGCCCGGGCGCCGGCTGGCAGAACGAGGTGGCCAGGATCGGCAGGCGGCGCCCCACCAGCCAGCAGGCCAGGCCGTAGAGGATGACGAACAGCGTGCCGTGGGCGAACAGCCGCGCGGGCCGGGCCCGGTCGACGAGGGTCAGGGCCGCGCGGCCGTCTTCCACGCCCAAATGGCCCGACACGTCGTCCAGCACCAGCGAAAAGAAGCGCAGCGCCCGCTCCAGCGCGTGGCGCAGGTCGCGGCAGTCGAGCACGGCATGGCAGAGGATGGCGAAACCGCCCGGGCGCATGGGATGCGCGTCCATGCCGAAGAACTCGTCGTCCAGCTCGGCGGCCAGCGCATGCCACAGCGCCCCGTACTGCTGCGGCGAGACCCGGGCCAGCGGCATGTCCAAGAGCTCGGCGGAAAAGCCGGCGCGCGCCGTCAGGGCCGCGATATCCAGCCCGCGGCGCTTCGCCTCGGCCAGGGCCTCGGCGACGAAACAGATCGAGATCGTCCCCTTGTTCATGGGTTCTGCCGGCCCGCGCCGGTGTGGCAAAAGCCGTCACCCATTTTGACCGATTCGGGCGTAGGAAAGCCGCGGCCGGCTTCCTAGACTCCGCCGCACCCCGTTCCCCCCATTGCACAGGAGATGACCATGGCCGCCCACGCCGCCGAACGCAGCACCCTGCCCACGTACCAGGACTTCGCCGCCCACTTCCGCCTGGAGGATGTGGCCAAGGAGTTTTCCGGCGACTTCAAGAACGGCATCAATGCCGCCATCGAATGCTGCGACCGCCACGCTGGAGCCGGCCGCGTGGCGCTGAACTGGGAGGCGCAGGACGGCCGCAGCGCCAGCTACACCTTCGAGCAGTTGCGCGATCTGTCCTCGTGCTTCGCCAACTTCCTGGTCAGCCAGGGCGTTCAGCCCGGCGACCGCGTGGCCGGCCTGCTGCCACGCACGCCCGAGCTGCTGGTGGTCATCCTGGGCGTCTGGCGCGCCGGAGCCGTTTATCAGCCGCTCTTCACCGCCTTCGGTTCCAAGTCCATCGAGCATCGCGTGGGCTCCAGCGAGGCCAAGCTGATCGTCACCGACACCACCAACCGCCCCAAGCTCGACGACGTCAAGGGCTGCCCGCCGGTGGTCACCGTGGCCGGTGCCGGGGCCGCCACCCGCGCCGGCGACTTCGACTTCCAGGCCGAGATCGACCGCCAGAGCAACGCCTTCACGCCCGTGCTGCGCACCGGCGACGACGCCTGCATGATGCTGTTCACCTCCGGCACCACCGGCCTCGCCAAGGGCGTGGCCGTGCCGCACAAGGCGCTGATGGCGATTTACATGTACATGCGCTACGCGGTGGACCTGCGCCCCGGCGACAAGTACTGGAACATCGCCGACCCCGGCTGGGCCTACGGCCTGTACTTCGCCGCCATCGGGCCGCTGCTGCTGGGCCAGGCCACGACCTTCTACGACGGCCACTTCACGGTGGACAGCACCTGCCACGTGATCGAGAAGTACGGCATCGACAACCTGGCCGGCGCTCCCACCGCCTACCGCCTGTTGATCAACGCGGGCGATGAGGTGACCCGGCGCCTGCGCGGCCGGCTGCGCGTGGTCAGCAGCGCCGGCGAGCCGCTGAACCCGGAAGTCATCCGCTGGTTCCGCGAGCACCTGGACTGTCCGATCAACGACCACTACGGGCAGACCGAGATCGGCATGGTGCTGTGCAACTTCCACGG
>CAUJIM010000072.1 GCA_963205335.1 Pseudomonadota bacterium
ACGGTGCTGCCCGAAAACCTGATTGAGCCGTTGCAGGCGCAGTTGTGCAAGGCGCGGGCGCTGCACGAGAAGGATTTGGAAACGGGGCTGGGGCGGGTGTATTTGCCGCATGCGCTGGCGGTGAAGTACCCGAATGTGGACAAGGTCTGGGCCTGGCAGTGGGTGTTTCCATCACCGGTGCGTTCGATCGATCCGCGCCCGGATGCGCGCACGGGAGAACCGCTGGAGCGGCGCCACCACGTCTACCCCGAATCGGTGCAGCGTGCGGTGCGCGAGGCGGCCAAGCGGGCGCAGATGGTCAAGCCGGTGTCACCGCACGTGCTGCGCCATTCATTCGCCACACATCTGCTGCAATCGGGCTACGACATCCGCACGGTGCAAGAGCTGCTGGGCCACGCGGATGTGAGTACGACGATGATCTACACGCATGTGCTCAACAAGGGCGGGCGGGGCGTGTTGAGCCCTCTCGATGCCTTGTAATCGCAAGGCATCGACAGGTGTTCAGCCCTCCGCGTAACCCGGATTGGGCAGCCCCCCCGTCAGCCTCGGCGCATTGAGCTTGCGCGGCGCCACCTTGCCGCCGCGGGCCTTGAGCCATTGCTCGATCTGGTCCCAGACCATGGGGTTGCCGGCCTTGGCGGCTTCCTCGGCCACCGGGGCCCAGCCGGCGACCTTGTAGGTCTTGTTCGGGTCGATCAGCTCGCCCTTCAGGCGCATGTCGCCGATGCGCTTGCCCATCTCGGCGGTCGGGTCGCAGGCGTAGGCCAGGCCGCCCACGCGCACCATGTCGCCGCCCTGCTGGTAGTAGGGGTCGGGGTTGAAGAGGTTGTCGCAGACGTCTTCGAGGATGGTCTTGATCATCTCGCCCTTCACCTCGGTGAGCGTGGCGTAGCTGTAGGTGGTGGCGGTCATGTCCATCAGCCATTCGCGCGTGATGGGCTGGCCCGGCAGCAGCGTGGTGCCCCAGCGGAAGCCGGGCGAGAAGGCGAGGTCCGCGCCCTGCACTTCCATGAGGGCGTCGACGATGAGCTGGTCGCCGGTGCCGTTGAAGTTGCCGCGGCGGTACAGCAGGCCCTCGGTGACGGCGAGCTGCTCGGCCAGCCTGGCTTCGTAGGGTGCGCGGATCCTGGTGATGAGCGCGTCCATGTCCTTGTCGGCGGGCAGCATGTTGGCGAAGATGGGCAGCAGCCGGTAGCGGAAGTCCGCCACCTTGCCGTTCTTCACGTCGAAGTCGATCACGCCGAGGAACTTGCCGTTGCTGCCGGCGTTGGTGACGATGGTCTGGCCGGACGGGTTCTTGACGATGGTGGGCACCGGCATGCCGTCGTGCGTGTGGCCGCCGAGGATGGCGTCCACGCCGGTGACGCGGCTGGCCATCTTGAGGTCCACGTCCATGCCGTTGTGGCTGAGCACGATGACGACCTGCGCGCCCTTGCCGCGCGCCTCGTTCACCATCTTCTGCAGGTTTTCGTCCTGGATGCCGAACTCCCACTCCGAGACGAAGTAGCGCGGGTTGGCGATCGGCGTGTAGGGGAAGGCCTGGCCGATGATGGCGCAGGGCACGCCGTTGATCTGGCGGATGACGTAGGGCTTGAACACCGGGTCGCCGAAGTCGGTGGTCTTGACGTTCTGCGCGACGAAGTCGACCTTGCCGGCGAAGTCCTTTTCGATGATCTCCTTGACGCGCTCCATGCCGTAGGTGAATTCCCAGTGGCCGGTCATCACGTCCACGCCGAGCAGCTTGCAGGCGTCGACCATGTCCTGGCCCTTGGTCCAGAGCGAGGTGGCGCTGCCCTGCCAGGTGTCGCCGCCGTCGAGCAGCAGCGCGCCGGGGCGGCTGGCGCGCAGGCGCCTGACCAGCGTGGCCAGGTGCGCGAAGCCGCCGACCTTGCCGTAGCGTCCGGCGGCCTGGTCGAAGTCGAGGTAGGTGAGGGCGTGCGCGGTGGGCGTGCCGGATGTCACGCCGGCGGCCTTGAGCAGGTGCTCGCCCACGAGGTGCGGCAGGTGGCCCTTCATGCCGGCGATGCCCAGGTTGACGCTGGGTTCGCGGAAATGGATGGGCTTGAGCTGCGCGTGGCAGTCGGTCATGTGCAGGAAGGACACGTTGCCGAACGCGGGGATGTCGTACAGCCCCTCGGCGGCCGTGGCGGCGCTCGCATCGGTGTAGCTGCCCAGGCTCATGCCGGCTGCGCTGGCGGCGCCCAGCACTTGCAGGAATTCGCGTTTGGTGAGGTTCATGGCGTGGCTTTCAGGAGAGTCGGCTTGCAAAGAAAAGCCCCGGCGGCGACGGCTGTGCGAGAGGGTTTCGCGCGCCGGTCGCGGCCAGGGCCGCTTCAGGGGTGGTCCGCCCGGCTTACTGGTTCACGGGCGACTTGGGGTCGAGCAGCAGCGCGACGATGTCGGCGATCTGCTTTTGCGTCAGGATGCCCTTGGCCCCGGCGCGCGGCATGTTGGAGCAGGCGTTGTAGGCCTTGCTGTTCCAGATCTTGCCCCAGGTGTACCTGACCATTTCCTGCGCCTGCGGGCTGTTCGGGTCGGTCACGCCGCGCAGCTTGCCGTAGTTGTACAGGCTGGGGCCGATGGTGCCGAAGGAGATTTCCTTCTTGTCGATCTGGTGGCAGTTGTAGCAGTTGCCGCCGTTGGGGTCGCCGGCCTTGTCGGTCCAGGTGCGGCCCTTGCCGCTTTGCGCGATCTTCTCGCCGGACTTCCAGTCGCCGAGGTATTTGCCGTCGGCGGGCCACTGGATGGTCTTGAAGTTCTCGGCCTCGAGCTTCTTGGCGGTGGCCGCGTCCAGATGGGCGCCGCCAACGTCGGCCTTGTCGCAGGCGCGCAGCGTGTCGTCGGCGGCGAGTGCCTCGGACACTTTCACGATGCCCTTGTCATGGAAGCTCGACTGCGCCATTTTCTGCGCCATCGCGTCCAGTTCGGCGGAAGAGGGCGTGCTGGCGCCATTGCTGCCCGCGCAGCCCGAGAGGGCGGCGATGGCCAGTGCCGAGACGGCGGCGGCGATGCATGCGGTGGTTTTTTTCATGGTGTCTGCCTCCTGGTCAGCGCTTGATGGTGGGAACGGTCGACTTGGCGCCCTTGGCGTTCACCCCCATGTAGACGCTGAGCGCGACCGTAATGTCGCTGCCCCAGGTGGGTTCGGGAAAGCGCTGCTGGCGGTAGCAGTCGTTCAGGCGGTGCTGCATGGTCCACATCTGGCCGTTGGAGACGCGGTAGGCCGGCCAGGCGGCGAAGCCGACGCCGTCGCCCGGGTTGCCCGTGAGCTTGGGCAGGTCTTGCAGGCGGATGCGCTTGCCGTCCTCGCCGTGGCAGGTGGCGCAGGCGAAGTCGTGCGAGCCGCCACGCTGGAAGAACGCGCGCTTGCCCAGTTCGTACATGGTGCGCTCCTGCGCGTGCGACTGCGGCAGGTCGAATTTCATGCCCTTGGACTGGGAGGCGACCCAGGTGGCCAGCGCCGTGACGCTGGCGCGCTCGCCCTTGCCCCACTGGCCGTTCACGACTTCCTTGGGGTCTATGCCTTGCAGCGTGCTCATGCAGGTGACGAGGCGGGACTCCAGGTCCTGCACCTTGCCGGTATCGGGGAAGTAGCGCGGCAGCTGCACGAACACGCCCTTGGTCACGCCCGCCCCCAGGCCGAGGTCGCAGCGTTCGAGCGAGGCGTTCTTCGGCCCGCGCGCCTTTTTCCAGAGCTCTTCGCCCTTCATCTCGTACAGGTCGGCGGGGTTGCCGTCCTGCAGCATCTCGCGGTATTCCTCGATGGCTTCGGTCGAGGTTTTCTGGGCGTGGGCCACCATGGCGGTGGCGCTCAGGCCCAGCATCGCCGCCACGAGGGCAAGCTTGCTTGCGTTCATCGTCGTTGTCTCCTGGTTTTTTGGCAAAAGGAAAGGGCAGGAACCGTGCAATGGCCGGCCTGCCTGTCAATGCGGGTGGGAGGGAAGGTGTGTGGATGGACCCGCGAGTGCCCGAAAGGATCGTCAAAACCTGTCCGATCAAGGCGCAAAGCACAGACGTAGCTCGGGCTACGGCGAGCATTTGCAACGCGGAGCGGGCGGGTTTTGGCGGTCGAGGCGGGCATGAGGGGGTTCATTCACACCTTCTTAGGACACCGTCGCTTCGTCGGTGCGGGTGTCGCCCTTGCTGTCTTTCCAGGTCACGCTGATCTTGTCGCCCGCCTTGCCGCCCTTGACGGTGAACTGCAGGAAGGGGTTCTTGGAAACGGCGGGGCCCCAGTCGCAGGAAAACACCTGCTTGTCGTTGAGCTTGGCGGTCACTTCCTGGATCCACCAGGCGGGCACCTTGTTGCCCGAAGAGTCCTTGCGCTGGCCGGACTCCATCTCGTGGCTCATCAGAATGCGCACCAGGACGTTGCCGTCCTTGGCCTGCGCGCGGATTCGCATCGGATCACCCATGGTTCTTGCTCCTCAATCAAATGGTTTGAAACTCTGGCGCGTGCCCCGAGGCATCAGCCGCCGCAGCCACCCAGGGTGACCTTGACTTCTTTTTTGCTGAACAGCGCCTTGCCGTCCTTGGTGATGGCGACGGCGTAGACGTCGGAGGTTTCGCCCATCTTGCTGCGCGTGGCGAAGCTGGGCTCCACCTCGGGCGTGACGTTGAACACCGCCACGAGCGCGTTCGGGTTCTTCTCGACCAGCAGCACCAGCTCCTTGACGTTGGGCAGCTTGGTGGAGAGCGCGAAGGGCACGACGGCGCCGTTTTCCGCGATGTCGGGGGCGGTGAGCGTCACGTCGTTGCTGGCCTCGGGCGCGCCATTCATGCCCAGCGCCTTGAGCGTGTCCTGAATGCCCTTGGCCTCGAAAGCGGCCTTGTTGAAGGCCAGCGCGCTGTGCGGCAAGAGGCCGGCGCCAGCCACCAGGGTGGCTACTGCGGCGCTCTGCTTCAGGGTTTGCCTGCGGTTTTGCATGGTCGTCTTCTCCTTAAAGAAAATAAGTATCAATGGATCAATCAAACGATTCGAATATATATAAAAATTTGGTCCCGCATTGTCCTCTCATTTACCGGCGCCTGTTGCCAGCCAGTCGGCGATCGTCTTCAGGTCGGCCTCGGGGAAGTTCTGCGGCGGCATGGGCGTTTCCCCCCAGACGCCGGAGCCGCCGGACTTGATCTTGCCCAACAGGTAGTCGGCCTTGCCGGGATACTTCCTGGCGACGTCGGCGAACGCCGGGCCGACGAGTTTGCCCTGCATGTTGTGGCAGCCGGTGCAGCCGTGCTCCTGCGTGAGCGCGATGGCCCTGGCGCCCGGGCTGTCGGCCCCCGCCGGGCCGACGACCTTGACGGGGCCCGCCGCGTCGCCGAGCTTGCCTTCGGGCCTGGAGGTGTCGGCGCCGCGCTGCGGGCCGACGGTGCGGTTTTGCTCGCGCAGGTTGCCCCAGACGTTGCGCGCGTGCTCGGGCAGCTCGGAGGTGATGGTCGGCGCCGGGCCGCAGTCCTTCATGCAGGCGACGGCGTGCGTATCGGGCTTGAGCTTGCCGGTGCCGAACTCGTTGCCGGGCCACATCGCGTGCTGCGTCGTCATGCCGTTGCGGTTGGGCAGCTTTTGCTGCACTTCGGCGATGTTCTTGTCCGACAGGGTGAAATCCGCCGGGACGATGTCGGCCAGGTGCAGCAGGTAGGCGGTGACGGCGTAGACGTCGTTGTTGGAAAGCGACTTGGGGTTGTCCCAGGGCATCGCGCGGTGGATGTAGTCCCAGACCGAGGAGAGGGTGGGCACCTTCATGAAGGTGGTGCGGCCGGGAAAGTCGGGGCGCTTCAGGTTGGCCACGTGGCCGGTCTTGATGTCGTCGGCGGTGGTGCCGCCCACCAGCGGGTTGAACACCGCGTTGGACTCGCCGAAGATGCCGTGGCACGAGGCGCAGCGCGCTTCCCACAGGTCCTGGCCGTCGTCGACCGAGCCGCTGCCCGCGGGCAGGCCCTTGAAGTCGGGGCGCACGTCGATGTCCCATGCGGCGACTTCCCTGGGCGTGGCGTCGCGGCCGACGTTGGGAAACCTGCTCTGCGCCCAGACGGGCAGGGCGATGGCCGCGGCCACCGCGCTCAGGGCGATGGCGTTACGCAACCTGGACATTTTTCACCTCGCCGTTTTCCTGCACCAGCCACGACTGGACCGCGTTGTTGTGGTAGATCGAGCGCGAGCCGCGCACGTCGCGCAGCTGCTTGTAGGTGGGCTGGACGTAGCCGGTCTCGTCCATCGCGCGGCTCTGCACGATGGTGGACTTGCCGTCCCAGGTCCAGTCGAGGTTGAAGCGCGTCAGGCACTTGGAGAGCACCGGCGCCTCGAGCCGGGCGGTGCGCCAGTTGCGCCCGCCGTCGGTGGAGACGTCCACGCGCTTGATCTTGCCGCGCCCCGACCAGGCCAGGCCCGAGATGTTGTAGAAGCCCGTGCCGAGCAGCACCTGGCCGCCCGAGGGCGTGCTGATCACGCTCTTGCACTCCTGGATGCTGGTGTACTGGCGGTGCTGGCCGTCGGGCATCAGGTCGATGTAGTGCACCGCTTCGTCCTTGGTGGCCCAGGGCATGTCGCCGAGCTCGATGCGGCGCAGGTACTTGACCCAGCTCACGCCCTGCACGCCGGGGACCAC
This sequence comes from Pseudomonadota bacterium, assembly GCA_963205335.1. Classification (GTDB taxonomy): domain Bacteria; phylum Pseudomonadota; class Gammaproteobacteria; order Burkholderiales; family Burkholderiaceae_C; genus Comamonas_C. Next base: position 6,603 of record CAUJIM010000072.1, read on the forward strand.
CAGGCGCAGCGGGTAGCCGTTTTCGGGCCGCAGCATTTCGCCGTTCTGGCCGTAGGCCACCAGCACCTCGCCGCTGGCGACGAGCTCCATCGGGATGGTGCGCGTCATCGAGGAGCCGTCCGCGCCCTCGGCCAGGACGAACCTGCCTTTCCTGAGGTCGGCGCCGGCCATCTCCAGCAGCGTGATGAGCGGCACGCCGGTGTATTCGGAGCACGACAGCATGCCGTGGGTGTACTGCGCGGTGGGCACGGCCACGTTGCCCCAGTTCATGCCGGTGTTGGCGCCGCATTCGATGAAGTGAAAGCGCGAGACGCCGGGCAGGCGCATCAGGTCGTCCATGGTGAAGACCTTGGGGCTCTTCACCAGGCCGTTGACCATGAGGCGGTGCTGCTGCGGGTCGATGTCCCACCAGCCCTGGTGGTGGCGCTCGAAGTGCAGGCCGCTGGGCGTGACGATGCCCAGCAGCGACTGGATGGGCGCGAACGACACCGAAGCCTGGTTGGTCTGCGTCAGCCCCGGGCTTTGCCGCCGCTGCACGTTGCCTTCGTACCTGGAGGGCAGGCCGTACGCCGGGCTGGCCACCGGCTGGCCCAGGCCGGTGCTGTGCCGGGGCAGCTTGAGGATGGCGGGGTCGCCTTCGCCCACGTCCGCCGGTTGCGCGGCCGCGTGCGCCGCCGCGCCGCCGGCCATGGCGGCGGCGAAGGCGCTGCGGATGAAGTCGCGCCGGCCGCGGATCGCCTCGGCCTGCACCGTGCGGATGCCCGCGCCGTCGAGGAAGTTTTCCGGGGCCTTGCGCACCCGTCCGCGCTGGCTGCCGGCCGGAGCGGGTTGCGGTTGAATGTCTGCCATGAAGCGATGCCTTTATATGCGTTAATGCTTATATTACATTGAACGCAAATGTTTCCCAATCAGGGCTTTCCCCCGGTGTCCGGGGTGTCCTGGGGAGGCGGCTGCCGGGTCTCGGCGGCGGCCCGTCAGTGCTTGAAGTGGTAGAACGAGCGGTTCAGCGACGCGGCGATGTCGAGCACTTCCTCGGGGAACAGATTGGCCCCGACGCCGGCGTTGCACTGGTCCACCTTGCTGCGCAGCTGGGTGGCGGTGGTGATGCTTTTGCCCGGCCGGTAGATGGCCTTGCCATCGTTGGTCCATTTCTGCGCGTGGCAGGCGTCGCACTTGTGCTCGGCAATGAGTTTCTCGCCCTGCGCCGGGTTGGCGTCCTTGAAGAGCTCGGGCACTTGCGCGGCGGCGGCCGCGCACCAGCCCAGCGTGGCCGCGAGGGCCAGTACCCGAGGCGAATACCTGTGTTCCATGGAAGTCTCCTGTAGCTCGTGGACGCTATTCTTGTTGTAGTTGCTGGCGCCCGTCGGACAAGGGCTTGCGCCCGAAAACCATCGCAATCATCCGGTCGTGGCCCGGCGTGCCTGCTCCAGCCGGCCGTCGAGCGACGCGGAATAGAAGTCGTGCGGCCCGCCCGCCAGGCGCGGCGCGACTTCCTTGCCCTGCGCGCCGATGAACAGCACGGTGGGCGCCACCTTCACGCCCCAGGCGCGCACCAGCGCGCCGTGCGTGGTCGGCTGTCCCGCCGTGTCTCGCGTGGGGCGCTCGTCCAGCATGTCGACCTGCACCACCGGCAGGCCTTCGCGCTCGTGCATCGGCCCGAGGTAGTTGTTGCGCACCACCTCGCAGAACGGGCAGCCGCGCAGGCTGACCATGACGACGAGCGGCTGGTGCCGGGCCAGGGCCTGCGCCAGCTCGTCGGGCAGCGAGGCCGAGAGGGGCAGGGCGAGGCCGGCCAGCGCCGGCCGGGCGGCCAGCGCCGCGCCGGCCGCGGCCATGCACAGCAGGGCGCGCCGGGTGCAGGCGGGCGAGGCCGTCATGGCGATTCGTGCTCCATCAGCAGGTAGGTGTTGTAGGCGTTCATGCGGTTGGCCGGGCCGAACAGCGGCAGGTGCTCGAATTGGCTCCAGTCGGTGGCCTTGTAGGCCTCGTCGAACGGGGTCATGTCGTGCGCCGCCTGGCCCATGGTCTTGCGCAGGTAGATCAGGTAGTCGCGCGTGAGTTGCATGTCTTTCTGCGGCTCGGTCGAGATCGGCCCGTGGCCCGGGACGACGACTTGGGCGCCGAAGGTGAGCAGCTGGTCGAGCGCCTTGATCCAGTGGCCGCTGTCGGCGTCGCCGACGTAGGGGATGCGGCTGCGGAACACCAGGTCGCCCGAATACAGCACCTTGCGCCGCGGCAGCCAGACGACGACGTCGTCGGGCGTGTGCGCCGGGCCCACGGGCTGGATCAGCAGTTCGGTGTCGCCGACGGCGAGGGTGCGCGGCCCGTCGATCCATTCGTCGGCGGCGACGAGCGCGGTCTTGTCGTCGATCCAGGGCGCCAGGTCGGTGCGCGAGGCCTGCAGGCGCAGCCTGGCGGTTTCCGAGAACAGGTATTCGCGCCCCGCCTGCTGCGCGATGATCTTCGCGCCCAGCGCCTTGAAGACCTGCGCGCCATAGATGTGGTCGGCGTGGTAGTGCGTGAGGACGACGTGCGAGATTTTCTTCGGCGTGACCTTGCCGATCTCGGCCACCAGCCGCTCGGCCAGCGCGGGCGAGCCCAGCGCGTCGACCACCACCACGCTCTCGCTGGTGACGATGAAGCCGGCGTTGGAGATGAAGTTCTGGTTGCCGGACGAGCCCAGCTCCGACAGGCCCTGCACGTACCAGCAGCCGGGCGCGGCCTCGCGCGCCTGCATCGGCGGGATGGCGGCCCGGGCCGCCATGCTCCCCGCCATGCCCGCCGCGAGTGCGATGCCGCGGCGCAGCAGCGTGCGCCGGTCGAGTCTTGGAACCATGTGCGCCCCCGTGTTTATAAGCCGATGCTGAAATGAATTATCGGCATTGTGGACGCGATCGGCAAACGCCGCCGGGCAGCGCCGGCGTGGAGGGGCTGGTTCACGCCTTTTCAGGCGAGCTGCGCGTGCATCTCCTGCACCGAGATCACGCCGAGCTGGTCCATGCTCTTCATGCCCTCGACGGCGGCCTCGGCGCCGAAGATGGTGGTGATGGTGGGCACGCGCGCGGCCAGCGCGCTGGTGCGGATCGCCCGGCTGTCGGCGATGGCGTTGCGGCGCTCTTCCACGGTGTTGATCACCAGTGCGATCTCGCCGTTCTTGATCATGTCGACCACGTGCGGGCGGCCCTCGGTGACCTTGTTCACGGTGGCGCAGGCGATGCCCGCGGCCGTGATCGCCGCCGCCGTGCCGCGCGTGGCGACCAGGCTGAAGCCCATGGCCACGAGGTCGCGCGCGATCGCGACCACCTGCAGCTTGTCGTGGTTGCGCACGGTGAGGAACACCTTGCCCGCCTCGGCGCCGCCCGCGGGCGGGTGCGGCAGGCGCTCGCCGGCGCCGATCTCGGCCTTGATGTAGGCCTCGCCGAAGGTCTTGCCCACGCCCATGACCTCGCCGGTGGATTTCATCTCGGGGCCGAGGATGGTGTCCACGCCGGGGAACTTGACGAAGGGGAACACCGCCTCCTTGACGCTGAAGTAGGGCGGCGTGACCTCGGCGCCCACGCCCTGCGCGTCCAGCGTGTCGCCCACCATGCAGCGCGCGGCCACCTTGGCCAGCTGCACGCCGGTGGCCTTGCTGACGAAGGGCACGGTGCGGCTGGCGCGCGGGTTGACCTCCAGCACGTAGATCACGTCCTGCGTGCCGCCGCCTTCCAGGGGCTTCTCTTGAATGGCGAACTGCACGTTCATCAGGCCCACGACCTGCAGGCCCTCGGCCATGGCCGCGGTCTGGCGCTTGAGCTCGGCCACGGTGGCGGCCTTGAGGTAGTAGGGCGGCAGCGAGCAGGCCGAGTCGCCCGAGTGCACGCCGGCCTGCTCGATGTGCTCCATCACGCCGCCGATGTAGACCTTGCCGTCGCTGTCGCGCACGGCGTCCACGTCGCATTCGATGGCGTCCGAGAGGAAGCGGTCGAGCAGCACGGGCGAGTCGTTGCTCACCTTGACGGCCTCGCGCATGTAGCGCTCCAGGCCCTGCTGCTCGTGCACGATCTCCATCGCGCGCCCGCCCAGCACGTAGCTCGGGCGCACCACCAGCGGGTAGCCCAGCGCGGTGGCCTTTTCCAGCGCCTCGGCCTCGGTGCGGGCGGTGGCGTTGGGCGGCTGGCGCAGGCCGAGCTGCTGCAGCAGGTGCTGGAAGCGCTCGCGGTCCTCGGCGGCGTCGATCATGTCGGGGCTGGTGCCGATGATGGGCACGCCCTCGGCCGCCAGCGCCAGCGCCAGCTTGAGCGGCGTCTGCCCGCCGTACTGCACGATCACGCCGGTGGG
>CAUJIM010000073.1 GCA_963205335.1 Pseudomonadota bacterium
CCGTTGTCACTGGCCGACTACCTGCCTGCGCGCGAGCAGCTCTGGCGCGAGGTGCAGGCGCGGCACGGTCTCGTGCCGCTGCCGATGGCGGCGCTGCTCGGGGAGTCGCATCACTACGCCGATCTGTGTTTTTCGTACGGGGCAGAGGCGCCGCCGGCCCCGACTTTCCTCAGCACGGTGAAGATTAGGGGGCGACAATCATCCTGGCCGGTTGAACGACAACCATGATGGCCGGTGGGGTTCAAGATGGCGGGCTCAGATCTCAATGAGAACACAGCCCAGTGCCAGGAACCCGGATCACCGATCAACAGGTATGCCTCTACATGAACATCCGCAGGAACAAGACCCAAACGCTGGCCGCGGCCAAGGCCGGGATCAGCGAACGCAGCGCGCGCCGTATTGAAGGCGCGACCGAGCTTCCGTCACAGAGTCCGCGCCGTTATTGGCGCTCGCGAGCCAATCCCTTTGCCCTGGTCTGGGACAGCGAGGTCGTGCCGCTGCTGAAGCAGGCACCGACGTTGATGGCCGTCACGCTGCTGCGCAAGCTCCAGGACGATCACCCCGACCAGTTCCCCGATGGCCTGCTGCGCACCCTGCAGCGCCACGTTCGCCAATGGCGTGCCCTGGAAGGACCGCCGAAGGAAGTGTTCTTCCCGCAAGAGCACGCACCCGGCCATCGCGGTTTGTCGGACTTCACCGCCATGGGCGAGTTGTGCATCACGATTGCCGGGGTGGCGTTCGTGCACATCCTGTATCACTTCGTCCTGGCTTTCTCGCGCTGGGAGCATGTCGAAGTGGTCGAAAGTGGCGAGAGCTTCGAGGCGCTGTCCCAGGGCCTGCAGAACGCGCTGTGGCAGGCCGGCGGGACGCCGCGTGAACATCGCAGCGACAGTCTCTCAGCGGCGTTCAAGAACTTGGCCGAGGAAGAGGACTTCACCACGCGTTACGCCGCTCTGCTCGATCATTACGGCATGGTCGGCACACGCAACAATCGCGGCCTGGGCCACGAGAACGGCAGCGTGGAATCCTCACACCGCTATCTCAAGGAAGCGCTCGAACAGGCACTCCTGCTGCGCGGGCACCGCGACTTCGACGATCGCACGGCCTACGAGGTGTTCGTGCGCGAGACGGTGATGCGCCGCAATCGCCGCAACGCGGCCGCCTTCCGTGTCGAGCGCGAGCAGCTGTGCCCGCTACCCGTGCGGCGTACCACCGACTTCGTCGAGGACGAAGCCCGCGTCACCCGTTGTGGCACGTTCACGGTACGAGGGATCCTCTACAGCGCACCGTCACGTCTGATCGGGCACCGCCTCAAGGTGCGCCTGTACTGTGACCGCCTGGATTGCTATCTCTCCGGCGCGCTGGTGCTCACCGTGGCCCGCGGTACGCGCGGCCCGGGTCACAGCCGCGGGCGGATTCTCGACTACCGGCACTTCATCGACAGCCTGAAACGCAAGCCCCAGGCGTTCAAGGGGCTGGCGTTCCGCGACGCATTGTTCCCGCGCGAAGCCTACCGCCAGACCTGGGCGCAGCTCGAAACCCGGTTGCCGCAGCGGCAGGCTTGCCAGACGATGGTCGCCCTGCTCGAGATGGCCGCGCGTGACGGCGTCGAAGGCGTGCTTGCCGAGCGTCTCGATGCGCTCCTGCTGGCCGGCGAGTTGCCCGACGTCAAACGCTTGCGCGAGGAGCTTGCCCCGCGCCGGGTCGAGCTGCCGCAGGTCACCGTGTTGCTCCCCCCCGCCAGTCGCTATGACGCCCTGCTGCCCAGTGCGCACCGGCAACCGGCGGTGGCCGCATGAGCGCCGCCACGTCCGAGCCGGCGCGCACCGCGCTGATGTTGACCGAGCTGCGCCTGCCGACGATCGGCCGCTTGTGGCCGGAGTTTGCCGAGCGTGCCGACAAGGAGGGATGGCCGGCGTCGCGCTTCCTCGGCGCCTTGCTCGAGCACGAACTCGCCGAGCGCGCCAAGCGGCGCATCGAGCGCCATCGGCACGAGTCCCAACTCGACCTCGCCAAGACGCTCGCCAGCTTCGCGTTCGCCGAGGTGCCGATGCTTTCCAAGGCCCACGTCATGGCGCTTGCCGGCGGCGACGCCTGGCTCGAGAAGGGGGCCAACATCCTGATCTTCGGCCCGCCGGGGGTAGGCAAAACCCACGTGGCCTGTGGCCTTGGCCATGCCCTGATCGAGGCCGGCTACCGGGTGCTGTACATGCGCACCAGCGAGTTGGTCCAGCGCCTTCAGGCGGCGCGCCAGAGCCTGCAGTTGCCCCAGGCCCTGGCCAGGCTCGACCGCTACGATCTGCTCATCCTCGATGACCTCTCCTACGTCCGCAAAGACCAGGCCGAGACCAGCGTGTTGTTCGAACTCATCGCCGAGCGCTACGAGCGGCGGAGCATCCTGATCACCGCCAATCAGCCGTTCTCCGGATGGAACGAAGTGTTCCCTGATCCGGGCATGACCATTGCCGCCATCGATCGCCTGGTCCACCACTCGACCATCTTCGAATTGAGCATGGTCGAGAGCTATCGCAGCAAACAGGCCGCTCGGCGGCAGAAGACCCAGCGCGCCGACGACAAAGCCGAGCGCCAGCGACAATCATCCGACGACAACCAGACGCAGGAGGACGCCCCGTAAACCATTAATCAACGACAATCATCAC
>CAUJIM010000074.1 GCA_963205335.1 Pseudomonadota bacterium
CGCCTGGGTCTTCTTGCCGGCGCCGAGGTAGGTCTCGATCACCCGCTGGTCGCCCATCAGGTAGGAGGCCTCGCCGCTGAGCGCCACCGCGCCCATCTCCAGCACGTAGCCGCGGTCGGCCACCTGCAGCGCGGCGCGCGCGTTCTGCTCCACCAGCAGCACCGACACGCCCATGCCGCGCAGCGAGGCGACGATCTGCAGCACCTCGCGCACGATCAGCGGTGCCAGGCCGAGCGAGGGCTCGTCGAGCATCAGCAGGCGCGGGCGCGCCATCAGCGCGCGGCCGATCGCCAGCATCTGCCGCTCGCCGCCCGAGAGCGTGGCAGCCAGCTGCGCGCGGCGCTCGTCCAGCCGCGGGAACAGCGCGAACACCTCGCGCATGCGCTCGGCCTGGTCGCGCTGGCCGCGGCGCCAGCGCGCGAAGCCGCCGAGCAGCAGGTTGTCCTGGACCGACATCTCGCCGAACAGCTCGCGCTTCTCGGGCACCAAGCCGACGCCGTGGCCCACCATTGCCTCGACCGAGGGGCGGCGGATCGCCGCGCCTTCGAAGCACAACTCGCCGTGCGAGGGCAGCAGCCCCATGGCGGCATTGAGCAGCGTCGACTTGCCCGCGCCGTTGGGCCCGATCACGGTGACGATCTCGCCCTCGTTCACCACGAGGTCGATCTGGTGCACCGCCTCCACCGGCCCGTAGGAGACGGAGAAGCCTTTCAATTGCAGCAGCGGGGTGGTGCTCATGCGACGGCTCCCTCGGTGTCTTCCACGCCCAGATAGGCTTCCATCACGCGCGGGTTGGCCTGCACCTCGGCGGGCGTGCCCAGCGCGATCACCCGGCCGAACTCGAGCACCGTGATGCGGTCGGCCAGGTTCATCACGAATTCCATGTCGTGCTCCACGACCAGCACCGCCAGCCCTTCGGAGCGCAGCTGCGACAGCAGCCGCGCCAGCGCCTGCTTCTCCAGGTGGCGCAGGCCGGCGGCCGGCTCGTCGAGCAGCAGGATGGAGGGTTGCCCCGCCAGCGCGCGGGCGATCTCCACCACCCGCTGCTGGCCCAGCGGCAGCGAGGCCGCCGGCGTATCGACGTAGTCCGCGAGCCCGCAGCGCTCGATCTGGCGCCGCGCCTCGGCCAGCAGCGCCGCCTCCTCGTGGCGATCGGTCTGCAGCATGGCCGAGAGCCAGCCGCGGCGCCCGCGCAGGTGCGCGCCCAGCGCCACGTTCTCCAGCACCGAGCGCTGCCCGAGCAGGCGCACGTGCTGGAAGGTGCGGCCCATGCCGAGCGCGGCGAACGCCCGCGAGGGCTTGCCCACCATGGCCTGGCCGAGCAGCGTGACCGTGCCCGAGGTGGGATCGTCCACCCCCGAAATCATGTTGAAGAAGGTGCTCTTGCCCGCGCCGTTGGGGCCGATGAGCGCGTGCACCTCGCCCGCCTTGACGTCGAAGTCGACCGCGTCGTTGGCCACCAGGCCGGCGAAGCGCTTGGTCACCTGCGCCGCCGAGAGCACCACCTGGCCCTGGGGCGGCAGCTTGCGCCGCGCCAGCGCGGCCTGCGTGGTGCGCGCGGTGCGCGGCGCCATCGGCCTGACCCAGCGCTGCATGCGCGCCGTGAGCAGCGGCCAGATGCCGTCGGACGCGCGCTGCAGGATCAGCACCATCAGCAGGCCGAAGACGATGATCTCGAAATTGCCGCTGGTGCCCAGCAGCGTCGGCAGCCAGTCCTGCAGCTGCTCCTTGAGCAGCGTGATCAGCGTCGCGCCCAGCACCGCGCCCCAGAGGTGGCCGGAGCCGCCGACGACCGCCATGAACAGGTATTCGATGCCGATCTCGAGGTTGAACGGCGTCGGGTTCACGAAGCGCTGCAAGTGGGTGTAGAGCCAGCCCGAGATGGCCGCCAGCAGCGCCGCCAGCAGGAACAGCTTCATGCGCTGGCGCGAGGTGTCGACGCCCATGGACTCGGCCATCACGCGCCCGCTGCGCAGCGCGCGGATGGCCCGGCCCTCGCGCGAATCGAGCAGGTTGTGCATGGCCCAGATCGACAGCAGCAGCACGGCCCAGATGATGATGCCGAACAGCCGCGGCGAGGTCAGCTCGTAGCCCGCGATCGACAGCGGCCGGATGCCCGCGATGCCGGTGAAGCCGCCCAGCCCCTCGAGGTTGCCGAAGATGTAGTACAGGCTCAACCCCCAGGCCAGCGTGCCCAGCGCCAGGAAGTGGCCCGACAGCGGCAGCGTCACCGCGCCGAGGATCCAGGCGATCACCCCGGTCACGGCCAGGCCCAGCACCAGGCCGAGCCAGGGCAGCAGCGCGCCCGGGACGCCCGACAGCGCCTGCGCCGCCCAGGGGGACGTGCAGATCCAGGCGCTGGCATAGGCCCCCAGGCCGACGAAGGCCGCCTGCCCGAAGGAGGTGATGCCGCCCACGCCGGTGAGCATCACCAGGCCCACGGCCACCAGCGAGTACAGCCCGATGTAGTTGAGCAGCGTGACGGAGAACGGTGACAGCAGCGGCCACGCGACGGCCAGCAGGGCGATGGCCAGCCAGGTCCATTGACGATGGGTCATTCCTCGTCCTCCACGTGGCGGGTATTGAGCGAGCGCCACCACAGCACCGGGATGATGAGCGTGAAGACGATCACCTCCTTGTAGGCGCTGGCCCAGAACGACGAGAACGACTCGAGCTGGCCGACCAGCACGGCCCCGGCCACCGCGCCCGGGTAGCCCGTGAGCCCGCCGATGATCGCGGCGACGAAGCCCTTGAGGCCGATCAGGAAGCCGGTGTCGTAGTAGATCGTGGTCACCGGCGCGATCAGGATGCCCGAGACCACGCCGATCAGCGCCGCGAGGGCGAAGCACAGGTCGCCCGACAGATCGGTGGGAATGCCCATGAGCCGCGCGCCCACGCGGTTGATGGCGGTGGCGCGCAGCGCCTTGCCGATGATCGAGCGCTCGAAGAACAGGTACATGGCCACGAGCAGCACGATGGCGGTGATGATCACCACCAGCGACTGGCCGCTGACCGGAACGCCCGCGAAATCCCACGACACGTCCCAGACGGCGTTGGTGCGCGAGCCCTCGGCGCCGAAGTAGTACAGCCCCAGCCCCGCCATCACCAGGTGCAGCGCCACCGCGACGATCAGCAGGAACAGCACGCTGGCGTGCGCCAGCGGCCGGAACACCAGCCGGTACAGGAGCGGCCCCATCGGCGTGATCAGCGCCAGCACGACCAGCGCCTGCAGCCAGCCGCTCTTGGGCTTGAGGCCGAAGGCCAGCGCCGCGGCGATCGCCGGCAGCACCACCGCCCAGACCAGCGTGGACTTCCAGTCGACGCGAATGCCCCGGCTGTGCCGCCACGCCTCCACGATCAACGTGAGCAGCGCCAGCGTGAGCAGCAGCCAGACGATGGACGGCAGGCGCCCCGCCTGGATGGCCGCCATCGACAGCGCCGCGTAGGTGACGAATTCGCCCTGCGGAATCAGGATGACGCGCGTCACCGAGAACACCAGCACCAGCGCCAGTGCCATGAGCGCATAGATGGCGCCGTTGACGACGCCATCCTGCCCCAACATCAGACCAATCTGTAAATCCATGGGTGCAACACAACCTTTGCAGCTCGGGAAACGCGGTGATCGGCGTGCTGCGCCGCAAATGCCTGCACATGACTTTCGTGCAGCCATTTGCGGGACAGCGCACTGCCACCACGCAGGAAATAAGCGAACCGCCGTTTATAGCCGGAAGTCAGGTACAAAAACACTGGTGAACACACTGATATGCAGGAAATTGCATGCGCGACGCAGCAGGGTTTCGCGTCCCCGCCACACCGGCAAGACAGCTGCCGGCCGGCGCGCGCGAACGGGCGGGACGTCAGAAGGTGTGAATGAACCGCGCGTGCCCGAAAGGATCGCCAAAACCTGTCCGGTCAAGACGCAAAGCGCAGACGTAGCCCGGGCTACGGCGAGCATTTGCAACGCTGAGCGGGCAGGTTTTGGCGGTCAAGGCGGGCATGAGGGGTTCGTTCACGCCTTCTCAGAGCAGCGAGCGCGGATCGAGCCGCGCCTTGCGCAGCACGCTCCAGAACAGCATGCGCTCGAGCTGGTCGCGCGGCTCGAACGCCGCCGCGTCCCGCGCACAGCCGCGCCGCACCTCGCCGGACAGCGCGATGTCCGGGCCGGGCAGGCTCCCCATCGCCACCTGCAGCTCGCAGGCGCGCTGCAGCGTCCACATCCAGCGGAAGGCGTTGAAGACGTTGCAGCCCACGCCCAGCAGGCCGTGGTTGCGCAGCACCATGGTGCGCTTGTCGCCGAGGCTCGCCGCCAGCCGCGGGCCCTCGTCGTCGTGCACCGTGATGCCCTCGAAGTCGTGGTAGGCCACCTGGCCGAACAGCTCGGCGCCGTAGAAGTCGTCGTGGCCCAGCCCCGCCTGCTTGGTGGCGACCGCCATGCCCGCGGTGGTGTGGATGTGCATCACGCAATGCGCGTCGGCGCGCGCGCCGTGGATCGCGCTGTGGATCACGAAGCCCGCCTTGTTGACATGCGGGCCCACGGACCCGGCCGGCGTGCCGTCCAGGTGGATGCGCACCAGGTTGCGCGCCGTCACCTCCTCGTAGTTCAGCCCGAAGGGGTTGATGAGGAAGGTGTCGGGCGTGCCCGGCACGCGCAGCGTGATGTGGTTGAAGATGAGCTCGGTCCAGCCCATGGCGTCGAACACGCGGTAGCAGGCGGCCAGTTCCAGGCGCAGGCGCCACTCGGCGGGCGCCATGTCGGCGGGGCGCAGCGGCTCCAGGCCGGTCAGCAGATCGATGGAAGACATCTCGTTCTTTTTCACAAGTCCAGGACCAGCACCGGCGACCTGGCGCGCGAGACGCACACCATCATGCTCTTGCCGGCCTGGCGCTGGTCTTCGGTCAACACGTAGTCGCGGTGCTCGATCTCGCCGGCGCACACGCCGGTCTCGCAGGTGCCGCACATGCCCTCGCGGCAGGAAAACGGCACCGAAATGCCATGTGCCTCCAGCGTCTCCAGGACGCTCTGGTCCGGCCCCACCGTGAAGGTCTGGCCGCTCTTTCCGAGCGTCACCTGGAAGCTCCCCTCGGCCGCGGCGGGCGGCGCGGCGTCGGCCGGCGCGGCGAAGTACTCGAAGTGCACCTGCGCAGCGTCCAGGTGCGCGGCACCGCTCTTCACCGCCGCCATCAGCGGCTGCGGGCCGCAGCAGTAGACGTGCTCCCCCGGCTGCACCGATGCGAGCCAGCGGCCCACGTCCAGCACGCCACCGGCCTCGTCGTCGAAATGGCAGTGCGCGCGCTCGCCGAAGCCCCGCAGCGTTTCCAGGAACGCCGCGCGCTGCGCGCTGCGCACCGCATAGGCCAGGCGCCACTGGCGCCCGTTGGCCTCGCACCAGCGGATCATCGCCATGATGGGCGTGATGCCGATGCCGCCGGCGATGAACAGGAAGCGCTGCGGCTCGGGCGCGAGCCGGAAGTTGTTGCGCACGCTCACCGTCAGCGGCATGCCGCGGCGCAGCATCTGGTGGATGTAGACCGAGCCGCCGCGGCTGCGGGCGGCCCGCCCGACGCCGACCACGTAGCGGTCGCGCTCGCGCGGGTCGTTGGTCAGCGAATAGTGGCGGATGAGCCCGTTGGGCAGCTCGATCTCCAGGTGCGCGCCGGGCTCGAACGGCGGCAGCGCCACCCCGCCGCCGGCACGCAGCTCGACCAGCATCACGTCGCGCGCATCGGCCGTCACGTCGGCCACTTCGAGCCGCAATTTCTCTTTTCCCGTCACGCCACCGCCTGCACCGCCGCGCGGCCGTTCTTCTGCTCCGCCAGGCGCTTGCCCACCAGCCAGCGGAAGTGCGAGAGCGCGGCATCGGCGCCGATGGCCAGCAGCTTGTGGTCGGGCTCCCGGTCCAGGTACTGCTGCTGCCCCTCGATGAACGCCTTGTCCTGGTGGAAGGCTTCCCACATGCTGTCGTAGAGCGAGCGCGCGATGTTGACGCGGTCTTCCTGCACGTCGTGCAGGTAGTTCCAGAAGAAATGCGTCTTGGTCCGGGTCTCGGGCGTCATGTACTGCACGTTGCGGTACTGGCGCGTGCCTTCGGCCAGATGGCCTTTCTCGGCACCGGTGCCGGCGGGCGCGAACATGGTCTCGAGCACGAACAGGCCGGGCAGCCACATGCGCGCGACGTTGCGCCGGTCGACCTTGCCGTGCCTGTTGGGGATCACCTTCTGGTGGTAGGGGGGCGGGTCGGAATCCATGTTCCAGCGCTCCTGCGCGAAACCGTCGTCCAGGCGCTCGATCGCCACCGGGCGGGTCTTGAAGGCGTACGACTCGGAGTCGCACAGCGTGCCCACGTGCACGAAGGCCATGTGCGCCAGGTCGCTCAGGTTGTCCACGATCAGGAGGTAGTTGGCGTCGTAGTGGATGTAGCCCGGCAGCCCCATCCAGTGCGGGTCCTGCAGCGGCGCGTAGTCGAACACGTCGGCCGGGTCGGCCTTCTCGGGGTCGCCCATCCAGATCCAGGCCATGCCGCCCTTCTCCACGACGGGGTAGCTCCTGACGCCCAGCTTGGGCGGGATCATGTCCTGCCCGGGGATCTGGATCACCTTGCCGCTCGGGTCGAACACCATGCCGTGGTACATGCAGCGCAGGTCGTCGCCCTCGACGCGGCCGAGCGACAGCGGCGCGGCGCGGTGGCAGCAGCGGTCGTCGAGCGCGACGACGCGGCCGCTCTCGCCGCGGTAGATCACGACGGGTTTTTCCAGAATCGTGCGGGCCACTTTCTTGCCGTCGAGCAGCTCGTAGTCCCAGGCCGCCGCGTACCAGCAGTCCTTGATGAAGATCCCGTCGGTTTCGATGTCGTGCGCGGTACTCATGTCACCTGTCTCCTGTGAAAGCCATGCAAGAGACCGCAGTCTAGGATTCGGTGCCGTCCCGATAAACCAGCCCTCGCCAGACACACTGTTCATCTTTTTGGATAATCGCGGCCCCATGAACTGGAACGATTGCGAGATCTTCTGCCGCGTGGTGGAGCATGGCGGCTTTTCCGCCGCCGCCCAGTTCCTGGGACACCCCAAGTCCAGCATCAGCAGCGCGGTGCAGCGCCTGGAGCAAGACCTCGAAACGCGGCTGCTCGAACGCACCACCCGCAGCGTGCGCATGACGGAAACCGGGGAAATTCTCTACCGGCGCACCGCGCACCTGTTCAACAGCCTGCACGAGGCGCGCAGCGCCACGCTGTCGGTCGGGCGCGAGGTGGCCGGCACGCTGCGCATCGCCTCGCCCTACGAATTCGGCGCGCACCACATCGGGCCGGTGGCCTGCCAGCTGATGCAGTCGTTCCCGCAGCTGCAGGTGCAGATCGACGTGGAGCACCGCCCCGTCAACCCGCACGTCGAGCCCTACGACGTCGTGTTCGCGATGCTGGAGGGCCCGCTGCCGCCCTCGAGCATCGTGATCCGCCGCATGTTCTCGCTCGAGCGCGGACTGTTCGCGGCGCCCGCCCTGCTGGAGAAGCTCGGCCCCCCCGCCGAGCCCGACGACCTCGCGGGCTGGCCGCTGGTCGTGAGCTCGGCCGACACCGCCTGGTCGTTCACCGACCGCGACGGGCTCGACCACCACATGCAGATCAAGTCGCCCCGCGTGGTCAGCGCCAATGCCGATTTCCGCCTGCAGGCCGCGATCCACGGCTTCGGCATCACCCGCGTCACGGCGAGCTTCTGCGCCGCCGCCGTGGCCAGCGGCTCCCTGGTGCGCGTGCGCCTGCCGGGCTATACCTGCGACCCGCTGCGCGTCTACGCACTGCTGCCGGGCAAGCGGATGATCCCGGAGAAGGTGCGCCACTTCCTCGAGGCCCTGGCCGCGCACGCGCGCACCCAGCGCTGAGGCGGTTCGCGCCCCGCGCCACCGCCCCGCCGGCGGCAAGGCCATTGTCCGTTTTCGTGAACATTCTGTTCGCCAACACCCGGTTTATCTGATCCCGAGCCGCCGCTACGGTAAGTGGTTCATCGGCCTGCGAACGGCGATGAAACGACGACAACCCTTACGGAGACACCAAGGAATCAACGATGAAATACAGCAGACTGTTCCGGGACATTTTCACGCTGGCCGCCGTCGCCATGGCGGCCGTGGCGGCGCACAGCCAGATCAAGATCGGCGTGGTGCTCTCCACCACGGGCCCGGCGGCATCGCTCGGCATTCCCGAACAAAGGACGGTGGAGCTTTTCCCGAAGGAGATCGGCGGGCAGAAGGTGCAGTACCTGATTCTGGACGACGCCTCCGACCCGACCGGCGCCGTCAAGGCCACCAAGAAGCTGGTGTCCGAGGACGGCGTGCACGCCATCATCGGCGCCACCACCACGCCCAGCACGCTGGCCATGCGCGACGTGGTGGCCGAGGCCGGGGTCCCCGAGATCTCGATCGCCGCCGGCCGCTCCATCGTCTACCCGATGGACGACAAGCGCAAATGGGTCTTCAACACCGCTCCGTCCACCGCGCTGATGGCCACCGCGATCGCCCAGTTCATGAAGGGCAAGGGCGTGAAGTCGGCGGCCTACATCGGCTTCGACGACGCCTTCGGCGAGGACTGGGCCAACAACTTCGCCGAAGCCGCCAAGGCCGCCGGCATCGTCCTCGTCGCCAACGAGCGCTACAGCCGCGCGGCCACTTCGGTGACCGGGCAGGCGCTGCACATCAAGGCCGCCAATCCCGACGCGGTGATGATCGGCGCTTCGGGCACGGCCGCCGCGCTGCCCGAGCGGGCGCTCAACCAGGTGGGCTTCAAGGGCAAGCACTACCAGAGCGGCGGCGTGGCCAACCCGGACTTCCTGCGCGTCTGCGGCGCGGACTGCAACGGCACCATCGTCGCAGTGGCGCCCGGCCTCGTGGCGGAACAGCTGCCCGCGTCGGCGCCGTTCAAGGCCGCCGCGATGCGCTACGCCAAGACCTACGAAGGCGCCTACGGCCCCAAGACGCTGACGCAGTTCAGCGCCAACGCCTGGGACTCGGGGGTACTGCTCGAAAACGCCATCCCCGAGGCGCTCAAGAAGGCGCAGCCCGGCGATCGCAAGGCCTTCAGCGCCGCGCTACGCGACGCCCTGGAAGGCCTGACCAAGGTCCCGGCGGCGGGCGGCGTCTATTCGATGACGCCCACCGAGCACAATGGCCTCGACGAGCTCGGCGTCGTGCTGGTGGAGATCGCCAACGGCGACTGGAAGCTGCTCAAGTAGACCCGGCCGCACACCAACGCGGCGCGCAACCCGCGGCCCCTGCTGCCCCGCCCCCGTGCGGGGCTTTTTTCTCTCCCTCGACTCTCTCGAAGAAAGCGCACCCATGCCCTCCCCCCTGTCCGCCCTGGCCGACCCCAGCCTGCTGGTGACCGACGCCCTGATCAACGGCCGCTGGCTCAAGGGCAAGGCGCGCTTTGACGTCACCGACCCGGCCACCGGCCTCAAACTCGCCGACGTGCCCGACCTGGGCGCGCGCGAGACCCG
>CAUJIM010000075.1 GCA_963205335.1 Pseudomonadota bacterium
GTCGGGCTCGAAGCCGAACTCCTGCAGGTGCTGGCGCGAGATGCGGTTCATCTTGTTGATGGTCTCGATCATGTGCACCGGGATGCGGATGGTGCGCGCCTGGTCGGCGATCGAGCGCGTGATGGCCTGGCGGATCCACCACGTGGCATAGGTCGAGAACTTGTAGCCGCGGCGGTATTCGAACTTGTCCACCGCTTTCATCAGGCCGATGTTGCCCTCCTGGATGAGGTCGAGGAACTGCAGGCCGCGGTTGGTGTACTTCTTGGCGATGGAGATCACCAGGCGCAGGTTGGCCTCGATCATCTCCTTCTTGGCGTGGCGGCTGGAGCGCTCGCCGTCGTTCATGCGCTTGTGGATCGCCTTGAGCTCGACCAGCGGCACCACCACGCGCGTCTGCAGGTCGATCAGGTTCTGCTGCAGCTCCTGGATCGGCGGGATGTTGCGCGCCATGATGGCGCTCCACGGCTTGCCCGCGGCGGCCTGCTTCTCGACCCAGTGCAGGTTGAGCAGCTGCGGCGGGAATTCCCGGATGAAGACATCCTGCGGCATGCCGCACTTGTCCACGATGATGCGGCGCAGCTCGCGCTCCTTCTTGCGCACGTCGTCGACCTGCGCGCGCACCATGTCGCAGAGCTTCTCGATCGTCTTGGCGGTGAAGCGCACGGTCATCAGCTTGGCCGAGATCTCCTTCTGCACCTTCATGTACGCCGGCGTGCCGTAGCCCTCCTTGTCGTAGATCCTGTGCATCTTCTCGAACAGCGCGCGCAGCTCGTCGAAGCGCTCCAGCGCCTCGGTCTTGAGCTTTTCCAGCAGGCGCGTCATGGCCTTGGAGCCGCCCTTGCCGTCGTCGTCGTCTTCCTCGTCGTACTCGTCGAAGTCTTCCTCGGCGACGTAGTCGTCGGCCTCCTCGGGGTCGGCGAAACCGTCCACGATGGTGTTGATGACGACCTTGCCCTCGCGGATCTCCTCGCCCATGTTGAGAATCTCGGCGATGGTGGCGGGCGAGGCGCTGATGGCCTCCATCATGTCCATCAGGCCGCCCTCGATGCGCTTGGCGATCTCGATCTCGCCTTCGCGCGTGAGCAGCTCCACCGTGCCCATCTCGCGCATGTACATGCGCACCGGGTCAGTGGTGCGGCCGAATTCGCTGTCCACGGTGGACAGCGCGGCCTCGGCCTCTTCCTCGGCTTCCTCGACCGTGGTGGCAGTGGGGGTGACGTTGTTCTGGAACAGCGTCTCGGCGTCGGGTGTCTGCTCGTACACGGCCACGCCCATGTCGCTGAGCAGCGCCACGACCGCTTCGAGCGTTTCCTGGTCGACCAGCTTGTCGGGCAGGTGGTCGGAGATTTCGCCTTGCGTGAGGTAGCCCCGCGTCTTGCCCAGCGTGAGCAGCTTCTTGAGCTGCGCGCGGCGCTTGGCCATGTCCTCCTCGGAGAGGATGGTCTCGTCGAGGCCGAACTCCTTCATCAAGGCCCGCTCCTTGGCCTTGCTGATCTTCATGCGCAGGGGCTTGGGCTTCTCGGCCGGTGTGACCTCCGCGGGGGTTTCGGGCTCGGGCTCTCCCTCCAGCTCGGACTCGATGTCGGACAGATCGGCGTCGTCCTCGAGCTCCTTCTTGGCCTTTGCCTTGGGGTCGGTCTTGTCGGCCTTCCTGGGCTTGTCCGCCTTGCCGGCGCGCTTGGGGCCGGCTGCCGCACCGGTGGCCGGTCCGGCTTCCACGGCTTGCGCGCGGGCGCCTTTCTTCTTCGGCTTTTCTTCCGTCGCCGCGGCGTTGGCCTTGGCGGTTTTTTTCGGTTCGGCGGCTTTGGCGGCGGGTGCGGCGGACTTTCGAGCGGGCATGGATTTCCTCGAGGTCAAAACGAAGTGTCGACAAACATCTTTGCCGCGCGGGCGATCCGCCGGCGCGGCGGGTGGCGTGCGGGGCCTGGTGCGATGGAAAGCGGCGCTTTCCGCCGGCAAGATGTCTGGGCGAACATTTGGTGTGCAGTCCTTGCGGTAAGGATGGGGGCGGTGGCGCGGTTGCGCGAACAGGACGTTTGCCCGGACCGGAGGTGCTGCTGTCGCTCTTGCCAGCAAGCTTTACATTATAACGAAATCGCCGAATTCAAGGGTCGTCCGGGGCGCAAGCGAGGCCTTGCTGCAGGCTCTCCAGCATGCGTCTGCGCTCTTGCAGAAGCCGATAGCGTTCGAGCGCCTGCGGATCCTGGCCGCTGGCGGCGATCAGCGCGGTCTGCTCGCTCTGGATGGCTTCGATGTGCAGGCGCGTGAGCAGGCCCCGCAGCTCGGCCTGCAGCTCTGCCTCGTCGCCCTCGGTCTGCGCGTGCGAGCCGGTCATGATGCGTTCCGCCAGCGCCTGGCCGTCGTGGCCCCGCAGGCTCTGGTGCAGCTGTGCCCAGGGGCGGGCGCCGTATTCGTGCCACTGCCCTTCCAGCCAGGTGAAGAGCGGACCGTGGGGCGCGGCGAGCGCGCCCAGCGCCGCGCGGTCGTCGTGGTCCAGCAGTTCGAAGAAGGACATGTGCGAAAGCAGCAGGCGCAGCGCATGGTCGCTGCGGCGGGTGGGGGTGCGCACGGGCAGCGGCGGCTGCGCCACGGCGCGGGCGCCAGGGGACCCGGGGCCGCGCCAGTCGTTGCCCTTGCGCCAGGAACGGTATCCAGGCGTTTGGGCCTCTTGCCCTTGCCAGTCGCGCGCAGCGTGCTCCTGTTCCCATAGCTTCGCGAGCGCGCGCGGCTCCAGTTGGCCGAGCTCGGCCAGCTGGTTGAGCTGCTGCTGCCTGAACGCGCCGTCGGGCATCGAGGTCCACATCGGCTGGGCGTTGCTGAGCATGCGCGCGCGGCCCTCGGCCGTGCCTAGGTCGCAGCCCTCGCGCGCCGCCTCGAGCATGAAGCGCGAGAGCGGCAGCGCGTCGCCCACGTGGCGGGCGAAGGCGTCGGGGCCGAAGCTGCGTATGAAGCTGTCCGGATCGTGCTCGGGTGGCAGGAAGAGGAACTTGATGGAGCGCGTGTCGCTGGCGTAGGGCAGCGCCGCGTCCAGCGCCTTGCGCGCGGCGCGCCGCCCGGCGCCGTCGCCGTCGAAGCTGAACACCACCTGGTCGGTGAAGCGGAACAGCTTGTGCACGTGGTCGGCCGTGCAGGCGGTGCCCAGCGTCGCCACCGCGTTGCCGAAGCCGAGCTGCGCCAGCGCCACCACGTCCATGTAGCCCTCGGTCACCAGCACGTAGCCGCGCTCGCGTATGGTCTGGCGCGCTTCGTACAGGCCATAGAGCTCGCGCCCCTTGTGGAACACCGGGGTTTCGGGCGAATTGAGGTATTTGGGCTTCTCGTCCCCGAAGACGCGCCCGCCGAAACCGATGCATTCGCCCTTGACGTTGCGGATCGGGAACATGACCCGGTCGCGGAAACGGTCGTAGCGCCTGCCGTCTTCCTCGTTGACGAGCACCAGGCCGCTTTCCACCAGCAGGGGGTCGTCGTAGCTGGCGAAGACGCTCGCCAGGCCGTGCCAGCCCGCCGGGGCGTACCCCAGGCCGTAGTGTTTGGCGATCGAGCCGCTCACGCCCCGGCCCTTGAGGTAGTCGATGGCGTGGGGTGCGCCCCGCAGGTGCTGGCGAAAGGCCTGCGCTGCCTTGGCGAGCACCCCGGTGAGCGTGGCGCGCTGCTGTTGCTGCTCCGCGGCGCGCTGGCGCTCCCGGGGCGAGCGCTCGTCCTCGGGCATCTGCAGCCCGGCCTGCTGGGCCAGGTCCTGCACCGCCTCGACGAAGCCCATGCCCTGGTGTTCCATCAGGAACCGGATGACGTGGCCGCTCTTGCCGCAGCCGAAGCAGTGGAAGAACTGCTTGGAGGGGCTGACGCTGAACGACGGGGATTTTTCCGCGTGGAACGGGCACAGCCCCATGTAGTTGGCGCCGGTCTTCCTGAGCTGCACGTACCGGCCGATCACTTCGACCACGTCGGTGCGATCGATCAGTTCCTGGATGAAGGGTTCGGGAATGGCCACGCGGGGGATTTTCGCGCAAGCGTGCGCTCTGCTTTAATGTGTCATCGCCTTTGGGAGACGTTCATGAGCATCTACGACCAGCACCTGGACCGCAACGAGGCCAACCACGCGCCGCTCACGCCGCTGTCGTTCATCGAGCGCGCCGCCGAGGTCTATCCTGAGCGCCTCGCCATCGTGCATGGCGATCTGCGCCAGACCTGGCGCGAGACCTACGCGCGCTGCCGCCGGTTGGCGAGCAGCCTGCGCCGCGCCGGCATCGGCAGGAACGACACCGTGGCGGCGATGCTGCCCAACGTGCCGCCCATGGTCGAGGCGCATTTCGGCGTGCCGATGGCGGGCGCGGTGCTCAATGCGCTCAACACGCGGCTGGACCCCGAGACCGTGGCCTTCATGCTCGACCACGGCGAGGCCAGGGCGGTGATCGTCGACCCGGAATTCACCCCGGTCATGGCCAGGGCGCTGGCGCTGCGCCAGTCCACTGCGCCGCTGCTGGTGATCGAGGCCGCCGACGCGCTCCACGGCCCGGCGGCCCGGCCTTTGGGCGGCACGCCCTACGAGGACTTTCTCGCCGCGGGTGACGCGCAGTTCGCCTGGGAGCTGCCGGGCGACGAATGGGACGCCATCGCGCTCAACTACACCAGCGGCACCACCGGCAACCCCAAGGGCGTGGTCTACCACCACCGGGGCGCCGCGATCAACGCCATCAGCAACATCCTCGAATGGGACATGCCCAAGCACAGCGTGTACCTGTGGACGCTGCCGATGTTCCACTGCAACGGCTGGTGCTTCCCCTGGACGGTGGCGGCGCGCGCGGGCGTGAACGTCTGCCTGCGGCGCGTGGAGGCGCAGGCGATCTTCGACGCCATCCGCGACCACGGCGTCACGCACTACTGCGGCGCGCCCATCGTGCAGTCGCTGCTGGTCAACGCGCCGCCCGGGATGAAGCAGGGCGTGCCCGCGGGCGTCAAGGCCATGGTGGCGGGTGCGGCGCCGCCGGCGGCGCGGATCGAGGGCATGGAGCAGATGGGGTTCGACCAGACGCACGTCTATGGCCTGACCGAGGTCTACGGCCCGGCCACGGTCTGCGCCAGGCATGCGGCCTGGGACGCGCTCGACATCGGCGAGCGCGCGCGCCTGAACGCCCGCCAGGGCGTGCGCTACCACCTGCAGCGCTCGGCCCGCGTGCTCGATCCGCAGACCATGCAGCCCGTGCCGCGTGATGGCCAGACGATGGGCGAGGTGATGTTCCGTGGCAACATCGCCATGAAAGGCTATCTGAAAAATCCCAAAGCGACCGACGAAGCGTTTGCCGGCGGCTGGTTTCACAGCGGCGATCTGGCGGTGGTCGAGCCAGATGGCTATGTCAGGATCAAGGACCGCAGCAAGGACATCATCATTTCCGGCGGCGAGAACATTTCCAGTATCGAGGTGGAAGACGTGCTGTATCGCCATCCGGCCGTGATGGTAGCGGCCGTGGTCGCGCGGCCTGACCCGAAATGGGGCGAAACGCCGTGTGCGTACATCGAATTGCGTTCAGGCTTCCAGGTCAGCACCGATGAAATCATTGCCCACTGCCGGGCACAGCTGGCGGGGTTCAAAGTGCCCAAGACGGTGATCTTTTGTGACATTCCCAAAACCTCGACCGGCAAGGTGCAGAAATTCGAGCTGCGCAAGCGCACCGGCCATGATGGCCAGTAACCCGGTTGCAGCCGGCGGCGCGTGCGCAAACATTCATCAAGCCGTGGCACAATGTCCGGATGGACACACGATCACTACTGATGGCCGGATGAGGGGAGAGGAAACAGGAATGAGGTTTTCATTGCGTACGCTAATCGTCGCAGCAGGATTGCTGCTGGCAGGGCTGCCAGTGGTCGCAGCCGATTTTGCCCAGGGGCTGGCTGCGTTCGATCGTCAGGATTACCCGACCGCACTCAACGAGTGGGAGCCACTGGCGCAGCAAGGCATGGCCGAAGCCCAGTACAACCTGGGGGTGATGCATACCCGTGGGCTGGGCGTTGAGCAGGACTACCGTCGTGCGGTTGAGTGGTACCGCCGCGCCGCCGAGCAGGGCGATGCCAGTGCCCAGAACAATCTGGGTGTGATGTATGCCGACGGGCTGGGCGTTCGCCAGGACGACCGTACTGCCGTCGAATGGTACCGCAAGGCCGCCGAGCAGGGCGACGATGAGGCCGCATACAATCTGGCCCTGATGTATGACAGCGGCCGGGGCATCGCGCAGGACTACCGGCAGGCCGCGCACTGGTACCGCAAGGCCGCCGAACAGGGCAACGCAGCCGCCCAATACAATCTGGGCGTGATGTACGACAACGGCCAGGGGTTGCCGCAGGACTTCCTCCATGCCGTCGAGTGGTATCGCAAGGCTGCCAACCAGATGCATCCCGCCGCGATCAACAATCTCGGCTACCTGTATTTTCATGGCAATG
>CAUJIM010000076.1 GCA_963205335.1 Pseudomonadota bacterium
GCATCGACCGCCTGCGTGTCGGATGCTTCCCAGTCCTGCAAATCGGACGCCGCCACGGCGAGTGGCTTGAGCAGGCCGGTGGCGTCGAGCGCTGCCGACTCCATTTCCACCGCCGAACCGCCGCCGCAGCCCAGGAGAAAGAGCGCGCAGGTGGCGGCCGCTGCCGCCTTGAGGGTCCGATGCAACATAGGGGAAAACTCCTTGACCACGCAGGCAAAACGATGCGCTTCGCTGGTTATCGGCGGCGTGGTGCAAAACTTGAGGCGCGCGAGCAAGCGACCGGCCAAGAGGCGCCGGCCAGCGGGTGGGCGGTGGGGATGCGACCACCGGGCCGATGGGTGGCAGTTGGGCCGCCCCGGCTTCGGTCACGGGTGGGATGAATCAAGGCGGCGAAGCTTGCACCGCCCTGGTTTGATAGCTGTTAGCGCTTGCTGCATTTGGTCAAAAGTCGTTTTTGACACTAAATGCAACTTGCTCCACCGGAATGCAAAGCCAGGCATGCGCCGCGCGCCATGCGCGGCTCGGGCGCTATCGAAGTGGGGAGAGGCGCGGCGACCGGAGCGCGGCGCGGGCGGCTATTGGTAACAATTAGGCCGCGTCGCGACGACCCTGCTCAGCTGCTGGCGTAGCCCTGCGGGTTGGCCTGCTGCCAGCGCCAGGCGTCGCGCATCATCTCCGGCAGGCCGCGCCGGGCGTGCCAGCCGAGTTCCCGCTGCGCCTTGGCGGGGTCGGACCAGTACTGGGCGATGTCGCCCGCGCGGCGCGGGGCGATGCGGTAGGGCAGGCGCCGGCCGCTGGCGTCTTCGAACGCCCGCACCATCTGCAGCACGCTGTAGCCCTGGCCGGTGCCGAGGTTCCAGACGTTCCAGCCGGTGTGCTGCCCGAGCGCGTGCAGGGCCTTGAGGTGGCCGTCGGCCAGGTCGACCACGTGGATGTAGTCGCGCACCCCGGTGCCGTCGGGCGTGGGGTAGTCGCCGCCGAAGACGGCGAGTTCGCGCAGCTTGCCGACGGCGACCTGGGTGATGTAGGGCAGCAGGTTGTTGGGGATGCCGCTGGGGTCTTCGCCGATCAGGCCGCTTTCGTGCGCGCCGACGGGGTTGAAGTAGCGCAGCACGGCGATGCGCCAGCGGGGGTCGGACTGCGCCAGGTCGGCCAGCAGGTCTTCCACCATGAGCTTGGAGCGGCCGTAGGGGTTGGTGGGCCGCCCCACGGGCGTGGCTTCGCTGTAAGGGATGGGGGCGTGCTCGCCATACACCGTGGCCGACGAGCTGAAGACGAAGCGGTGCACGCCCGCCGACTGCATGGCCTGGCACAGGGCGAGCGAGCCGGCAACGTTGTTGTCGTAGTAGCGCAGGGGTTCGCGCACGCTCTCGCCGACGGCCTTGAGCCCGGCGAAGTGCATGACGGCGGTGACGGGGTGTTCGGCAAAGACCCGCGCCAGCAGCGCGGCGTCGCGCACGTCGCCCTCGATGAAGCGCGGCGCCCGTCCGGCGACACGCGCCACGCGGCGCAGTGCCTCGGGCGAGCCGTTGCACAGGTTGTCGAGCACCAGCACGTCGTGCCCCGCCTGCAGCAGGGCGAGCGTGGTGTGCGAGCCGATGTAGCCCGCGCCGCCGGTGACCAGCACGGTTTCCGTCATGTCATTTCCGCCCGGGGTGGTGCATGCCGCGAGCCCTCTCCCCAGAGGGAGAGGGAGCAAGACCGAGACCCGCACAGCGGTATTTCACCCTCGCCCCTCCGGGGAGAGAGGCCTTTGCAGCATGCAGGTCAAAATACATTTTTGATAGCTGCTCGCGCTTTTCTGTAAAGCGCTAGCGGCCATTTTCATGCCAGAACCAGAGCCTGCCGCCATGCTGCTCAGTAATAGCCGTAGCCGCCGCGCACCTCGGCCTCGGCCTTGTTGAGGACCACGCCGAGCAGGCGGTCGGCGGGTATGTGGCGCATGCTCTCTTCGATCTCGCGCTGGGTGCTGTCGCCGTTGCCCACGACCATGAGCACGGCATCCATGCGCGGCAGGATGGCCATGACGTCGTCGCCGGCCATCACGGGCGGCAGGTCGAAGATGACGATGCGGTCGTCGTAGCGCTCGCGCAGGTCGGTGACGAGGCCGGCGACCGTGGCCGACGAGAGCATCTCGGCGGCCTTGGGCACGGGGGCGTTGGTGGGCAGCACGACGAGGCGCGGCAGGTCGGGGTTGATCAGGGCGTCGGAGACCTGCGCGCGGCCCGACAGCACGTCGTTGAGCGACGGGTTCTTGCGCACCCCGAGGTAGGCGCCGACGTGCGGGCGGCGCAGGTCGAAGTCGACCAGCATGGCGGTGCGCTGGGTGTGGTGCGCGACGCTGATCGCGAGGTTGATGGCAACGACGCTCTTGCCCGATTCGAGCGTGGGCGAGGTGACGGCGAGCGTGCGCCAGCCTTTCTCGTCCATTTTCTGCAGCACCTGCGTGCGCAGCACGTCGAACGCCCAGTTGTACGGATTGGCCTTGTGGAAGGAGACGATGCGGTGGCGCTCGAGGTGCGCAGGATCGAGCCGCACCACCTGGGTCTGCGTGTAGCTGACTTCGATCGGGGTGGCCACGGGCAGCGGCGCGGGGGCCGGAGCAGGGGCCGGGGCGCTGACGTGCTCGGCACGCGCCGGCGCGTGTGCCGGCGGCGTGGGGCTGCCGGTTTGGGCGCGGGCTTTTTCCAGGGCTTGTTTGATGCGTTCCATGGGGGCCGAACGGGCTTACGAGAGCCGCAGGAGAATTTTGAACACGAGCGAATCGAGCGGCATGTAGAAGAAGTGGATCGCCGCCAGGAGGGCGATTGCCACGAAAATGGCCGCGATGGCAGTGCGCCACCACAGCTTGCGCTGCCGGGCCATCTCTTCCTTGATCGGGATGTAGGGCACCAGGACCAGCGGGCGCTGGCCGACGATGGCGGCGACCGCGTCGGCGCCGCGCACCGTGCCGTGCAGGGTCTCGAGCAGCATGACCAGGCCCGCGGCCGCCACGCCCGCCAGCACGATGCCCAGGGCGATCATCTTCTTGCGGTTGGGCTTGATCGGGCGGTCGGGGGCAATCGGGGGCTCCAGCAGCGAGAAGCGCTCGGCCTTCTGCTCGCCTTCGAGGTTTTCCGCCACCTGCGCGCTCATCTGCTTGGCGCGGATTTCCTCGTACTTGCGCTGCGCGCTCTCGCGATCGCGCAGCAGCGAGGCCAGGCCGCGCTCGACCTGCGGCGCCTTGAGCACCTGGTTCTCGGCCTCGCGCAGGCGCACCTGCAGCTGCCCCTGCTCGACGCGCAGCGACGCCATGCGCGAGCGCGCGCCGGCCATGCGCGACTCGATCTTGGCCACCACCATCTGCGCGGCCGCCACGCTGGGCGGCACCGGTAGGCCGCTGGTGCCGGAGCCGGCGGGCTTGGCGGGCTCCTTGGCAGCGTCGGCGATGGCTTTCTCGAGCCCGGCGATGCGGCGCTTGGCGGAGCGCACGTCGGGGTGGTTTTCGGTATAGGTCTCCTGCATGTGCGCCAGCTGCGCGCGGGCCTTTTGCAGTTCGATCTCGTTGACGTCGACCATGCCGGCTACCGAAGAGCCGCCGCCAGTGGCCGCGGCGGCGCTGGCGACCGCCGCCTTGGCGCTGGCGAGCTCCACGTCGAGCGAGCGGGCCTCTTCCTCGGCCGCGCTGTAGTCGCGCTGGTTGGTGCGCAGGTCGGACTCCAGCCGCTGGATGGTGTTCATCGCCATCGCGCTGTTTTCCGGCAGGGCGACGCCGTTTTCCTGCTTGTAGGCGGCGATCTGGTTCTCCAGCTTGTCCAGGTCGCCCTTGAGCTTGTTGGCCTCTTGCGTGAGGAATTCGGTGGTCTGGGTGGCGCGCTCGGTGCGCACCTTGACGTTTTCATTGAGGAACAGCGTCACCAGCTCGTTGGCCACGCGCTGCGCGATCTCGGGGCGGCGGTCCTCGAACGAGACCTTGAAGGCGATCGTGGCCGACGCGCCGCGCTGGCCCGGCTGCACGTTGGCGTTGACGATCTGCACGGTGATCAGGTCGCGCATCTCGTCGATCTGCTCGGACGGGGTGAAGGAGATCGGCCGGTCCTTGAAGAGCTGGTATTTTTCGATGATGCGCAGCAGGTTGTCGCGCGTCATCACGCGCTGCTTGATGATCTGGATGCGTTCGTCGGCGTAGCTGGTCACCGTGGCCTGCACCAGGTCGGTCGGTATCTGCTGCGACTCGACCATGATGGTGCCGGTGGACTGGTACACCGGCGGCACCAGCAGCGCCACGGCCACCGCCACCGCCGACACCCCGAGAAAGGTGCCCACGATGAGCAGCGCGCGGCGCTTGAGGATGGACAGGTAGTCGCGCAGCGACAGTTGGTAGTCTTCTTGTGACATGCGCAGGCAGGAGGCGCCGCCCCGGGACGGGTGCGGTCAGAAGTCGGGGTGGGAGTAGGTCAGCAGGACGCTGCCCACGGTGGAGTTGGCGCGCGTGTTCAGCAGCGGGTTGGCGCGCTCGACCTGCCGGTGGCGCAGCTGCAGCGACAGGCGCCACAGCGGGCTGAGTTCGGTGGAGACGCGCAGGCCGACGACGCGCGCGGTGCTGGTGAGCACGCCGCTGGTGCGCACGCTCGATGCGTCGAAGCCGATGCGGGTGAGTTCGGTGAGCGCATATTCGGCGCCGACGCGCAGTTGCTGGTTGGGCGAGAACGAGCCGCGCAGGTTGTCCACCACGGGCTGGCGCGAGAAGCCGAGCGACGCGCTCCAGCGCGGCCCCTCGTAGCTCACCTGGGCCGCGGCCTGCGCCATGGTGTCGCTGAACGGACCGGTGTAGCGCGCCACGCCGCCGCTGACTTCCCAGGCCCAGGGGTCGCCGGGCAGGCGGTTGCGGTAGCCCACCATGACGCCGCGCATGGTGCTGCTGGCCAATCCGGCGAAGCCCTCGGGAACGTAGCGCGACACATTGCCCGAGGCGAACACGCTGACGCCCGGCGCCAGCGCGCGGCTGAGTTCCGCATTGGCGGCGACCTGCCGGCTGTCGGGCAAGGTGCCCACGGTGAAGCGGTTCCAGCGCGCGTTGGCGCCGGCGGAAAACGAATGCAGCGCGTCGATCTCGTGCGTGACGGACGCGTTCAGGCGGCGCGTGGTCTGGGTGCCGTCGGCGACGAAGACCTGGCCGGTCTCCTCCAGCAGCGTGTCGCGCAGGGCCGATTGGTCGACGCCGGCGCCCAGCACGTACGCCGTCCGCTCGGAGGCGTGCTGCCACTGCGTGTCGGCATGCAGGTCGTTGCGGTTGCGGCTGAGCGCGGTGTTGCTGCTGCGCTCGAAGGTGGCTCCGAGCTTCAGGCGCAGTTCGTCCGCGTCACTGCGCCGCAGCAAGGTGTAGCTCGGCGAAACGCGCCAGCGGGTGACGCCGGCGGAGGGCGTGGAGGTGAGCGCAGGGTTGCTGTCGTACTCCAGCCCCGTGGGCAGTTCCACCGTTTGCTGGTAGAGCGACTGCGCCTGCAGCGGCCAGGCCAGGCACAGGCCCAGCGCGGCAGCCGCCAGATGCAGGGCTGTGGGAGTCCTGGTCACGGTACGAGGACGGTGTCGCCGGCGTGCAGCAGCACGTTGGTCTGCAGGCTGTCGCCCTTGACGAGGTCGTTGTAGCGCACGGTGAGCACGGTGCGCTTGCCGCCCTCGTCGCGCAGCACGCGCACCGCGTTGCCGTCGGCGAAGCGATCGAGCCCGCCCACCTGGCTGAGCGCCTGCAGCACCGTGGTGCCGTCGGTGGTGAGCGGCACCACGCCGGGCTTGAGGACCTTGCCGATCACGTACACCACGTTGCCGTCGGCGCTGAGCACCGAGACGGTGACGATGGGGTCGGGCATGTAGGGCTTGAGGCGCTCGACGATGCGCTTTTCCACTTCCTCGGTGCCCTGGCCGGCCACCACGAGGCGGCCCACCAGCGGCACCGTGATGCTGCCATCGGGCAGGACGCGCACCTCGCGCTGCAGCGCGTCCTCGCGCCAGACCGATACCTGCAGGCGGTCGGCGGGGCGCAGCGTGTATTGCTCTTCGGCCTGCGCCGGCGCGGGCAGGGCCACGAGTGCGGCAAGCGCCAAGGCAAGAGACGCCAGGAATCCGGGCAGGGAAAGGAACTTCATGGGCTGTATCCGAAAGTGCTGCCTGAGTGCTCGAGTGTGCCGCAAAACCTCGGGCGCGAAGGCAAAGAAAAAGGGGCGCGAAGGCCCCCAGATGATACCAATGGCGGCTGTCGCGGCTTCAGGCGGCCAGCGCGGCGTCGGCCGATTCACTGTTCTTCTTGCGGCGCAAGGCGCCGGCGCCCAGCAGCGCGGAACCGAACAGCAGGGCCGCGCCCGGCAGCGGAACGGCGCTGACGGACACCGCATCGATGCCGCCGCCATAGGTGGTGGAGTCGCCCACGGCACCGAACTTCAGGCGGCTCAGGGTCGAGTTGGCGACCACGTTGAAGGTGTAGAGCACCCAGTTGTTGCCCGACGCCCCCCCATCACCAGTGAATGGCGAACCCGGCAGCGGCGTGCCGTACCACGGGTCCGTGTCGCTGGTCGGGGCATCGCCCCACGAGACGGCGATGGGGTTGTCCGAAGCGGTCCGCCCTTCGCGTGGCGCGTAGGCGAAGGTGATCTGGTAGGTCTTGCCGATCTCGGTCGCGATGTCCTGCCAGATGCTCATGTTGCCCTTGTCGGAATCCAGCTCGACGTAGTTCTTGCCGTCGTACGCATTGCCGGCCACGCCGTTGCGGATCTCGACGTTGGTGTCGCCTTCGATGGCCCAGCCCGGCAGGGTATCGGTGAAGATATAGCTGCCATTGGCGACGCTGGGGTTCTCGAACGAGCCGTTGGTCAACAGATTGACCGTTCCGGCCTGCGCGGCACCTACCACGACGAAGGCGGCAGCAGCGACAGCCGACTGGAGAAAATGCTTGTATTTCATGGATTAACCTTGCGAACCAGAACTGGAATCATACCTTGCGGCGATTGGAGAAGCCGACGAACCCGACCAAAGCGGCACCGAACATCCAGAGCGCGCCGGGCAACGGCACGGCGGATACGTTGGTGGTGATGGATTCCCAGCCCTTGGAGTTTTTCTGGATCTGCAGGATGTACTGCCCGGGCGGCAGGGAATACTGGAAGCTCTGGCCCACGGTGAGGTAGGGGACGGTCTCGGCCAGTGCGCCATCAGCCAGACCACTGCCCGGCAGGCCCACCTTGGTGATCTGGCCCTGGCCCAGCGCGGTATTCTGGTCTTGCCAAAGGAAATAACGCACCGGCACGGTCTCGTTGTGGGTGCTGCCCAGCATGAAGGTGGCCAGCGCCTCGTATGCGTTGACGACCAGCTCGTAGAAATAGTTGGGCTCGTAGGCCTTGCCGTTGGGGTTGCCCGCGGCGTCGCGGTCGCTGGCGGTGGTGGTGATGTCGAACGAACTGCCGCCCTGCACCTGGTACGTGCCCAGGATATCCACCTGGGCCGCGCCGACGCTGCCTGCCAGTACCAGCAGGGCGGCGGCTACGAGTTGTTGAACGGGTTTCATGGTCACGCAGACAGACAAAGCAAACTATGGCTGAAGCATAGCCACGCGCCGGACAGGCCTCAATGGGCCAATGGGACTACTGGCGCCGTCCGGAGCCCGGAATCAATAGGCGTTCTTGCCGGTGAATGCCGCGAAGGTGCGCAGCAGGATGGACAGATCCAGCCACAGGGACCAGTTGTTGATGTATTCGATGTCCGACTGCACGCGCTGCACCATCATGTCCACGTCGCGCGTCTCGCCGCGGTAGCCGCGCACCTGCGCCAGGCCGGTGATGCCTGGCTTGATGTTGTGGCGCGCGAAGTATTGCTGGATGCGCTGGGAGTACTCGTGGTCGTGCTGCACCGCGTGCGGGCGCGGGCCCACCAGCGACATCTCGCCGCGCAGCACGTTGAAGATCTGCGGCAACTCGTCGAGGCTGGTGCGCCGGATGAAGGCGCCCACGCGCGTGATGCGCGGGTCGTCCCGGGTGGCCTGCTGGACTGTGTTTCCTTCCACTGGATGCACGTGCATGCTGCGGAACTTCCAGATGCGGAAGGCCTTGCCGTTCCAGCCCATGCGCGACTGGCGGAAGAACACCGGCCCGGGGCTGTCGAGCTTGATCGCGATCGCCACCAGCAGCAGCACCGGCGCGATCAGCACCAGGATGACCGAGGCCAGCACGGTGTCTTCCAGCCACTTGGCAACCCGGCGCGTACCGGTGAGCGGCGTCTCCGAGAGCGTGAGCACGGGCACGCCGGCGATCTCGCGCACGCTGTGGTTGACCAGCCGCAGCGAGAAGATGTCGGGCACCCAGTGCACGGCCACGTGGTGGTCGAGCAGCTTGAAGTACAGGCTTTCGATGACTTCCGAGGCATTGAGCGCGATCGCGAAATACACCGTGCGGATCTGGTATTGCTCGATCAGCGCGAGCAGTTCGTCGAGCGGCCCGAGCACCGGCGGCAGGCCGCCCACTTCGCTGGCAATGGTCACCTGCTCTCCCGGCAGCACCACGCAGCCAACGACCCGCTGCGACAGCCACGGGTTGTGCGAGATTTTCTGGTTGAGGTAGGAGGCCAGCTGCCCGGAGCCGACGATCACCACGTTGTCGGGCTCCATCGCATGCATGACGACGTAGCGCTGCACCGTGCGCACCACCAGGTGCAGCAGCAGCTGCGCCGCCAGGCCGTAGACGTACAGCTGGCCCATGAGCAGCCGCGAGAAGGTTTCGGTCTGCTTGGTCAGGAAGCCCAGCGCCAGCAGCAGGGCGAACGCCAGGCTCCAGGCCTGCAGCAGCTTGAACGCCTTGCCGGTGAAATTGGTGTTGCTGCGGTAGATGGCGAACTGGTCGTACAGCAGGCCCATGACGGCGAGCAGCAGCGTCACCATCACGGTATAGGGCGCGTTGAGCACGCCGATGTGGCGCATGATCAGCACGTAGGCGACCGTGAGCACGGCCGCGCCGTCGAGCGCCGCCTGCAAGGCATTGCTGACGTTGCCGCGCCGCTGCAGCACGGAGCGCTGACCGCCGACGCTGTTCATCTGCCGCCAACGTCCAGTGCTGCCAGCAGTTCCTGCAGCGCCTGCCCGGCCTGGCGCACCAGGTCGGCGCTCTCCGGGGCCGCCATGCCGGGCAGCGCCAGGGGCGCGGCGTCCGGGCCGGCGGGCTGCGGCGCGTCGAACACCAGCGGCATGGCCTGCACGGCGCGCCGCATGCACTCGAGCAGGGGGCGCGCCGCCTCGGAGTCCAGCCCGCCCTCGTGCCACGCGCGCAGCACGGCCACGATGGCGTCGGGCAGGCCCAGCGTGGCTGCCAGGCGCGCCGTGGTCGAGGCGGCATGGCGCACCAGCAGGTCCTGCAGGACGGGCCGCTGCGTCGGGCCGCTGTAGGACGGGTAACGGGCCGCGCGCTGGATCAGGTAGAAGGTACCCAGTTCGGACACCAGGCCGCACAGGCCGGCCTCGTCGGCGAGCGCCGCCTGGCGCGTGCCCGCGAGCAGCCGCGCGAGCACCGAGAGGCGCACCGAGCGCAGCCAGGCGGCGTCGGCCAGCTCCACGCCGCAGCCGGTATCGGTCAGCACGCGCAGCTGGGCGATGGCCACCGCGGCGGCGGCGGTGCGCACCATGTTGAACCCGACGCGCTGGATGGCGTGCTCGACACTGAGCACCTCCACGCCGGCCGGATTGAAGGTGGCGCAGTTGGCCAGGCGCAGCAGGCGGGCCACCACCAGCGGCTCGGCGTTGACCAGCGTGGTGACGTCGCTCGCGGACGAATCCGGATCGTCGAGCACCCGCCGCAGCGCCGCCAGCACCTTGAGCCCGGTGGGAAACTGCGCGTCGCCGGCGAGCAGGTCGTGCTCGACCGCCACCATGAATCCGTGGTGGGTTGTCATCGGTTTGGCATCACAATCTGTCGGCGCATGTCGCTGGACTTGGAGCCTGTTCATGATCTCTTCGTGGTGCCCGTTGCCCCGCAAAGGCAGTGGCTGCAAGGCGCAAACCGCAGCCGGACTGGTGGCCCGGCGAGGATTTGCAACGCCGCGGACTTGCCTCAAGCGAGGCAACCCTTCGGGCAAGGCGGCAAAAAACCGCACTCGTCGTTGCGCACCTTGGCCAGGCCGCCAGCATGGCCTGCGGCGCGCGCCTCGATTGCGGCTTTTTGCTGCCTTGCGGGCACCACGAAGAGATCATGAACAGGCTCTTAGAATTATCGACGGGTACGGATGGGCAGATTGGGCTATTGGCCCGGTGCTGTTCCGAAGTTAGCATTGACGACGCGTCCACCACAACAGCCCCATGCTCGAACCGCTCCCCACTCAATTCGAATATCTCGGCAGCGCCCAGGATTACGCCACGGATATCCACGAAATATTCGGCGGGGTGCCGCGGCTCGAACAACTCGATCTGGCGGAAACCACACTGCTGTGCAACTTCATGGCAGTGTATTCGACGCACAAGAACACCGTGCTGCTGGAGCAGGGGACGATGCCCTCCTACATGATCATCCTGCTCACCGGCAGCGCCAGGGTGGTGCGCACCGACGCCGACGGCCGGCACCACGGGCTGCACGACGTCATGCCGGGCAGCACCTTCGGCGAGCTGGCCATGCTCGAGGACACGGCGCTGCGGGCCTCGTGCATCTCCGCCGAGCCGGTCGATTTCGTGGTGCTCTCGCGCGACGCCTTCAGGGACATCCTGCTCACGCTGCCGCGGCTGGGCAACAAGCTGCTGCTGCTGTTCCTGCACGTGGCCTCGCAGCGGCTGCGCCACGCCGAGGCCTTTCTGCCGCCGTCCGATTAAATAAATGCAAGGTTGGATGCAAGGTGTACTGCGGCGGCCCGGCGGCCCGAACGGCCGGGGCGGGTGCTGAGTTGCACGCCGGCACCGGCTGGGACCTGCAAGGCATCCACCTGCGGCGCGGCCAGAACCAGGTCTTCGCCGCGCTCGATCTGGGCCTGCACGAAGCGCGCATCGCCCTGATCGGGCACAACGGCGCGGGCAAGTCCAGCCTGCTGCGCCTGCTCAGCGGGCTGGAGACGCCGCAGGGCGGCACGATTTCCTGGCGCGGCCAGGCGCTGCCCGGCGGCGCGCAGCAAGGCGGCCCGAACCGCCACGTGGGCCTGATGTTCCAGAACCCCGACGACCAGATCATTTTCCCCACGGTGCAGGAGGAGCTGGCGCTGTCGTGGCAGAGCGCGCACGCCGGCGACCGCAAGAGCGCGCGCGCCGCGGTGGCGCGGTTCCTCGCCGCGCGCGGCCTGGCCGACTGGCAGACGCGCGCCGTGGGCAGCCTGAGCCAGGGCCAGCGCCAGTGGCTGTGCTGGCTGGCGATGCTGCTGGCCGAGCCGCAGGTGCTGCTGCTGGACGAGCCCTACGCCAGCCTCGACCTGCCCGGGCAGATGCGGCTAGCCGCCGACGTGCAGCGCTGCAGCCAGCAGGTGATCGTCTCGACCCACGTGCTGGAGCACGTGCGCCCCTTCCCGCGCGTGCTCTGGCTGGAGCAGGGGCGGATACGCGCCGACGGTCCAGGCGAGGCGGTCTGCGCCGCCTACGAGGCGGCGGCGCGCGCGCAGTTCGCGCAGCCAGGGTGACGCATGGGCAGCCTCTACAGCGAGCACCTCACCTGGCTGCACCGCTGGCCGGCGGGCGCCAAGCTGCTGGCGCTGGCGCTGGCCGGCGTGCTGCTGTTCGCGCTGCGCGAGCCGGCGCCGCTGCTGGCGGCCACCGCGGCCTGCGCGCTGGTGTACGCCAGCCTCGGGCCGGCGACGCAGGCGGCGCGGCGCCTGCTGCTGTCGGTGCTGCTGGCAGCGGCGCTGGTGGCGGGGTTCCACGGCTGGATGGGCGACTGGCGCACGGGCCTGGCGAGCGCGCTGCGCCTGGCCTGCGCGTGCAGCCTGGGCATCGCGTTCACGGTGACGACGCGCAGCGGCGACATCGTCGAGGTGCTGGAGCGGCTGCTCGCGCCGCTGCGCCGCGTGGGGGTGTCGCCCGAGCGCCTCTCGCTGCAGCTGGCGCTGATGCTGCGCTTCACCGAGCACTTCTTCGTGCAGTGGAAGAAGCTCGACGAGGCCCACCGCCTGCGCACCGGCCGGGCCGGCGGCCTGCGCCTGGTGGCGCCGCTGACGGTGCAGATGCTGCAAACGGCGCGGCGCGTGGCGGACGCGCTGTTCATGCGGCTTGGTTAAGCAGAGCTCGATAGTCGCTAGACTCGCCCACCTGTTTCAACCTCCACCGAGGAAGCCCGTGAACTCCACCCTGAGCCGCCAGCACTCGCACACCCTGGCGCAAGTCGCGCTCTTCGCCGCCCTGATGGCGGTGCTCGGCCTGATCCCGAAAATCGACCTGCCGTTCGGCGTGCCCATCACCCTGCAGTCGCTCGGGGTGATGCTGGCCGGCTGCCTGCTGGGCGGCTGGCGCGGCTTTCAGGCGATCGCGCTGTTCCTGCTGGCCGTGGCGGTCGGCCTGCCGCTGCTGCCGGGCGGACGCGGCGGCCTGGGGCCGTTCATGGCGCCGGCGGCGGGCTATCTCGTGGGCTACGCGCTGGCGGCCGGGGCGACCGGCCTGCTGATGAGCGCCCTGCCCCGCGCCACGCCGATGCGCGCCGCGGCGAGCGCCTTCGTCGCCTCGGCGCTGGGCGGCCTGGTGTTCCTGCACGCCCTGGGCATCGGCGGCCTGGTGCTGCTGGCCGACATGCCGTGGAGCAAGGCTTTCATGGTGGACCTGGCCTTCGTGCCGGGAGACCTGATCAAGTGCGCGCTGTGCGCCCTGGTGGTGCACACCGTGGCCAAGGCCATGCCGGACTGGCCCTTGGGCGGACGCGCCTGACATCCATCGCGCAAAGCCCGCAGAAATTCATGAAGAAATAGGGCTCCAGCGCTTGCCCGTCAAGTGCTATTAGCTAGCATTATAGGAGCATTGGTCAGGCGCCGTCCTTGAGGCGGTGCGCGAACGCCTGGCGGAATTTCTGCACCTTGGGGTTGACCACGTAGGCGCAGTAGCCCTGGTGCGGGTTGGTGCGGAAATACCCCTGGTGGTAGTCCTCGGCGGGCCAGAACCGCGCGAGCGGCTGCACCTCGGTGACGATGGGAGCGCCGAAGCGGCCGTCGGCGTCGAGCTCGCGCACCATGGCGCGCGCCAGTTCGCCGTGCGCCGGGTCGGTGTAGTAGATGCCGCTGCGGTACTGGGTGCCGACGTCGTTGCCCTGGCGGTTGGGCGTGGTCGGGTCGTGCGTGGCGAAGAAGATCTCCAGCAGCTCGCGCAGGCCGATCTGCGCGCTGTCGAAGGTGATGCGCAGCGCCTCCACGCAGCCGGTCTCGCCGGTGCAGACCTGCTCGTAGCCGGGTGCGGTGTCCACGTGGCCGTTGGCGTAGCCGCTTTGCACGCGGCCGACGCCGCGCACGCGTTCGAACACCGCCTCGGTGCACCAGAAACAGCCGCCGCCCAGGGTGATGGTTTGCTCGATGCCCATGGTGTGCCTTTCTCGCCGGTTGGATGTCCGCATGATAGGCAGCACCGGAGGCTCTTGCCGGGCGGATCCCGGTCAGGCGCCGGGCGCACGGCGCGCGGCCGCGCCGCTGATCACGAACAGGCCGCACACGATGAGCACGATGCCCGCGCCCTCCATCGCGCCGGGGCGCTCGCCGAGCAGCGCCCAGGCCATGAGGATGGCGGTGATGGGCACGCACAGGCTCGACAGGCTGGCCACGGTGGCGGGCAGGCGGTCGACGATGAAGGCCCAGAGCACCCAGGCGAGGCTGGTGGCCAGCACGGCCGAATACAGCAGGCCCCAGAGGAGCCCGGGCGCCCAGTCGATGGCGCGCGACGGGATCAGCGCCGCGGCCAGCGCCAGGAACAGCGTGCCCATCAGCATCTGCCAGGCGGTGAACGCGAGCGGCGTGGGGTGGTGCCGCTGGAACATGCGCTTGGACAGCACCGTGCCCAGCGCCCAGGAGCAGCCGCCGGTGATCGCCAGCACGGTGCTTTGCCAGCTGCCCAGGCCGCGCCACGGCTCGATGACGCAGACCAGGCCGCAGACCGCCAGCGCGATGCCGCCCCACTGGCGCCGGCCGGGCCGCTCGCGCAGCAGCCACCAGGCGAACAGCACGGACCAGAACGGCATGGTGTAGGTGAGCAGCGAAACGCGCCCGGCGCCGCCGCTCACCAGCGCCCACTGCGTCAGCCCCTGGAACGCCGCCGTCTGGCACAGGCCGACGGCCACCGTCAGCCCCAGCGGCGGCGGGCGCAGCGGCTGGCGGCGCAGCAGCAGCACCAGGAACAGCACGGCGGTGCCGATGCCGAAGCGCAGCACGGAGAAGTCGAAGGGGCCGATGTAGTCCATCACCTGCTTCATCACGACCCAGCTGTAGGCCCAGACCAGGACCAGGATGGCCAGCGCCAGCAGCGCGGCGCGGCGCGGATCGGGCGCGGGCTTCACGATGGCGCGGCCCACGGGGCGGAAGCGGAGGTGGTCATGGGTGGTTGGGCGATGGGGCGTCCGGCCCGGCGGCCACGCCGGCGCACGGCGGCGCGCTGCATAGAATAGGCGGTTTGCGTCCATTGTGCGTCTCGCCCCGCGGAGTATCCCGATGAATCTGCCCCTGAACACGTCCGCCGACACGTCCGACCGCGTCGAGCAGGCCCGCTACAACATGATCGAGCAGCAGATTCGCCCGTGGAACGTGCTCGACGAGCAGGTGCTGGAGCTGCTCGAGCGGGTGCACCGCGAGGATTTCGTGCCCGAGGCCTGCCGCGACATGGCGTTCGCCGACCTGGAGCTGCCGCTGCACCCGTCGCCGGTGGAGGCGCTGCGGCTCGGGCAGATCATGCTGGCGCCGCGCGTGGAGGCGCGCATGCTGCAGGACCTGCAGGTGCGACCGGGCGACCGGGTGCTGGAGATCGGCGCCGGCTCGGGCCACATGGCGGCGCTGCTGGCGGGCTGCGCCGCGCAGGTGCTGACGCTGGAGATCGAGCCCCACCTGGTGGAGATGGCGCGCGCCAACCTGGCCCGGGCCGGCATCGCCAACGCCGAGGTGCGCCAGGCCGACGGCGCCCAGGACGTGGCGGACGGGCCGTTCGACGTGATCGTGCTCAGCGGCTCGGTGGCCCAGGTGCCGCCCCAACTGCTGGCCCTGCTCGCCGAGGGCGGGCGGCTGGGCGCCATCGTCGGCCAGCCGCCGATGATGCGCGCCACCTTCGTGCGGCGCACGGCGGGCGGCTTCGAGACGAGCGCGCCCTGGGACGTGGTGACCGCGCGGCTGCGCCACTTTCCGGAACCTTCCGCGTTCACGTTCTGATGATCGAGCAGATCCGTCCGTCGGAGCTCTCCGGCTGGCTGCGGGCGCACGAGGCCGCGCGCCCCCTGGTGCTGGACGTGCGCGAACCCTGGGAGGTGCGCACCGCGCGCATCGAACCCGAGGGGGCGGAACTGCTGCTGCTGCCGATGGGCGTGCTGCCCGCGCGGCTGCACGAGATCGACCAGCGCCGCGCCGTGGCCTGCCTGTGCCACCTGGGCGGGCGCAGCATGCAGGTGGCGGCCTACCTGGAGCACCAGGGCTTCGCGCAGGTGGCCAACATCGCCGGCGGCATCCACGCCTGGTCGCTCGAGTGCGACCCGCGCGTGCCGATCTACTGAACCAAAGCAAGACCGGGCCTGGGCCCGGTCTCGCCACCACGCCGGCGCCGCCGCGGCGGCGGCCGGTCAGTGCAGAAGCTTGACGCCGGTCTTGGACTGGATCTCGTCCAGGCTCACGTCCGGCGCCAGTTCCACCAGCCGCAGGCCCTGCGGCGTGACCTGCATCACGCCGAGGTCGGTGATGATCTCGTGCACCACGCCCACGCCGGTCAGCGGCAGCGTGCATTGCGGCAGGATCTTCAGGTCGGTGCGGCCGTCCCTGGTCTTGGCCACGTGCTCCATCAGCACGATGACCTTGGGCACGCCGCCCACCAGGTCCATCGCGCCACCCATGCCCTTGACCATCTTGCCCGGGATCATCCAGTTGGCCAGGTCGCCCTTCTCGCTCACCTGCATCGCGCCCAGGATGGCGAGGTTGATCTTGCCGCCGCGGATCATCGCGAAGCTGTCGTGGCTGCCGAAGATCGACGAGCCGGGCAGCGTGGTGACGGTCTGCTTGCCGGCGTTGATCAGGTCGGCGTCCACCTTGTCCTCGGTCGGGAACGGGCCGATGCCGAGCAGGCCGTTCTCCGACTGCAGCCAGACTTCCTTGTCGCCGGTGTAGTTGGCCACCAGCGTCGGGATGCCGATGCCCAGGTTCACGTAGAACCCGTCCTGCAATTCCTGGGCCGCGCGGGCGGCCATCTGTTCTTTGGTCCACGGCATGGTTCAGGCTCCTGCTTTCTCGGTGATGGTGCGTTTCTCGATCTGCTTGGTCGGGTGGGCGTTGAGCACGATGCGGTGCACGTAGATGCCCGGCAGATGGATGTCGTCCGGAGCGATCTCGCCCGGCTCGACGATCTTCTCGACCTCGACGACGCAGATCTTGCCGGCCATCGCGACGGCCGGGTTGAAGTTGCGCGCCGTGAGGTTGAAGCGCAGGTTGCCGGTCTTGTCGGCGACGGCGGCCTGCACCAGCGACACGTCGGGCACGAGCGAGCGCTCCATCAGGTAGGTGTGGCCGTCGAACTCGCGCGTTTCCTTGCCATCGGCGACGATGGTGCCCACGCCGGTGCGCGTGAAGAACGCCGGGATGCCGGCGCCGCCGGCGCGCAGCTTCTCGGCCAGCGTGCCCTGCGGGGTGAATTCCAGCTCCAGCTCGCCCGACAGGTACTGGCGCTCGAACTCCTTGTTCTCGCCCACGTAGCTGGCGACCATCTTCTTGATCTGGCGCGTGTTCAGCAGCTTGCCCAGGCCCACGCCGTCGATGCCCGCGTTGTTGGAAATCGCGGTGAGGTTCTTCACGCCGGTGGCGCACAGCGCGTCGATCAGCGCTTCCGGGATCCCGCACAGGCCGAAGCCGCCGACGGCGATCAACTGGCCGTCGTGCACGATCCCCTTGAGCGCCTCGGCGGCGGAGGGATAAATCTTGTTCACGAATCTTCTCCTGAATCGATATGGAACGGTTGACGATACTGCCCGGCCGATTTTGTTGCACTGCACAATCGGTGTCAACACGCGCGGCGCCGGGTTATCCCTGAGGGCCCGGCGCCGGAACGATACCCCCTGACTTTACTTCTTTATCTATAGCTTCTGGCGCTTGCCAGGAAAGCGCCAGAGCCCAAAAAGATATCAAACCAGGGCGGCCAGCCGCGGCAGCGCCGCGCAAGCGTTGCGCCCGGTGGCGGCCGCGAGCAGCCCGGGCGCCATGCCGCGCAGCGCGGCGACGGCCTGCCCGATGCGCGGCAGCTCGGCCGGGCTGTTGCGCCCCTGCGGCGCGCCCTGCGCGCGCGCCGCCG
This sequence comes from Pseudomonadota bacterium, assembly GCA_963205335.1. Lineage (GTDB taxonomy): Bacteria > Pseudomonadota > Gammaproteobacteria > Burkholderiales > Burkholderiaceae_C > Comamonas_C. The sequence continues at coordinate 17,420 of CAUJIM010000076.1, forward strand.
CGTCGCGGTAGAGCCACTGGGGCGGGATGTCGGGCGCGTCGGTCTCCAGCACCAGCGCATCGAGCGGCAGCCCGGCCGCCAGGCGCCGCAGGTGCAGCGCGCGCTCGAACGTTGCCGCGCCGCCGAAGCCGAGCCTGAAGCCCAGGGCCACGAAGGCCTGCGCCTGCTGCGCGCTGCCGTTGAACGCGTGGGCGATGCCGCCCGCCACCGGCAGCTCGCGCAGCGCCTTGAGCACGCGGTCGGCGCTCTTGCGCACGTGCAGGATCACCGGCAGGCCAAAGTGCCGCGCCAGGCGCAGCTGGGCGCGCAGCAGCCGCTCCTGGTGCGCGTCGTCCAGGCCGGGCGCGAAGCCGTCGAGGCCGATCTCGCCGATGGCCACGAGGCGCGGATCGTCGCGCCATCGCGCCAGGCTCTGTTCGAGCGCCCGCAGGTCTTCCTCGCCCACCGACGCGGTGTACAGGGGATGAATGCCCAGCGCATAGCTGTCCCCGCCCGCATGCGCCAGCGCGCGCACCGCATCCCAGTTACCACGCGCCACCGCCGGGATCACGCAATGCGCCACGCCCGCCGCGCGGGCGGCCTCGCGCACCTGGCCGCGGTCGGCGTCGAATTCGCTGGCATCCAGGTGGCAGTGGGTGTCGATCCAGCGCGTCACACGCGTCCGAGCACCGGAATCAGGGCGCCATGGATCGCCCGCGCGGCGTCGCCCGCGAGAAAGCCGATCACGTCCGCCAGCGCCTCGGGCGCGACCCAGCGCGAGACGTCGGCGCCGGGCATCGCGGCGCGGTTGGGCGGGGTGTCGATGATGGACGGCAGCACGCAGTTGACGTTGATGCCCGCGTCGCGCAGCTCGGCCGACATCGACTCGGTCAGCCGCATCAGCGCGCTCTTGGACGCGGCGTAGGCCCCCATCTGCGCGCCGCCCCTGAGCCCCCCGCCGGCGCCCACGGTGACGATGCGCCCGCCGCCCTGCGCGCGCATGTGCGGCACCACGGCGGCGGCCACGTGGATCAGGCTGCGCGCGTTCAGGTCCATCATGAAGTCCCAGGCGTCGGCGGGCGTCTCGTGCACCGGCTCGCCCATGTGGAAGCCCCCCGCCAGGTGGCACAGCACGTCGGCGTGATGCACCCGCGCCAGCGCCCGGGCGACCGCCGCCGCCACCGCCTCGCGATCGAGCAGGTCGACGGGCAGCAGCACCGCGTCGGCCGCGGCGCCGAAGCGCTGCTGCAGGGCCGCGGGGTCGCGGTCGAGCAGCACCAGGCGCGCGCCCTGCTGCCTGAACCAGGCGGCGACGGCCGTGCCCAGATGGCCCGCGGCGCCGGTGATGAAAACGGTCTGGCGATCGGTCGACATGGTTTCTCCGTTATCGTTGGCTCGGAACACGTTCGATTTTCGCACCCACCCCCCACCAGGAGCCGACATGACCGCCGCCCTCACCACCACCGACTACAAGACCCTGACCCGCACCATCTCGTCCAACGTGGGCGAGCTGCGCAAGAGCCAGCCCGACGTGCTGCAGGCCTTCAACGCCATGGGCAAGGCGGCGCTGGCGCCCGGCGTGCTCGACGCCAAGACCAAGGAGCTGATCGCGCTGGCCATCGGCGTGGCCGTGCGCTGCGACGGCTGCCTGGGCTTTCACGCGCAGGCGCTGGCGCGCCTGGGCGCCACGCGCGAGGAAGTGCACGAGATGCTGGGCGTGGCCGTCTACATGGGCGGCGGGCCGTCGCTGATGTACGCGGCCAACGCGGTGGCGGCGTTCGACGAGAGCACCGCGGCCAAGGCCTGATGGCCCACCTGACCGAACCCGGGCGCCGGACCCCGGTGCTGCACGAGGTCGAGCTGCTGGTGCTCGGCGGCGGCCCCGCCGGGCTGGCCGCGGCCAGCGCCGGCGCGCGCGCCGGCGCCCGCACGCTGCTGGTGGAGCGCTACGGCTTCCTCGGCGGCATGGGCACGGCGGCGGGCGTGACCAACTTCTGCGGCCTGCACGCCAACGTGCACGGCCGCATCCGCCAGGTGGTGCAGGGCGTGGGCGCCGAGCTGCTGCAGCGCATCGATGCGCTCGGCGGCCTGAACGCCCCGCACCTGCTGTTCGGCGGGCGCATCGCCGCGCAGGCCTACGACACCGCCGCCTTCAAGGTCGCCGCCGACGAGCTGCTGCGCGCCAGCGGCGCGCGCGTGCTGCTGCACGCCTGGGTGGCGGGCGTGGCGATGCGCGACGCGGCGCACATCGACGCGGTGCTGCTGGAGACCAAGTCCGGGCGCGTGGCGATCCGCGCGCGGCAGTTCATCGACTGCACCGGCGACGGCGACGTCGCGGCGCACGCCGGCGCGCCGTACGAGAAGGGCGCCGACGGCAGCGCCATGATGTACCCGAGCACGATGATGCGCCTGGGCGGCGTGGACGACGCGCGCGCCGGCCAGGCCTGGCTGCACGTGGCCGAGCGCATGCGCGCGGCCGAGGCGCGCGGCGAGCGCTTCGCCCGGCGCGGCCCCATCCTGCGGCCGCAGAAGCACCCCGGCGAATGGCGCGCCAACGTGACGCAGCTGGCGCGCGCGGACGGCGGCCCGGTGGACGGCACCGACGCCGCGCAGCTCTCGGCCGCCGAGAGCGAGGGGCGGCGCCAGAGCGCGGCCTTCCTGCGCTTCCTGCGCCGCGACGTGCCGGGCTTCGAGGCCGCCTACCTGCTCGACCTGCCGGCGCAGGTGGGCATCCGCGAGACGCGCCGCATCGTGGGCGAGTACGTGCTGACCGAGGACGACGTGCTCGGCTGCGCGCGCTTCGCCGACAGCATCGGCGCCAACGGCTGGCCGGTGGAAGAGCACCTGGCGGGCGACGTGTCCTTCCGCTGGCCGCACGGCAGCGACACGCCCGAGGGCCGCGCGGCCAGCCCCGGCTTCAACCACCTGCCCTGGCGCATGCTGCTGCCGCAGCGCGTGGACAACCTGCTGGTGGCGGGCCGCTGCGCCAGCATGACGCACGGCGGACAATCGGCCGCGCGCGTCTCGGGCGCCTGCCTGGCCATGGGACAGGCCGCCGGCACGGGCGCCGCGCTGGCGCTGCGCCAGGGCGTGGCGCCGCGCGCGACCGACGTCCGTCTGCTACAACAACGATTGCAGGCAGCGGGCGCCTGGCTTGGCCTGGAAACAGAAACATGGCCAGAACCGATTTGATCCACACACATTTTTGATCCACACACGCAAGGAGTACTTCACGATGATGCAACGCCGCCAATTCACCTTCGCCACCGCCGCGCTCGCGGCGGGCGGGCTGAGCGCCACGCGCGCCCACGCGCAGGCCGCGCCCTGGCCCACCCGGCCGCTGCGGCTGCTGGTGGGCTTTCCCGGCGGCTCGACGCCCGACATGGTGGCGCGCGCCATCGCCGAGCCCCTGGCGCAGGCGCTGGGCCAGCCGGTGGTGGTGGAGAACAAGCCGGGCGCGAGCGGCAACATCGCCGCCGACCAGGTCGCCAAGGCGAGCGACGGCCACACGCTGGGCATCGTGATCAACGGCAACCTGACCTCGTCGAAGATGCTGTATTCCAAGCTGCCGTACGACCCGGCCAGGGACTTCAGCATGCTCAGCCTGCTGACCACCGCGCCGCTGATCCTGGTGGCGCCGACCAGCACGCCGCAGGGCAAGGCCTTCTTCGCCGAGGCGGTGCGGCAGGGCGACAAGTGGAACTACGGCTCGGTCGGCGCCGGCTCGGTCGCGCACCTGGGGATGGAGCTGCTCAAGGCCCGCGTGCCCGGCCTCGCGGCGGTGCACGTGCCCTACAACGGCAACCCGGCGGTGGTCACCGCGCTGATCGGCGGGCAGGTGCAGATGGCGCTGATGCCGCCGGGCGTGGCCATGCCGCAGGTCAACGCGGGCAAGCTGCATGCCATCGGCGTGACCAGCAGCGGCAAGAGCACGCTGGTGCCCGAGCTGCCCTCGCTGAGCGAGGAAGGCGTGAAGGACTTCAACCTCGAGGTCTGGACCGCCCTGGTCGGCCCCGCCGGCCTGCCCGCGGCGGTGCAGGCGCGCATCGCCGGCCTGGTGACCGGCATCCTCAAGACGCCCGACGTGCGCCAGCGCCTGTTCCAGCAGGGCTGGCAGGCGGTGGGCACCTCGCCCGAGGGCCTCGGGCTGCGCGTGCGGCAGGAGACCGCGCTGCTGGGCGGCATCATCAAGGCGCAGAACATCCGGCTCAACTAGGAGCCTGGGCGGCAGAAGGCGCCGAAGCGAAACGTGCGAAAAACGAGGACAGCGTGGTGGTACCGACAAGCCCATAGCCGAGCTATGGGCGCCGTTGGGAGCACCGCGATGGACCGTTTTCTCGCGCGTTGCAGCCGGTGCAGCTTCTGCCGCCCAGGCTCCTAGGCCAGCGCGCCGCCCACCAGCCGCAGCGTGCGGTCGCAGCGCGCGGCGAGCCGCTCGTCGTGCGTGACGACGACGAAGGCCGTGCCCTGCTCGCGCGCGAGCAGCAGCATCAGCTCGAACACCGCCTGCGCGGTGGCGCGGTCGAGGTTGCCGGTGGGCTCGTCGGCCAGCACGCAGGCCGGGCGGGTGACCAGGGCGCGGGCGATGGCCACGCGCTGGCGCTCGCCGCCCGAGAGTTCCGAGGGGCGGTGCAGCAGGCGCCCGGCCAGGCCGACCTGCTCCAGCGTCCGCGCCGCCTGCGCCATGCACTCGGCGCGCGGCAGGCGGCGGATGCGCAGCGGCATGGCCACGTTCTCCTGCGCGGTGAACTCGGCCAGCAGGTGGTGGAACTGGTAGATGAAGCCGAGCTGCGTGTTGCGCAGCCGCCCCTGGGCGCGCGGCGAGAGCTGGTGCAGCGGCTGGCCCCTGAGCGCCACGCTGCCGCTGCTGGGCGCATCCAGCCCGCCGAGCAGGTGCAGCAGCGTGCTCTTGCCCGAGCCCGAGGCGCCGACGATGGCCAGCGTCTGGCCCGCGTGCACGTCCAGGTCGACGCCGCCGAGCACCTGCACGTCCAGCGGCCCTTCGGTGAAGCGGCGGGCCAGGCCGCGCGCCTGCAGCACGATCTCACTCATAGCGCAGCGCCTGTGCGGGGTTGACGCGGCTGGCGCGCCAGCTCGGGTAGAGCGTGGCGGCGAAGGCCAGCAGCAGCGAGATCAGCGCGATCGGCACGATGTCGCCCTGCTGCGGGTCGCTCGGCATGCGGCTGATGAGGTAGATGTCCCGCGGCAGGAAGGTCACGCCCAGCAGGTGCTCGATCGCGGGCACGATGACGTCGATGTTGAACGCCACCGCCAGGCCCAGCACCAGCCCCGCGAGCGTGCCGACCACGCCCACCGTCGCGCCCTGCACCACGAACACGCCCATGACGCTGGCAGGGCTGGCCCCCAGCGTGCGCAGGATGGCGATGTCGGCGCGCTTGTCCTGCACCGACATCACCAGCGTGCTCACGAGGTTGAACGCGGCCACCGCGACGATCAGCGTCAGGATGATGAACATCATGCGTTTTTCCACCTGCACCGCGGCGAACCAGGTGCGGTTCTGCTGCGTCCAGTCGCGGATCAGCAGGTTGCCCGAGAGCTCGCCCGCCAGCTGCTGCGTGACCCGGGGCGCCTGGTGCAGGTCCCGCAGCCTGACGCGCACGCCGGTCGGGCCCTCGAGGCGGAACAGGCGCTCGGCATCCTGGTGGTGCATCAGCACCAGCGCCGAGTCGTATTCGTAGTGCCCCGAGTGGAAGGTCCCGCTCACCGTCATCTGCTTGAGCCGCGGCACCACGCCCGCCGGGGTGACCTGCCCGCTGGGCGCGACCAGCGTCACCTTGTCGCCCGCGCGCACGCCCAGCGCGTGCGCCAGCTCCGAGCCGAGCACCGCGTTGAAGCTGCCGGGCGCGAGCGTGTCGATGGCCTGGCGGTTTTCGGCGGCGATCTCGGTCACCGCGCCCTCCTGCGCCGGGTCGATGCCGCGCACCAGCACGCCCTTCATGTCCTCGCCGCGCGCCAGCAGCGCCTGCGCCGCGACGAAGGGCGCGGCGCCGACCACCTCGGGGTTGGCGCGCACCTCGGCCAGCGTGCGCGCCAGGTCGGGCAGCGCCGCGCCGCCGGGCGCGAACACCTCGATGTGCGAGACCACGCTGAGCATGCGGTCGCGCACCTCCTTCTGGAACCCGTTCATCACCGACAGCACGATGATCAGCGCCGCCACCCCGAGCGCGATGCCCAGCATGGACACACCCGAGATGAAGGAGATGAAGCCGTTGCGCCGCGTGGCGCGGCCCGCGCGGGTGTAGCGCCAGCCCAGGGCCAGCTCGTAGGGGAGTTGCATGATCGAAGGGGAACCGCCCTGAAGGGGCGGGGGCGATTGTGGCATCCCGGACAATACGCGCATGCCCCCCACCCGCCATTTGCTGATTCCCCTGGCGGCAAGCACGGCAGCGGGCTGCCTCCAGGCCTTGCAGGCCCTGCAGCTGCCGCGCCTGGACCGCCTGCTCTCGCTGCTCACGCCCACCGACACCGACACTGGCGAAGAAACCGACTACGCCCCGCCCCACGAGCGCGCGCTGGCCCGCGCCCTCGGCCTGCCGCAGGAAGCCACGCCCTGGGCCGCGTGGCAGCGCGCCCCGCGGGACGGCGCGGCCTGCGCCTGGCTCACGCTCTGCCACTGGCAGGCGGGCGCCGACCACGTGAGCATGCTGCACCCGGCGGCGCTGCAGCTCGACGAGGCCGACGCGCAGGCGCTGCTGGCCATCCTCGCGCCCTGGTTCGCGCAGGACGGCATCGCGCTCGCGGCCGAGGCGCCGACGCGCTGGCGCGCGCAGGGCGAGGTGTTCGACGGCCTGGCCTGCGCCGCGCTCGACCGCGTGATCGGCCGCGACGTGCGCGCCTGGATGCCGCGCGGCCCGCAGGCGCAGCAGTTGCGGCGCCTGCACAGCGAGGTGCAGATGCTGCTCTACACCCACTCCTGGAGCGAGGCGCGCGCGGCCCGGGGGCGGCTCGCCGTCAACGCCTTCTGGCTGCATGGCGCGGGGCGGCTGCCGCACCCCCTCCCGCCCCCGGCGGCCGCGCCCGAGATGCCCATGGCGCTGTACGACGCCGCGCTGCTGCAGGACTGGGCCGCCTGGGCGCGGGCCTGGCGCCAGCTCGACGAGGGCGCGGTGGCCGCCCTGCTGCGCCACGTGCAGCAGGGCGGCGACGCCCGGCTCACGCTGTGCGGCGAGCGCAGCGCGCTCGCCTTCGCCGCGACGCACCGCGGCCTGAACCAGAAAATCATCCGTCTTTTCAGGCCCTTGCGCTTTGCCGACGTGCGGGAGCAGCTATGAAGATAGTAGTGCGCGACATCCCGCCCCGCGCCGCCTGGGCGCTGGAGCAGGCGGGCGTGCACCCGCTGCTGGCGCGCCTGTACGCGGCGCGCGGCGTGCGCTCGGGCGACGAGCTCGACGACGCGCTCGCGCGCCTGCTCCCCCCCGCCACGCTCAAGGGCGCGCCGCAGGCCGCGCGGCTGCTGGCCGACGCCATCGCGCACGACCGGCGCATCTGCATCGTCGCCGACTACGACTGCGACGGCGCCACCGCCTGCGCCGTGGGCCTGCGCGGCCTGCGCCTGCTGGGCGCGCGCCACGCCGACTACCTGGTGCCCAACCGCGTGATCGACGGCTACGGCCTCACGCCGCCGATCGCGCGGCGCGTGGCCGAGCAGGGCGCCGACCTGCTCGTCACGGTGGACAACGGCATCGCCAGCGTCGAGGGCGTGCGCGAGGCGCGCCGGCTCGGCCTGCAGGTGCTGGTCACCGACCACCACCTGCCCGGCGGCGAGCTGCCCGAGGCCGACGCCATCGTCAACCCCAACCAGCCCGGCTGCGGCTTCGAGAGCAAGGCCATCGCCGGTGTCGGCGTCATGCTCTACGTGCTGATGGCGCTGCGCCACGAGCTGCGCGCGCGCGGCAGCTTCGGCGCCGCCGGCCAGCCGCGGCTGGAGCCGCTGCTGCCGCTGGTGGCGCTGGGCACCGTGGCCGACGTGGTGCGGCTCGACACCAACAACCGGCGCCTCGTCGCGCAGGGCCTCAAGCGCGTGCGCGCCGGCCAGATGCCGCCCGGCATGGCGGCGCTGTTCGAGGTCGCCGGACGCCGGGCGGCGCAGGCCACCACCTTCGACTTCGGCTTCGCCCTCGGCCCGCGGCTGAACGCCGCCGGGCGCCTGGCGGACATGCGGCTGGGCATCGAGTGCCTGCTGACGGACGACGCCGGCCGCGCGCAGGAGTTCGCGCGGCAGCTGGACGCGATCAACCGCGAGCGCCGCGAGATCGAGGGCGGCATGCGCGAGCAGGCGATGCTGGCCGCCGAGGGCCTGCTGGACGAGCGCGCGGCGCCGCCGAGCGCCATCAGCGTGTTCGACCCCGGGTTCCACGAGGGCGTGGTCGGCATCGTCGCCTCGCGCCTGAAGGACCGGCTGCACCGCCCCGCCTTCGTCTTCGCCGCCAGCAGCGCGCCGGGGCACGAGCACGAACTCAAGGGCTCGGGCCGCTCCATCCCCGGCTTTCACCTGCGCGACGCGCTCGACCTGGTGGCCAAGCGCCACCCCGGCGTGCTGCTGCGCTTCGGCGGCCACGCGATGGCGGCCGGCTGCACCATCGCCCAGGCGCAGCTCGGCCGCTTCGAGCAGGCCTTCGCCCAGGTGGCCGAGGAGTGGCTCGACGCCGCCACGCTCACGCGCCGGCTGGAAACCGACGGCCCGCTGGCGCCCGAATACCTGCGCCCCGACCTGGTGGACCTGCTCGCGCGCGAGGTCTGGGGCCAGGGCTTCGCGCCGCCGACCTTCAGCGACGAGGTGCAGGTGGTGAGCCAGCGCCTGGTCGGCCAGGAGAAGAACCACCTGCAGGCCAGGCTGCTCTACCGGGGCGAGCCGATCGACGCGATCTGGTTCTCGCACACCGAGCCGCTGCCCGAGCGGCCGCTGCTCGCCTTCCGCCTCGACGTGAACGAGTGGCGCGGCGAGCGGCGGGTGCAGCTGCTGGTGGAAGGGGCGCAGTCCCGGGAGGCCGGGCGGAAAATCTGAACAAAAAACGGCTCCAGCCCTTTGCTGGCAAGCGCTGGCAGCTCTTTTTTCAGAAGCTCTCCCATTCGTCCTGCGCACCGGCGGCAGGCCCGGGCGAGCCGGCCGCGGAGGCCCGGGCGTTGGCCGCCAGCCGCACCACCCGGGGCTGGGCCGCGGCCCGGGCGCGCGCCGCCAGCGGCGGCTGGTGCGGCTGCGCGTGCAGGCTCGGCGCATTCGCCGGGCCCGCGGGCGCCGGCGCGGCGCCCAGGTTGAAGACGGCGACCACCCGCGACAGGCGCTGCGCCTGCTCGCTCATCGAGGCCGCGGCGGCGCTCGCCTCCTCCACCAGCGCGGCGTTCTGCTGCGTCATCTGGTCGAGGTGGGCCACCGCCTGGTTGACCTGGCCGATGCCGTCGCGCTGCTCCAGGCTCGATGCGGTGATCTCGCCGATCAGGTCGCTCACGCGGCGCACGCCCTGCACGATGTCCTGCATGCTGCGCCCGGCCTGGCTCACCTGGCTGCTGCCCGCCTCCACGCTCTCGACGCTGGCGGTGATCAGCGCCTTGATCTCCTTGGCCGCCTCGGCCGAGCGCTGCGCCAGCGTGCGCACCTCGCCCGCCACCACGGCAAAGCCCCTGCCCTGCTCGCCCGCGCGCGCCGCTTCCACGGCGGCGTTGAGCGCGAGGATGTTGGTCTGGAACGCGATGCCGTCGATCACGCCGATGATGTCGCCGATCTTGCGGCTCGCCTCGGTGATGTGCCCCATGCTGGCGATCACCTGCTCGACGACCTGGCCGCCGCGCTCGGCCGCCTGCGCCGCGTTGGCCACGAGCTGGTTGGCCTGGCGCGCGGTGTCGGCCGATTGCGTGACGGTGACGGTGAGCTGCTCCATGCTGGCCGCGGTCTGCTCCAGGTTGGCGGCGGCCTGCTCGGTGCGCGCCGACAGGTCGTTGTTGCCGGCGGCGATCTCGCTGGCGGCGAACGAGACGGACTCGACGCCCGAGCGGATCTCGCCGACCACGCCGCGCAGCCGGTGCGTCGTCGCGCCCAGCACGCGCAGCAGCCGCGCCAGGTCGCCCTTGCGGCCCTCGGGCACCTGCACCTCCTGCGTCAGGTCCCCCGCCGCGATGGCCTCCGCCAGCGCCGCGGCGCGGGCCAGCGGCTCGCCGATCATGCGCACCACCACCCGCGTCAGCAGCAGCGCCAGCAGCACGACCACGGCCAGCACGGCGGCGCCGATCCACTCGGCGCGCACGCCCTCGCGCACGCCCTCGGCCCGCGCGGCGTCGCGCTGGCGCACCTGCAGCCGCACGAACGCGTCCAGCGCGGCGTCCATCCCGGCCACCGCGCCCTGCAGCCGCGTGTCGGCGAGGCGCTGCGCGGCCCCCACGTCCCCGGCGGCGCGCGCCCTGAGCACCTCGTCGTTGGCCGCGCGCTGCGCGGCCCAGGCCTCGGCGATGCGCGCCAGCTGCGCCCGGCCCTCGGCCGAGGGGCTGGCCTCGGCCAGCTCGCGCTCGAGGGCGGACAGCGCCGCGATGCCGTCCGCGGCCCGCGCCTGCAGGCGCTGCGCCTGCCCGTCGTCGGCCAGCCCGGCGGCCAGCAACTGGCGCTCGGCGACCCGCGCGGCCATGTCCTTCCAGCGGGTCGCCAGCGCGATCCGCTCCTCGCCGGCCTGCACCGCCCCGGCGGTGCGCGACGCGATACCGGCGAGCTGCAGCCACAGCACCACGGTCGTCACGGCCACGGCCAGCAGGGGGCCGACGACCAGCGCCCACAGCCGGGCCTTCACGGAAACAGTGTCGAAATTCATGCAAACCTCATGCGTACCGCGGCCCCGAGAGGGTGCCGCGCGGGCCCGGGGCGCCGGATGCCAGCCGCGTCCAGCGCCCCCCCTGCAGGGTATTTCGGCAAGTCGCCTCCTACAATGAAGTCCATGTCTTCCCTGCTGCGCGCCGACCTGCACTGCCACTCGACCATTTCCGACGGAACGCTCACGCCCGAACAGGTGGCCGAGCGCGCGCACGGGCGCGGCGTGCAGCTCTGGGCGCTGACCGACCACGACGAGGTGGGCGGCCAGCACCGCGCGGCCGCCAGGGCCGCGGCGCTCGGCATGGACTACCTCACCGGGGTGGAAATCTCGGTCACCTTCGCCGACACCACGGTGCACATCGTCGGCCTCGGTATCGACCCCGACGACGCGCGCCTGGTCGCCGGCCTGGCCGCGACGCGCGGCGGGCGCGACGAGCGCGGCAGGGAGATGGCCGAGCAGCTGGCCGCCGTCGGCATCCGCGGCGCCTACGAGGGCGCGATGCGCTACGCCGGCAACCCGCAGCTGCTCTCGCGCACGCACTTCGCGCGCTACCTGGTCGAATCCGGCGCGTGCCGCGACACCGGCGAGGTGTTCCGCAAATACCTGATCGAAGGCAAGCCCGGCTTCGTGCCGCACCGCTGGGCCCGGCTCGGCGAGGCGGTGCGCTGGATCAGCGAGGCCGGCGGCACCGCCGTGATCGCCCACCCGGCGCGCTACCGCTTCAGCGCCAACGAGGAGTACGCGCTGTTCTCCGAATTCAAGGCGCACGGCGGCAAGGCCGTGGAGGTGGTCACCGGCAGCCACACCTCGGCGGAGTACCTGGTCTACGCCGCGCTGGCGCGCGAATTCGGCCTGGCCGCCTCGACCGGCAGCGACTTCCACAGCCCCGCCGAATCGCACGCCGACCTCGGCTCGCTGCCGCCGCTGCCGGCGGACCTCACGCCGGTCTGGTGCCTGCTGCAGCAGCGCATCCGGCGCGCACCGGCGGCCGCCTGAACGGGGCGCGCGATGGCCCAGTATTTCGAAGTCCACCCGGACAACCCGCAGCCGCGCCTGCTCAGGCAGGCCACCGCGCTGCTCGCCGGCGGCGGCGTCCTGGCCGTGCCGACCGACTCCAGCTACGCCCTCGTCTGCCGCCTCGACGACAAGGCCGCCGTCGACCGCATCCGGCGGCTGCGCCAGGTGGACGAGAAACACCACCTCACGCTGCTCTGCCGCGACCTGTCGGAACTGGCCACCTACGCCCACGTGGACAACCGCCAGTACCGCCTGCTCAAGCTCGCCACGCCCGGGCCCTACACCTTCATCCTCGACGCCACCAAGGAAGTGCCCCGGCGCCTGAGCCACCCGCAGAGGAAGACCATCGGCCTGCGCGTGCCCACGCGCCGGACGGCGCTGATGCTGCTGGAGCTGCATGGCGCCCCCCTGCTCGCCACCACCCTGATCCCGCCCGGCGAGACCGAGCCGCTCAACGACCCGCACGAGATCCGCGAGCATTTCGAGAAGCTGATCGACGGCATCGTCGACGCCGGCGCCTGCCCGCTCGAGCCCACCACCGTGCTCGACCTCACGCCCATGGCCACCGGGGGCGAGCCCGTCGTGCTGCGCGAAGGCGGCGGCAGCCTGCAGGCCCTGGGCCTGTAGCCCGCGGCGCGTCTGCGAAAATCCCGCGCGTGAACCCCGACACCCTCCAGACCATCCTCACCTACGCGCTGCCCGTGCTGCTGTCCATCACGGTGCACGAGTCGGCCCACGGCTACGCCGCACGCCACTTCGGCGACTCCACGGCCGAGCGGCTCGGGCGCATCACGCTCAACCCGCTCAAGCACATCGACCCGATCGGCACCATCGCGATGCCGCTGTTCCTGTACTTCGCCACCTCGGGCGCCTTCCTCTTCGGCTACGCCAAGCCGGTGCCGGTGAATTTCGGCGCGCTGCGCAACCCCAAGCGCGACATGGTCTGGGTGGCGCTCGCGGGGCCGGCCTCGAACCTGCTGCAGGCGATCGGCTGGGCGCTGCTGCTGCTCGTGTACTCGGCGGTCGGCATGCACGAGATGTTCTTCATCAAGATGGCGCAGGGCGGCATCCTGGCCAACCTGGTGATGTGGGCCTTCAACCTGTTCCCGCTGCCGCCGCTCGACGGCGGGCGCATCCTGGTGGGGCTGCTGCCCTGGCGCCAGGCCCGGTGGGTGGCGCGGCTCGAACCCTGGGGCTTCTTCATCGTCATGGCGCTGGTGCTCGTGGGCATCGTCGGCGCCTGGTGGCTGCAGCCGCTGATGGAGCTGGGCTACCTGCTGATCCACCTGCTGCTCGCCCCGCTGGCCGCCCTCCTGTCCTGATTCTCCCGTTCGTCTCCCGCCCATGTCCGTCACCCGCTTCCTCACCGGCATCACCCCTTCCGGCACGCCCCACCTGGGCAACTTCGTCGGCTCCATCCGCCCCTCCATCGCGGCCAGCCGCAACCCCGGGGTGCAGAGCTTCTACTTCCTCGCCGACTACCACGCGCTCATCAAGTGCCAGGAGCCCGAACGGGTCAACCGCTCGACGCTGGAGATCGCCGCCAGCTGGCTGGCCTGCGGGCTCGACCCCGAGAAGGTCGCCTTCTACCGCCAGTCCGACGTGCCCGAGATCCCCGAGCTCACCTGGTTCCTCACCTGCGTCGCCGGCAAGGGCCTGCTCAACCGGGCGCACGCCTACAAGGCGGCGCAGGACAAGAACCACGAGGCCGGGCGCGACGGCGACGACGGCGTGAGCGCTGGCCTGTTCATGTACCCGGTGCTGATGGCCGCCGACATCCTGATGTTCAACGCGCACAAGGTGCCGGTCGGGCGCGACCAGATCCAGCACATCGAGATGGCGCGCGACATGGCCGCGAGCTTCAACCACCTCTACGGCGAGCACTTCACCCTGCCCGAGGCGGCGATCGAGGAGAGCGTGGCGACGCTCGCGGGGCTGGACGGGCGCAAGATGAGCAAGAGCTACGACAACACCATCCCGCTGTTCGCCCCGCGCGCCGAGCTGAAGAAGCTGATCGCCACCATCGTCACCGACTCGCGCGCGCCGGGCGAGCCCAAGGAGGTCGAGGGCTCAGCGCTGTTCCAGATCTACCAGGCCTTCGCCACGCCCGAGGAGACCGCCGCGCTGCGCCAAGCCTACGCCGACGGCATCGCCTGGGGCGAGGCCAAGCAGCTGCTGTTCGAGCGCGTGGACCGCGAGCTCGGCCCCCTGCGCGAGCGCTACGAAGAGCTGATGGCCCACCCCGAGCGGGTGGAGGCGGCGCTGCGCATGGGCGGCGAGCGCGCCCGGGCGCTGGCGCAGCCCTTCCTCGCGCGGCTGCGCGCCGCCGTGGGCCTGCGCCCGCTGACCGCCCCGGCGGGCGAGCGCAGGCAGGCCAAGGCCGCCGCCCTGCCGCACTTCAAGCAGTACCGCGAGGCCGACGGCAGGTTCTACTTCAAGCTGGTCGCGGCCGACGGCCGGCTGCTGCTGCAGAGCACCGGGTTCGACGCACCGCGCGACGCCGGGCAGGCCATCGCCCGGCTGCAGCAGGACCCGCAGGCGCTCGCCGCGCTGGCGCCGCATCTGGCGCCGCCCGAGGGCGTGGGCGCGGAGGAAGTGGCCGCGGCGCTGCAGGCCCTGGCGGCGGCAAAAAGCTAGTCTTTTGATAGCTTCCAGCGCTTGTTGTGCAAGCGCTGTAGGCCAAAAAGACCCATGGTTTCTCGTCAGCGATCGAGTCCGTGGTACTCGACGTTGGGCATCATGCCCACGCCGGTGGACATGCGGTTGGTCATGTTGTAGAAGCCCGTCGCCGCGACGATGTCCCAGATGTCGCGGTCCGAAAAGCCCGCGTCGCGCAGCGCCTGCCGGTCGGCCTCCTGCACCTTGGCGGGGGTCTCGGTGAGCCGGGCGGCGAAGTCCAGCATCGCGCGCTCGCGCGGCGAGAGCCGGGCGCTGCGGTAGTTCATCACCAGCAGCTCGCCCAGCACCGGGTCGCCGGAGAGCTTGCGCACCGACTGGCCGTGCGAGACCAGGCAGTAGTAGCAGTGGTTGATCGACGAGACCACCACGGCGATCATCTCGCGCTCCAGGCGCGACAGGCCCGAATCGCCCAGCATCACCTCGTTGTAGAAGTTGGCGAAGTTGCGCAGCTTGGCCTGGTCGAACGAGAGCGCGCGCAGCACGTTGGGCACCATGCCGAGCTTTTCCTGGCAGACCGTGAAATAGCGGCGCATGTCCTCGTCGAGTTCGGACACTTCGGGCAGCGGCAGGTCGAGGGCGGTGAGACGGTCGGGCTGGTGCATGGCGGGCTCCTGGTTGGGGACACGCCCGGAGTGGAACACGGCCGGAACGCTGCGGACTGTCGTCCACCAGACATTTACGGGGGTTTTCACCCGGACACAGCGCGCGCAATTGACGCTAACGTAAGCCTGCACCGACAATTCGACGCGCCGAAAGGGGCGGGCACCACCAGACGGAGACACATTTGGGCAATCCAACGACGGCGGCAGACATCGGCGAGCCCGTACTGCGCTGCGAGAAGATCAGCCGCTGGTTCGGCGGCGTGAGGGCCTTGTCCGACGTGAGCCTGGGCGTGCGGCAGGGCGAGATCTTCGGCCTGGTGGGGCCCAACGGCTCGGGCAAGACCACGCTGGTCAACTCCATCACGGGCTTCTACCCGCCGCAGCAGGGCGGCATCTTCTTCGAGGGGCGCCAGATCAACGGCGTGCGCCCGCACCGCATCGCCTCGCTCGGCATCGCGCGCACCTTCCAGAACGTGGCGCTGTTCAAGGGCATGAGCGTGCTCGACAACATCCTGCTCGGGCGCCACATCTTCATGCACCCGAGCGCGCTGGCCTCGCTGTTCTACTGGTGGTGGGCCGAGAAGGAGGAGATGCGCCACCGCGACAAGGTCGAGGAGATCATCGACCTGCTGCAGCTCGAGAGCGTGCGCGACGAGCACGTCGAGGTGATTCCGCTGGGCCTGCAAAAGCGCGTGGAGCTGGCGCGCGCGCTGGCGGCCGAGCCGCGCATGCTGGTCCTGGACGAGCCCATGGCGGGCATGAACCAGGAGGAGAAAGAGTACATCGTGCGCTTCATCCTCGACGCCAAGGAGGCGCTGAACCTGACCATCCTCATCATCGAGCACCACATGGACGTGATCACCGCCATCTGCGACCGGGCCCTGGTGCTGAACAACGGCCGCATGATCGCCGAGGGGCCGGTGCGCGAGGCGGTGAACCACCCCGACGTGATCGCCGCCTACATCGGAGGGGTGGACCATGCCGCGTGAGGACGCCGCCATGGCGCGGGCCGGCGGCGACGCGGCCGCGCACGACCACCTGATCGCCACGCTGGCGGCCAACGCGCGCACGCACGGCCGCGAGATCGCGATGCGCGAGCGCGACCGCGGCATCTGGCAGGAGACGAGCTGGCAGGCCTACCTGGAGCAGGTGCTGGCCGCCGCCGCGGGGCTGGAGCAGCTTGGCGTCGCGCCCCACGACAAGGTGCTGGTGGTGGGCGACAACCGGCCGGCGCTGTACTTCGGCATGCTGGGGGCGATCACGCTGCGCGCCGTGCCCTCGCCCGCCTACCCCGACTTCACGCCCGAGCAGCTGCTCGGCCAGCTGCAGCGCGAGGGCGTGCGCTTCGCCATCGCCGAGGACCAGGAGCAGGTGGACAAGCTGGTCGCGCTGCGCGCGCAGCACCCGGGCCTGCAGTGGATCGTCTACGACGACCCTCGCGGCCTGGCGGGCCACGAGCCCGAGTGCGTGATGGCCTTCACCGAGCTGGCGCGCCGGGGCCGCGAGCGCCTGCAGGCCGCACCGGGCTTGCGCGACGATCTGCTCCAGCGCCCGCGCGCGGACGACGTGGCCATCCTGCTGCACTCCTCGGGCACCACCGGCGCGCCCAAGGGCATCCCGCTCAAGCACCGCCACGTGCTGTCCGCGGTGCGCAGCGCGGCCCAAGCCGGGTATTTCGACCGCGGCGAGACGCACATGGCCTACATGCCGATCGCCTGGGTGGGGGACTTCATCTTCACCGTCGCGGCGGCGCTGGCGCTGCAGTTCTCGGTCAACATCCCCGAGAAGCAGGAGACGGTGCAGCGCGACCTGCGCGAGATCGCGCCCACGGTGTACTTCACCTCGCCGCGCGCCTGGTCCACCATGCTCACGCGGGTGCAGGTCGGCATCGCCGAATCGACCCCGCTCAAGCGCTGGCTGTACGAGCGCTTCATGCCGCTGGCGATCGACATCGAGCGCGCGCGCCTCAAGGGCCAGCAGCCGAGCGCGGGGCAGCGGTTCATGCGCGCGATCGGCGAGCTGCTGGTGTTCGGCCCCATCAAGGACCAGCTCGGCCTCTCGCGCGCCCACCATGCCTACACCGCAGGCGAGGCGATCGGCGAGGAGATCTTCCTGTTCTTCCGCGCGCTGGGCCTGCCGCTGCGCCAGTTCTACGGCCAGACCGAGAACTCGGCGCTGTGCGCCGCGCAGGACGCCGACACCGTGAAGCTGCACACCGTCGGCAAGCCCTTCCCCGGCATGGAGCTCAGGATCAGCGACACGGGCGAGATCCTGGTGCGCGGCGGCAACGTGTTCGACGGGTACTTCGACGACGACGACGCCACCGCCCAGTCCCTGCAGGACAGCTGGCTGCACACCGGCGACGCGGGCTACCTGGAGGACGACGGCCAGCTGGTGGTGCTCGGGCGCGTCTCGGAGGTGGTCTACACCAACGCGCGCCAGCGCTTCATCCCGACCTTCATCGAGAACCAGCTCAAGTTCAGCCCCTACGTCAAGGACGTGTGCGTGCTGGGCGATGGACGCGACTGGCTGGCCGCGCTGGTGGCGATCGACTGGGAAGCGGTGGGCCACTGGGCGCAGGAGCACGGCGTGGCCTACACCTCGTTTTCCGACCTGTCGCAGCAGGCGGGCGTGTACGAGCTGATGGCGGAGCTGTTCGCCTCGGTCAACGCCAAGCTGCCCGAGGGCACGCGCATCCGCCGCTTCGTCAACCTGCACAAGGAGTTCGACCCGGACGACGGCGAGGTCACGCGCACGCGCAAGCTGCGCCGCAACGTGATCGCCGAGCACTACGCCGACATCATCGAGGCGATCTACGCCGGCCGGGACGCCATCGAATCGGTCGCGCAGATCACGTACGAAACGGGCGAATCGGGCGTGCTCAAGCGCCATCTCGCGATCCGCGACGTGCCGGCCGCCGCCAAGGTGAACCCATGAGCTATTTTCTCGAACTGCTGATCAACGGCGCGCTCACCGGGCTGATGTACAGCATGGTGGCGCTCGGCATCGTGCTGATCTACAAGTCCTCCGGCGTGCTCAACTTCGCGCAGGGGGCGCTGGTGATGATCGGCGGCTACGCCGTCTGGCTGCTCAACGCCTGGGGCCTGCCGATCTGGCTGGCGGCGCTGGCCGCGCTGGTGGTGATGTTCGTGCTTGGCATCGTCATCGAGCGCCTGCTGCTGCGCACCATGGTGGGCCAGCCCATCATCATGGTCGTGATGCTGACGCTGGGCCTGGACGTGTTCCTGCGCGGCTTCGGCCCGGGGCTGCTGGGCACCGAGCCCAAGCAGCTCGACATCGGCCTGGGGCTGGCGCCGCTGATCATGGGCGACATCCTGGCCAACCGCACCTACGCCGTGGGCGGCGCGATCGCGCTGGTGCTGATCGCGCTGGCGCTGGCGTTCTTCCGCACGCGCCTGGGCACCAAGCTGCGCGCAGTGTCCGACGACCACGTGGCGAGCTGGTCGGTGGGCATTTCGGTGGAGCACGCGGTGGCGATCTCCTGGGGGCTGGCGGGCATCTGCGCGGTCGCCGCGGGCACCATGTGGGGCGCGGCGCAGGGCGTGGACTGGTCGCTCACCGCGCTGCTGTTTCCGGCCGTGGCGGTGGTCATCCTGGGCGGCATCGACAGCATCGTCGGCGCGCTGCTGGGCGGGCTGATCATCGGCATCCTGGGCAGCGTGATCCCGGGCTACGTCGATTCCATGGTGGGCGGCAGCACGCGCGACGTGGTGACCTCGCTCGTCATCCTGCTGACCATCCTGATCCGGCCCTACGGCATGTTCGGCCGCGAAGACATCGAGAGGATCTGACCGCCATGTTCTACCGCCTCTCCGGCGTCCACCACACGCGCTACAGCCAGACGCGCCAGCTCTGGCCGATCCCGGCCGACCGCTGGCAGGTCGCCATCCTGGCCGTGCTGGCCCTGCTGGCGCCGCTGTACATGTCGCACCTGTACCTGTCGAGCTACATGCTGCCGTGGCTGATCTTCAGCACCGCCACGCTGTCGCTCACGCTGCTGATGGGCCTGGCCGGGCAGCTGCATTTCGGCTTCGCCGCGGTGATGGCGATCGGCGCCTACACCAGCATTCACCTGACGCGCGCCGGCGTTCCGCTGGAGCTGGCGCTGCTGGGCGCGGGCGTCATGTCGGCGGTCATCGGCTGCCTGTTCGGCGCGGCGGCGCTGCGCGTCAAGGGCCTGTACCTGGTGATGGCGACGCTGGCGATGCAGTTCCTGGTCGACTGGGTCATCATCAACGTCAACGCCATCTCGGGCGGCGCGGTGGCGACGCTGCAGACGCCCAAGGTGAGCTTCCTCTTCGTCCCGCTGGAGAGCCTGACGGCGCGCTACTACCTGGCGCTGGCCTGGGCGGTCGTGGTCACGCTGCTGATCCTCAACATCAAGCGCACCAGCTTCGGCCGCGCGCTGGTGGCGGTGCGCGACAAGGACTTCGCCGCCGCGGTGATCGGCGTCAACATCTTCCGCTACAAGCTGCTGGCGTTCTTCACCAGCTCGTTCCTCGGCGGCGTCACCGGCGCCATCCTGGCGTTCTGCTTCTACAAGGCGGTCACGCCCTCGCAGTTCAACTTCGACGTCACCATCCAGCTGGTGGCCATGGCGCTGGTGGGCGGCCTGGGCAGCGTGATCGGCGGTTTTCTGGGCGCCGGCTTCGTGCTGCTGGTGCCGATCGTGCTGCTCAACCTGATCGCCTGGCTGGCCGGCAGCGGCTGGGTGGACATCTCCACCTCGCTGATGGCGCACATCCCGATGATGCTCTACGGCGCCATGATCATCGGCTTCCTCTTGTTCGAGCCGCTGGGCCTGGCCAAGATCTACGACAACGCGCGCAAATACCTGCTGGTCTGGCCCTTCCGCCACACGCAGAGTTGAATCCATCCACGTCAACCACCCGAAGGAGTCATCGCGATGAAACATCATGATCTGGCGCTCAGCCGCCGCACCGTGCTGGGGGCCGCCGCCGCGGCCAGCCTGGCGGGCATCCCCGCCTGGGCGCAGGACAAGGCGCCGATCCAGTTCGCCACGCTGCTGGACTTCACCCGCGTCTACACCTTCCTGACCGACGAGTACAGCCAGGGCCAGCAGGACTACATCAAGCTGGTCAACCTGGAGGGCGGCATCGAGGGCGCGCCCGTCAAGCTGATCATCAAGGACCACGCCAGCTACCCCGAGCGCGGCATCGCCCAGTACAACGAGGCCAAGGCCGCGGGCGCGGTGTTCTTCGACTTCCTCAGCTCGCCGGTGGCCAACGCGCTGATGCCGCGCGTCAACGAGGACCACCTGCCGATGATCGCCTTCGCCCACGGCCGCGCCGACGCGGCCGACGGCGCGGTCTTTCCCTACGTCTTCCCGTCGGCGGCGATCTACCGCTCGCAGGCGGCCATCCTGCTCAAGTACATCGACGAGAAGGAAGGCGGCCTGAAGGGCAAGAAGATCGCCTTCGTGCACATCGACTCGGCCTTCGGCAAGGAGCCGATCGAGCTGCTCAACCGCATGGCGCAGACCAAGGGCTTCGAGGTCAAGCTCTACCCCTACCCGGTGCCCGGCACCGAGCAGGCCGCCACCTGGAGCGAGGTGCGCAAGAACCGTCCGGACAAGGTCATCATCTGGGGCGCGGGCCCGGGCCAGGCGGTGTCGATCCGCGGCGCGGTGACCAACGGCATCGCGCCCAAGGACATCCATTCGGTGCTCTGGCTCTCCGAAAGCGACATGTCCGCGTTCAAGGGCAACGAAGTGGTGGGCGTCAAGCGCGTCACCCTGGTCAACACCGGCACCGGCTCGCCCATCCTCAAGCGCATCGTCGAAAAGGTGGTGAACCCGGGCAACGGCAGCGGCGACAAGAAGCGCGTCGGCTGGAGCGGCTACAACATCGGCGTGGCCAGCATGGCGATCGGGGTGCAGGCCGCGCGCCTGGCGGTGCAGAAGCTCGGCGCGCCGCTGACCGGCGAGAAGCTCAAGGCCGGCTTCGAGATGCTCAAGGACTTCAACGCCGAGGGCCTGATGCCGCCGCTGACCATCACCGCCAAGGACCACCAGGGCGGCGGCCAGGGCATCGTCTCCGAGTGGGACGGCAAGCAGTGGGCGCCCAAGTCCGACTGGGCCAGCGCCTACCAGGACGTGGTCTGGGACCTCATCAAGGAAGACGAAGCCAGGGCCAAGGAAAAGAAATGAGCCTGCTGACCCTGAACAATGTCGAGGTCGCCTACGACCGGGTGTTCCTCGCCATCAAAGGGGTCTCGCTCGAAGTCGGGGAGGGCGCGATGGTCGCCCTGCTCGGCGCCAACGGCGCGGGCAAGTCCACCACGCTCAAGACCATCAGCGGGCTGCTCGCGCCCGAACGCGGCGAGGTGCGCCGCGGCGAGGTGCGCTTTCGCGGGCAGGACATCGTGCACCTGTCCCCGCCCGAGCGCGTGCGCCTGGGCCTGGTGCACGTGATGGAGGGCCGGCGCATCTTCGAGCACCTGACGCCCGACGACAACCTGCTGGCCGCCTACCGCGGCCGGGCCGCCCAGCGCAGCTACGCCGAGCTGCGCGAGCAGGCCTACACCTACTTCCCGCGCCTGGCCGAGCGCATGCGCAGCAAGGCCGGCTACCTGTCGGGCGGCGAGCAGCAGATGCTGGCGATCGCCCGCGCGCTCATGACCGAGCCCACGCTCATCATGCTCGACGAGCCCTCGCTCGGCCTGGCGCCGGTGCTGGTCAAGGAAATCTTCGCCATCATCCGCAAGATCAACCGCGAGCAGAAGACCAGCGTGCTGCTGGTCGAGCAGAACGCCACCGCGGCGCTGGACGTGGCCGACCACGCCTACCTGATCGAGAACGGCAACATCGTGATGAGCGGCGAGGCCGCCGTGCTCAAGCAGAACCCCGACATCCAGGAGTTCTACCTCGGCGGCGGCGAGCGCGTGGACTACCACAACGTCAAGCACTACCGCCGGCGCAAGCGCTGGCTGGCGTGAACGGACGGCGGCAGCGGCTCTACTTCACCAGCACGTCCGGCAGCCACGTGCCTATCGCTGGAAACGCCAGCAGCAACAGCAGCACCAGCAGTTCCAGGCCGAGGAAGGGCACTGCGGCGCGATAGACCTGGCCGAGCGTGATGTGCGGCGGCGCCACGCCCTTCATGACGAACAGCAGCAGGCCGAACGGCGGCGTGAGGAAGCTGATTTCCATGGTCAGCAGGTACAGCACGCCGAGCCACATCAGGTCGATGTGGGCGCTGTGGGCCAGGGGAATGAACAGGGGGATGGTGATCATGAGCATGCTCACCTGGTCGACGAAGCAGCCCAGGAACAGCAGGATCAGCACCATGCCGATCACCAGGCCGAACGGCGACAGGCCCGAGCGGCTGACCAGCTCGACGAGGCCGTCGGTGGCGCCGGAAAAGGCCAGGATCTGCGCGAAGGTGACCGACGCCGCGATGATGAACAGCGTCATGACGCTCACGCGCGCCGTCTCGCGCAGCGAGGCCACCAGGTTGCGCCAGGTGAGCGACCGGTAGCCGATGGCCGCCAGCACCGAGGCCACGCAGCCCAGCGCCGCCGATTCGGTCGGCGTGGCAATGCCGCCGACGAGGCTGCCGATCACAGCGATGAAGACCAGCGACAGCGGCAGCACGTCGCGCACGAAGGGCCGGTAGCGCGCCCAGCCGCGGGCCGCGGGCGAGTCGTCCCGGGGCGAACGGCTCGGGTCCATCACGCACACCGCCAGGATGTAGCCGATGAAAAGCACGCCCATGATCAACGCCGGGACGATCCCGGCGATGAGCAGCTTGGAGATGGAAATCCCCGCCAGGCTTCCCAGCAGCACCGCCAGCGCCGACGGCGGGATGAGCATGGCGATGCCGCCCGTGGCCATGATGGGGCCCATGGCGATGCCCGGGTCGTAGCCGCGCTTGAGCATGTCGGGCAGCAGCGCGCTGCCGAGCATGGCCGTGTTCGCCAGCGACGAGCCGGACAGCGCGGCGAACACGGTGCCGCCGCACACGCTGACGATGGGCAGCCGCCCGGGCACGCGCGCGATCAGTTTCTCGATCGCGTTGATCGCGCGAAACGCCACGCCCGTGTGCAGCAGCACCTCGCCCATGAGGATGAACAACGGAATGGGAGCCAGCGAGTAGTTGGTCAGCGCCGTGACGGAGTTGCGCACCATCTGCGCGAGGCCCGCGTCGCCGCCGAGAAACACCACGGCGCCGATGATGTTGACGACGAAAAAGGCGAATGCCACCGGCAGGCCCAGCAACAGGAAGCCGCAGAGCGGCACGAGCATCACCAGCAGGGCTGTCATCCAGGACATCGTCGGCCTTCGGCGTGAACGGTTCGGCGGCGCGGGCCGCCCATCAGAAATCGGGCGGCGGCGGTGCGGCGTCGGAACCCGCCCACAGGCGCCGCAGGAATTCCAGCGAGAGCAGCGCCATCGACACGACGATCACCGCGTACAGCCACCACTCCGGGAACACCAGGGTCTTGAGCACCATGTTGTGGTCCGTCCAGGACGTCCACGCCACCCGCGCGGCGAACACCAGCAGCACGGCGCACACGGCCAGCCCCACCGCATTGGCCGCGCGGCGCACGCTGCGGCGCAGCGGCGCGGGCAGCGCCGCGACCAGGAAGTCCACCTGCACGTGGCCGTTCTCGCGCAGCAGCCACGGCGCGGCGAGGAAGGTCGCGACGAACAGGATGTATTCGACCAGGTCGCCCAGGCCCGCCAGCGTCCCGCCCGCCAGGTTGCGCAGCAGGACATCCCAGGTGGTGGCCAGCGCGATCAGCGCGAACGCCGCGCCCGCGGCCACGCCGATCGCATCCAGGACACGCGCGCAGGCGCCGGGTTTCACCGGTCGCAGCCCGTCAGCAGCTTGCGCATTTCGTCGGCCTGCTGCGGTGCGATCTGCTTCACGTAGGCCCAGCCCGCGTCGCGCGCGGTGTCCAGCCACTGGGTGCGCTGCTCGCCTTCGAGGGCCACCGTCTTGATGCCCGCGTCGGCCTGGCGCTTGCGCTCCTCGGCGTTGATCTTGGCGTTGTCGGCCACGTTGGTGGCTTCGATGTCGGTCGCGATCCGCTGCAGCAGGGCGCGCTGCTTGTCGTCGAGTTTCTTGTTCCAGGTATCGAGGTTGACGAGGAAGTTGACCTCCACCGTGTAGAAGCCGGGGTCGACGCGGTACTTGGTCTTGTCCTGCCAACCCAGGTCGAAGATGCCCTGGATCGGCCAGCCGTAGCCGTCGATGACGCCGCGCTCCAGGGCCGTGTAGACCTCGCCGGGGGGCGTCTGCACCAGGTTGGCGCCCAGCGCGGCGAAGAACGCGCGGTATACCGGCGTGACGCGGATGGTGTAGCCGTGCAGGTCGGGCTTCGCCAGGGGCTTGGTCAGATACAGGTGGAAGGGCACGCCGTCGCCCGTGCGCGCGAGGTAGTAGGCGTTGAGCTTTTCGTTGTGCAGCTTGTTGATGTAGGCCCAGGCGCCATTCTTGCGCTGCTGCTGGATCGAGCACTCGGCGAGCTTGAGCCCGTCGGCAGCCGGCAGCAGGCTGGTGTAGAAGGCGCTGGTGACATTGGCCATGTCGACGACGCCGTTCTTGACGGCATTGCCGACCTCGAACGGCGGCATGACCTTGGGGCCGCCGATGTAGTTGATCTTCACCAGCCCCTTGCCCTCTTCGTTCACGCGTTTGACGAAGGTCTCGAACGCGCGCGAGAACGACGTGCCCTCCTGGAAAGAGCTCACCGCGCGCAGCGTCACTTCAGCGGCCTGGGCGAGCAGGGGCGAGGCAGTCGCGGCGCCCAGCAGCAGCGCCAGCGCGAGGGGTTTGAATTTCATGGAACGGACTCCCGAGGACAAGACAAGTCGCAACCGGACGGCAGACGTGGAGGCTGATTCTTGCGCATTCACGGCACGCCGAGGATCAGGGTGATCTCTACTTGACCTCGGTGCGCACAACCGGTCCGGAAACGGGCCGGCCTGCGCCCAGGCCGGCCGCGCCT
>CAUJIM010000077.1 GCA_963205335.1 Pseudomonadota bacterium
CCGCAGCGGCCAGAACCTGGCGCGCATGCTCGACACGCAGGGCATCCCGTACATGGCGCTCGACCTCGACCCCGACCGCGTGCGCCAGGCCGCCGCCGCCGGCCAGAGCGTGGTGTTCGGCGACGCCGCGCGGCTGCAGAGGATGATGGCCGCCGGCCTGGCGCGCGCCAACGCGGTGGTCGTCAGCTACCCCGACACCCCCTCGGCCTTGAAGATCCTGCGCCTGGTGCGCGAGCACTCGCCGGCGGTGCCGGTGGTGGTGCGCACGATCGACGACAGCGATCTCGAGACGCTGCGCGCCGCCGGCGCCACCGAGGTCGTGCCCGAGGCCATCGAAGGCAGCCTGATGCTGGCCAGCCACGCGCTGGCCCTGGTCGGCGTACCGATGCGGCAGGTCATCCGCCTGGCCCGCGATGCGCGCGAGGCCCGCTATGGCCTGCTGCGCGGCTACTTCCACGGCAGCGACGATGACACCGTGGAAGAGCTGCAGCAGGCGCGGCTGCAGAGCGTCACCCTGCCCGATGGCACCTCCTGGGCCGGGCGTGCACTGGACGATCTGGCGCTGCCGGCGCTGGGCATCACGGTCGTCGCCCTGCGCCGCAGTGACGGCGGCGCCCGCCCGCCACAACCGACCGACACGCTGGCCGGCGGCGATACGCTCGTGCTCAGCGGCCTGCCCGAGCCGCTGGCACTGGCCGAGGCCCGGCTGCTGGCAAGCTGACCTCCTGCGGCGGGCCTGAAGCCTTGCCCTTGCCCACTACGGTCAGGGCGTGATCTTGCCCAGCGCGCCGGTGCTGCGGTCGACGATCACGCTCAGCGCGCCCGCTGCGTCGACGCTTTCTCGCGCTCGATGAAGTGCTGCTGGAACTCACCGGCCGCCAGCCGGGCGTTGAAGCGCCCGGCAATGCGTTCGACCAGCGCCTTGCCGCGCGCCTCACGCGCCGGGTCATGGCCTTGGCTCAAATGGAAGAGGCTCAGGCGCCGCTCCTCAGGGCGAATACGGCATCGATGTTCTGGCTGTTGAGCAAACGCCAGCGCCTCCCCCTTCCCTCCCACGTGGTAGCCCTCCAGGCGTGAACTCTCGAGGCTCAAGCGGTAGCTGGCGAGCGTCCGGATATCCAGGACGGTTCTACCCCAGAGGGACAGCCAACGCCCTGCGCTCAGCTCGAGGGCATGGCCGGGGCGATGCCCAAGTCCGACCACTTGCATGGTGCCGGGCTGGCGATTGCGGCTGTCCAGCCATTGCCACCACGGCGGCACTCGCTCGGCTTGCAGGCCAGGTGGCACGACCGGAGTGGTTTCATGACGCGAGCTACCTCTGCATGTGTGCGCACAGATTCGCGCGGGCGGCCCAGAGAGCGGGCAGACCCTGCACGACTGGCCCAAGACGCTGGCCCCTGGAACCGGACTTGGCTCCAACAGCCCTCGGCTTGCCTTGGGTCCGAGTGGAAATTTTCCCAACAAGGAACCCGCGGCATCGTGGGCTTGCGTGCTGAAGCTGGATTCCCGTGAACGGCGGTCTAGGAACCCATCGACCGACCATGTAGCGCTCCGGTGGCTCGAACTTCTCGATCTCGTCCTCCCGGAACCAGCAGGCCATCATCGGCGCGAGGCAGTCGTGGCCCTCGCCCGTGCGGACCATGCCGCCGTCGGGAGCTCGTACTGTACAAAGGCGGAAAACGCGTCGCGCATGAGTCCGCGAGCGCGCCCGCCCGACTCATCCTTACCGCCCCCGATGGCCATCAAGAAGTCCGACCTCTACTCCTCGATCTGGGCCTCGTGCGACGAGCTGCGCGGCGGCATGGATGCCAGCCAGTACAAGGACTACGTCCTGTTCATGCTGTTCATCAAGTACGTGTCGGACAAGTACGCCGACTACGACGGCTTCGAGCCGCCGATCGTCATCCCCAAGGGCGCCGGCTTCAAGGACATGGTGGCGCTCAAGGGCGACGCCGACCTCGGCAACAAGATCAACACGCAGGTGATCCAGCCGCTGATCGACGCCAACACGCGCCTGGCGCGCAGCGACTTCCCCGACTTCAACGACCCCAACAAGCTCGGCGACGGGCAGGTGCGCGTCGAGCGCCTGGGCAACCTGATCGCCATCTTCGAGAACCCGGCGCTGGACTTCTCGCGCAACCGCGCCGAGCACGACGACATCCTCGGCGACGCCTACGAATACCTGATGCGCCACTTCGCCAGCGAAAGCGGCAAGAGCAAGGGCCAGTTCTACACGCCGGCCGAGGTCAGCCGCGTGATGGCCAAGGTGATCGGCATCGCGCCCGGCAACACCGTGGCCGCCACGACCGCCTACGACCCGACGTGCGGCTCGGGCTCGCTGCTGCTGAAGGTGGCGGCCGAGGCCGGCAAGCACATCACGCTCGAAGGCCAGGAGAAGGACGGCACCACCGCCGGCCTCGCGCGCATGAACATGATCCTGCACGACTTTCCCACCGCCAACATCGCCTCCGGCGGCGAAGGCACGCTGGTCAAGCCGCGCTTTCTGGACGGCGAGCAACTGCGCACATACGACTACGTGGTCGCTAACCCGCCGTTTTCCGACAAGACCTGGTCCACCGGCCTCGCGCTCGGCGAAAGCGGCGAAGGCGACCGCCACAAGCGCTTTGCCTGGGGCGTGCCGCCGCGCAAGCAGGGCGACTACGCCTACCTGCTGCACATCGTGCGCAGCATGAAGAGCACCGCCAAGGCCGCCTGCATCCTGCCGCACGGCGTGCTGTT
>CAUJIM010000078.1 GCA_963205335.1 Pseudomonadota bacterium
CACATGATCAAGAAGGGGCAGCTCAGCTGCTCCGCAGGCTTGACTGTGTCCGACGCCGACCGCTTCTACAGCCTCGCCACTCGTTAAGCGATCCTAACGTTGGCATCGTCACGCCTCGACGGGCGTATTGCGACAGAACCCGTTTTGCGCGGGCACGCGCAGCATGTCGGGGTAGGTGCGGCGCAGGTATTCGCCGGCGGCCACCAAAAAACCGCAGGTGCCGCTGGCCGGGTCGCAGAGGGTGTCCTGCGGCACGGGGGCGGTCAGGGCGACCATCAGCGCGATGATGTGGCGCGGGGTGCGGAACTGGCCGTTCTGCCCAGCGCTGGCGATCTTGCCGAGCATGTATTCGTACAGGTCGCCCTTGGTATCGCGCTCGTGCAGCGGGATGGTGTCGAGCAGGTCCACCACCCTGGCCAGCAGCGCCGGCGTGGGGATGGTGAAGCGCGCATCGCGCATGTGGTGCGCGAAGGCGGTTTCGGCCGCCGGGCCGCCCGAGGCGTGCAGGCCGCGCAGGAAGGGAAAGACGTGTTCGCCCAGCACGGTGAACATGTCGGCGGGCGCCATGTGCTTGAAGCGCGACCAGCGCATGTCGTCGAACGGGCGGCCCTTGGCGTCGGTGCCTTCGGGGAAGAGCCGCACGGGCCGGGTCTTGAGGCGCAGGGCCTTGTTGTCTTCGCGGGTCTGGTCGCTGTCGAGCGCGCGCAGGAAGAGCAGGTAGGTGATCTGCTCGATGACTTCGATGGGGTTGGCGATGCCGCCAGACCAGAAGGCGTTCCAGACTTGATCGACTTTGTTGCGCAGGTCACCGGTGAGCATGGGGCGGGGTGGGGGCGGTGGGAAAGCCTGGGAGTCTGCCACGCAGGTCCGCCCCGCCCCGGCCACGCCTCAAGAATCCCGCTTCGTCCCGGGCCATGCCGGCCGGCGCCCGGTGAGCTGGCCCACGATGGCGGCCTTGAGCGGCGGGAAATGGTCGGACGCGACCAGCACCGCGCGGCGCAGCACGCGCGGCAGGGCGCGCTCGTCGGTGTACAGGCGCACGATGGCGTTGGTGCCGGCGAAGATCGGCCAGGCGTGCAGGCGGTGGCTGCGCTCGTAGCGCGCGAGGGCCCGCGCGTCGCCGATGTCCTGGCCGCGCCGGCGCGCCAGGGTGACGGCGTTCACCAGCGCCGCGATGCCCGACAGCCCGATGTTGAAGCCGTGCGCCGTCACCGGGTGCGTGCCCACGGCCGCGTCGCCCGCCAGCGCGCAGCGCGCCCCGGCGAAATGGTGCGCCCAGACGGCCACCAGCGGGTAGGCGTGGCGCTCGCTTGCCATGGCCATGGCGCCCAGGCGGTGCTGGAACTGCGTGGCGATGCGCGCCGCGTAGTCCTCGGGCGCGAGCGCGAGCAGCGCCTGCGCCTGCGCGCCATCGACGGTGACCACGGCCGAGACCTGGCGCGCGCTGCTCTCGGGGTCGTCGGGCAGCGGCAGCACCGCCAGCGTGCTGTGGTGGTCGAAGCACTCGTGCGTGATCTCGTGGTGCGGCTCCTGCACGCGCATGCGGCAGACGATGACGCTGCGCCCGAAGTCGTGCATCGAGGCGCCGATGCCGAGCTGGCGGCGCACGCTGGAGAAGCGGCTGTCGGCCGCGACGACGAGCGGCGCGTGCAGGGTTTCGCCGGTGCCGTCGGCGCGGGTGAATTCCACGCTCGCGTGCCCGGGCGCCACGCGCACGCCGGCCACGCGCGCGCCGGCGATGATGCGCACGCCCGCCGTGGCGGACGCCACCGCATACGCCGTGCGCCGCAGCGCGTGGTTGGGCACGATCCAGCCCAGGTTGTCCACCCCGGCGGCGCCCGCGTGCAGCTGCATCGGGCTGTGCGCGCCCACCGGGCCGTCGTGCACCTGCGCCTCGCGCAGCACGCCGGTCTCGTGCGGCGCCAGGTGCTGCCAGGTGCCGTAGCGTTCGAGCAGCGCGCGGCTGGGGTGCGTGAGCGCGATCTCGCGGCCGTCGAACGGCGGATCGGCCAGCGCCTCGCTGCCCTGCAGCTCCAGCACCGTGGCCGTGAAGCCCGCCTGGGCCAGCGCGATGGAAAGCGTCAGGCCCACGGGGCCGGCGCCGACGATGAGAACGTCACTGTGCTGCATGGGGTGTGCCGTCTTGATCGGGAAAGTCCCGATTGTGGCCTCCCCCGACGGCGGCAGGGGTGTTGCCCCGCGGTCTTTACCCTCCGGCCACGGGCAGGACGCCAGCGCGCGAGCCCAGCAGCCAGCGGCCGGGGGCGCCCGGCACGGGCAGCGCGGCGGTCAGGCTCAGCCGGTCGGGGCGCGCGTGGGGTGCGAAGTGCCGTCCCGCGTCGTCGCTCTCGGCCTGCAGGCCGTCCAGGCCCAGCGCCAGCACCCGGCCGCCCGCGGCCGCCGCCAGGGCCGTCACCGATGCCGTGCTCTCGAGCGGGATGCGCTGCCATTGCCGGCCGCCGTCGTCGCTGCGGTACAGCGCGCCGCGGATGCCGCCGGCCAGCAGGGTGTCGCCGTCCAGGGCCACGCCGCACCAGAACGAGCCCTTGAAATCCGTGCTCAGGTAGCTCCAGCTCGCGCCGCGATCCACCGACTTGAGCACCAGCCCGCGCTCGGCCGCCACGTAGAGCCGGCCCGCCTCGCCGGCGAACAACCGCATCAGGTTGGCGTCCGCCTTGGTCGATCCGGGCGGGTTGGGCAGGTGCTGCTCGTGCCAGGTCTTGCCCCCGTCCTGCGTGGTGAGCGTGAGCGACCACAAGCCGACGGCGACGCCTTCTTGCGCGTTGAAGAAGTACACCGAAAACAGCGGCCGGTCCTCGCCCAGCGCCAGCCGCTGCACCTGCCAGTGCTCGCCGCCGTCGGTGGTGGCGAGGATGGCGCCGCCGTGGCCCACCGCCCAGCCGTGGTCGGCATCGGCGAAGTGCACGCTGGTCAGCAGGGTGCTGACCGGCACCGCCGCCGCCTGGCGCCAGCGTGCGCCCTGGTCGTCGGACAGCAGCACGATGCCGTGGTCGCCCACCGCCACCGCGCGCGGGCCTGCCCAGGCCATGCCCAGCACGGCCGCCTGGGTGGCGATGGCGGAGCGCGCGGCCGGCGTCGCGGCCAGTTCCGCGGCCTGGCCGTGCCGCGGGCCGAGGCCGCAGGCCAGCGCGCCGGCCAGCAGGATCGACCGGCGCGACGGCGCCCATGCAGGCACTGCGGCGGTGCGTTCTTCTGGGGCAAGCATCGGGTTCATCAGTGGCTCATCAAGCCCGCGCGCACCGGGCCGCGGCGGGGAAACAGCCGCTCCAGCCAGACGGCGAACGCGGGCAGCACCGTCATCGCCATGACCAGGTTGACCATGAACATGAACGACAGCAGCTTGCCCATGTCCGCCTGGAACTTGAGCGCGGAAAACGACCACGTGGCCACGCCGATCGCCAGCGTGATGGCGGTGAAGATGGTGGCCGTGCCCACCTCCAGGATGGATTGCTCCAGCGACGGCACGATCTCTTCCCCCCGGGACAGATGCCACTGCAGGCGGTTGTAGATGTAGAACGCGTAATCGACGCCGATGCCGACGGCCAGCACCATCACGGGCAGGGTGGCCACGGTGAGTCCGATCTGCAGCTCCTTCATGAACCAGTAGCCGATGAAGGTGCCTATGGTCAGCGGCAGGCAGCAGGCGAGCATCGCGCGCCAGTCCCGGTAGACGATGAAGATCAGCACCATGATGGCGGCGTACACGTAGAGCATCATGGGCAGTTCACTGTGCTCCACCTCCTCGTTGATGGCGGCCAGCACGCCGGCGTTGCCCGCGGCCAGGCGGATCGTCGCGTCCGGCATCGGGTTGGCCTGGCGGAACGCCTTCACCGCATCGACGACGCGCTGGATGGTGGTGGCCTTGTGGTCGCTCAGGTACAGGTGCGCGGCCGTCATGCTGCAGTCCTTGCGCATCATGCCGGGGATGCGCGAGATCTCCGTCGCCAGGGCCGCGTAGTTGCCCGGGTCGATGGGCGCCGCGGCCATCTTGGGCGAGCCTTCGTTGTAGCCCTCGTTGTACTGGCGCAGCTGCTGCGAGAACGACGAGATCGAGAGCACGCCGGGCACGGCCTGCATGGCCCAGGCAAACCGGTCCTGGTACTGGCCGATGGCCACGTTCTCGCAGGATTCCGGGGGGGATTCGAAGACGATGCTGATCCAGTCCAGCCCCGTGTCGTAGCTGGCGGCGATGGAGGCCGCGTCCAGGTTGAAGCGCGCGTCGGGGCGCAGCTCGGGAGCCCCCGCCTCCAGCGTGCCGACCACCCGGTCGCGGCTTTGCCAGACGGCGGTGGCGAAGACGCCCGC
>CAUJIM010000079.1 GCA_963205335.1 Pseudomonadota bacterium
TTTCAGCGCAAAACCCGCTGAGGTCGTGCACGAGTGGTTTGTGATTGACGCCACCGACAAGGTGCTCGGCAGGGTCGCCAGCGAAGTGGCCCACCGTCTGCGCGGCAAGCACAAAGCCATTTACACGCCTCACGTCGATACTGGCGACTACATCGTCGTCATCAACGCCTCGCACCTCAAGGTCACCGGCACCAAGGCGACCGACAAGATGTACTACCGCCACTCGGGCTTCCCGGGCGGCATCCGCGCGACCAGCTTCCGCGACATGCAGGCCAAGCACCCCGGCCGCGCGCTGGAGAAGGCCGTCAAGGGCATGCTGCCCAAGGGGCCGCTGGGCTACGCCATGATCAAGAAGCTCAATGTCTACGGCGGCGCCGAGCATCCGCACACCGCGCAACAGCCCAAAGTGCTGGACATCTGAGGAGCCGGACAATGATTGGTGAATGGAACAATGGCACCGGCCGTCGCAAGTCCAGCGTCGCCCGCGTGTTTCTGAAAAAAGGCAGCGGCAAGATCACGGTGAATGGCAAGGACATTCAGCAGTACTTCGGCCGCGAGACCTCGATCATGATCGCCAAGCAGCCGCTGGTGCTCACCGGCTTTGTCGATCACTTCGACATCCAGGTGAACGTCTTCGGCGGCGGCGAATCCGGCCAGGCCGGCGCCACGCGCCACGGCATCACGCGCGCGCTGATCGACTACGACGCGGCGCTCAAGCCCCAGCTCAGCGCCGCCGGCTTCGTCACCCGCGACGCGCGCGAAGTGGAGCGCAAGAAGGTCGGCCTGCACTCCGCACGCCGCGCCAAGCAGTTCTCCAAGCGCTGACCGGCGCCGGGGCGCTTCGGCATGCCATCGGCACGCACCTCCTGGCCCGCCGCGTCGCTGCGGCGCGCTGGGGGTGGGCGGGCCGGCAAGATCGTCCATGGTCCGCTCGGTGCCCGGCACGCTGGAGTCGCAAAAGCCGCCTTCATGGCGGCTTTTGCGTTCCTGGGCCGGCCGGCCCGGGGCTGAATCGGCATGCGCCTGCGCCGCTTGCGCCGCCGCCTGTCGCTCGCCGGGCTGAGCGGGCCGCGCGTGGCGGTGCGGCGTGCGCTGCCATGGCCGCTGCGCTGGCTGGCGGCGGCCGTCGTGCTCGGGCTGTGCGCGGCGCTGGCGCTCTGGACCTTCGAGCTGGGCCGCAGCCTCGCCGGGCTCGATGCGGGATCGCGCCAGGAAATGCAGCGGCTGCGGGGCCAGGCGCACGATGCGCTCGGCGAGAACCAGCGGCTGCGCGACGAGGTCCGGACGCTGCAGGACGCCGCGGATGCCGCGGCGGGCGTGCGCGCCACCGAGCACGCGGCCATGGAGAGCCTGGCCGAGCGCCTGCGCCAGCTCGAGGCGGACAACCGCGGCCTGCGCGACGACCTCGCATTCTTCGAGAAGCTCATCCCGGCGTCCCGCGGTGGCGGCACCATGGACATCAGAGGCCTGCAGGCCGAGGTCCTGGGCGACGGCGTGCAGCTGCGCTGGCAGGTGCTGGTGATCCAGCCGGCGCGCGACGCGCCCGAGTTCAAGGGGCGGCTGGAACTGGTGCTGGCCGGGCTCAGGCAAGGGCAGCCGTGGACGTCGCGCCCGCCCGCGGTGAACCGCGACCTGCGGGTGCAGACCTACCGGCGGGTCGAGGGCGTGGTCGATCTGCCGGCGCAGCTTGTGGTAAAAACCGTCACGGTGCGGCTGCTGGAGGGTGACTCGGTGCGTGCCATGCAATCGCTGTCGCTCAACTAAGCCTAGAAACGGCCGTCGGCCGCTGGCCGTTTTCAATAACGTCGTATGGACATTGAACTTTCTGGCTTCGGCATGGCCCATCTGTCGGCTGATGGCGCCATGCACGCGCCAGCACCATGCTCGACGCGCCATGCGGCGTTGTTCGTTCTTGCGCACGGGAGTGCGCTGCGTCCTCACGCCTTGCCTGGCACGCCGATCACGGCACCGGCGGGCGCATCCAACGGCCGTTTCTAGGCTGAATGCGCGACGCCAGTGGAGACAGCAGGTGTTTTCTCGCAAAAAGCAACCCCTGATCAAGAGCCTGGTCGCCAAGGGGACGAGCGTGCACGGCGACGTGCTGTTCAGCGACGGCCTGCGCATCGACGGCGAGGTGCACGGCGACGTGCGCGCCGCGGTCGAGCCGGGCATCGTCGTGGTCTCGGAGTCCGCCTGCGTGCAGGGCAGCGTGCATGCGGCGCATGTCGTCATCAACGGCATCGTCGAAGGCCCGGTGCACGCCGGCGAGCTGCTGGAGCTGCAGGCCCGGGCGCGCGTGGTGGGCGATGTGCACTACAAGGCCCTCGAAATGCACCAGGGTGCGATGATCTCGGGCCAGATGTGCCCCAGCGAACTGCTGCTCGAGGGCAAGCCCACGCTCAAGCTGGCGTCGCCTGCCGGCTGAGGTGTTGTTGACGACGGGGCGTTTCGGCGCCCGCAAGGAATACGCATGACCATGGAAACCATCGCCCCTGCCGCGGCCACCGCGCCCGGCGCCATCCGTTTCACCGACCGGGCCGCGGCCCGGGTGGCCGCGCTGGCGGCGCGGGAAGGCAACCCCCTGCTCAAGCTGCGCGTGCTGGTGCAGGGGGGTGGCTGCTCGGGGTTCCAGTACAAGTTCTCGTTCGATGCGGCGGTACGCGAGGGCGACGTCGCCATCGAGCGCGACGGCGCCGCGCTGCTGGTCGACGCGATCAGCTACCCCTACCTCTGCGGCGCCGAGATCGACTGCGAGGAGGGCCTCAAGGGCACGCAGTTCGTGGTGCGCAATCCGAACGCCGAGGTGACCTGCGGCTGCGGCTCGAGCTTCTCGGCTTGAGAATCGCATGAATCAGGCGCGGTAGACCGCGCCGAGGATGCGCGCGCCGCGCGCGCCGGTCACCGCCGGCAGGTTGCCGGGAAGGCCGTCCAGGCAGCGCTGGGCCAGCCAGGCGAAGGCCGCCGCTTCCACCTGCTGCGCGGGCAGGCCGTGGGCGTCCGAGGGCTCGACGCGGCAGGCGGGCAGCAGGGCCTGCAGGCGCTCCATCAGATAGCCGTTGCGCGCGCCGCCGCCGCAGACGATCAGGAGGCCAGCGTGCGCCGCATGGTGCGCGACGTCCCGGGCGCAGGCGCGGGCGGTCAGCTCGGCCAGCGTGGCCTGGACGTCCTGCGCTGGCGCGCCGGCGGTCTGGCTGGCGTCGAGGTGCTGCTGCAGCCACTCGGGGTGGAACAGGTCGCGCCCGGTGCTCTTGGGTGGTGGCTGCGCGAAGAACGGCTCGGCCAGCAGGTGCTGCAAAAGCTGCGGCAGCACCTGGCCGCCGCGGGCCCATGCGCCGTCCGCGTCCCAGGGCGTGCCGGCATGGGCCTGGCACCAGTGGTCCATCAGCGCGTTGCCCGGGCCGCAGTCGAAGCCGAGCGTGCGCCCGTCGGCGTGCAGCACGCTCAGGTTGGCCATGCCGCCGAGGTTGAGCACCGCCACCGTCTGGCCGCTGCGCCCGAAGACGTTGCGGTGGAACGCCGGTACCAGCGGGGCGCCCTGGCCGCCGGCGGCGAGGTCGCGGCTGCGGAAGTCGGCGACGATGGTGATGCCGGTGAGCTCGGCGAGCAGCGCCGGGTTGTTCAGCTGTACGGTGTAGCCGGTGGCGTCGAAGGCCTGGGGCTGGTGGCGCACGGTCTGTCCGTGGGCGCCGACGGCCTCGATCTGCGCCGGCTGCAGCCCGGCCTGGGCGAGCAGGGCGTGGACGACGCCGGCACAGGCGCGGGCCAGCGCGTTTCCGGCGAGCTGCGCGCGGTGCAGTTCGTTGGGACCGGGGGTGTTGAGCGCGAGCAGCTGCACTCTCAATTCAGGAGCTATCGGCGCTGACGCATGCTGCGCCACGCGGCATTTCGTGCCGGATATCTCGGCGAGCACGCCGTCAATGCCGTCGAGCGAGGTGCCCGACATCAGTCCGATGAATCGGCGGGTGTGGTGGCCCATGGAGCGCCCGCTGGCCGTCGCGCCGCGCCGGGACGGGCGGTGTCAGTCGGCGCTGGCGACGGCCAGCGACTGACCGGCCTGGGTGAGTTCGAGCCGCATCTGCGCCGCCAGGCGCTCGAACGCGGGGCGGCTCGCGGCGGACACCGGCTGCGCGGCCTCGCTGCCCTGGGCGATGGCCATCGGGTCCTGCTGCTGGCCGTTCACGCGGAATTCGAAGTGCAGGTGCGGGCCCGTGGCCCAGCCGGTGGAGCCGACCGCGCCTATCGTCTGGCCCTGCGAGACCGATTCGCCCTTGCGCACGTCGATCCGGCTCAGGTGGGCGTAGACGGTTTCGTGCTGGTTGGCGTGCTTGACGTAGATCACGTTGCCGTAGCCGTTCTGCACCCCGGCGAAATCGACGACGCCGTCGCCGACGGTGCGCACCGGCGTGCCGGCCGGAGCCGCGAGGTCGGTCCCCAGGTGCGCGCGCCAGGTCTGCAGGATGGGGTGGAAGCGCATCTTGAAGCCGCTGGAGACGCGGGTGTACTGCACCGGCGAGGTCAGGTAGGCCCGGTTCATGCTGTTGCCGTCGAGCGTGTAGTACGCGCCCTTGGCCTGCGGGCCGTCCTGGAACCAGAGCGCGTTGTGCGTCTTGCCGTTGTTGTCGAACTCGGCGCCGAGCACGCGGCCGGTGCGCAGGGGCTCGCCATCGGCCTCGAGCGTTTCGTAGACGACGGTGAAGCGGTCGCCCTTGCGCAGGGAGCGGCGGAAGTCGATGCTGCCGGAGAAGATGTCGGCCAGCTGGACGGCGACGGCGTCGGGGATGTTGGAGGCGTCGGTCGCGGCGAACAGGGAGCTGCGGATGATGCCGCCCGCCAGCTGGCTGCCCACGGTCATGGCGGCGCTTTCGATGCGCGAGGCGAAGCTGCCGTCGGCCTGGCGCTCGACGACCAGGCGCCGGAACGTGGTGCTGTCGTCCGCCGGCGCCCAGCGCGCGGTCAGGCGCAGCAGCTGCTGGTCGTTGCTGGCCTCGGCCGACAGCGAGCGGCCGCCGCGCCCGAGCAGGTTCTGCTGCGCCAGGCTGTCGCTGCGCAGGAAGCCGGAGGCGGCCGGGTCGGCGATGCCCAGGCGCTGCAGCAGCGCCTCGGGGGTGTCGCCGGCGCGCGTGGTGTCGGAGCGGTAGAGCGAGAAGCTCGTGATGTCGCGCAGGTCCGACAGCGACGTGTCGCTGGCGAGCGAGGGGATGTTCTCGCTGATCGTGACCACGGGCAGGTCGGCCGCGTCGGGTGCGTACGAGGCCACGGCGAAGGCGCCGCCGCCGCCGGTGAGCAGCACCGCCGCGACCAGCGCGGTGACGCGTTGGGGGTGTTTGCGGATGGACTGCTTCAGTGGGCTCAGGAACGCGATGCGGGCGCCAGTCGATCCGTTGGTCAAGAGAGTTACCCCAGGCAAATGGGCGCCGGGGCATGCTGCGCACCTGCGGGTGCCTGCGGCCGGAGCGCCGTAAATCATGGTGGTGGCGGCGCGGCGAAGACCCGCTGCGCGGGTGGCCACTAGAATCCGCCACTGCGAAAAACCGGCCGAGTATAGTCCGTTCGTACTACGCGGTCATTCGAAAATCCTTATGAATCAGGCAGTTGTTACAAAATACCCGGTCACCGACGGGGTGCGCCGGGCCATGGAAATCTCCCTGCGCGGCGTCGACGAGTTGCTGCCGCGGGACGACTGGATGCAGAAACTGGCCCGGGCCGAGGCCACCGGCCAGCCGCTGCGCATCAAGCTCGGGCTCGACCCGACCGCGCCCGACATCCACATCGGCCACACCGTGGTGCTCAACAAGATGCGCCAGCTGCAGGACCTGGGCCACCAGGTGATCTTCCTGATCGGCGACTTCACCAGCCTGATCGGCGACCCCTCGGGGCGCAACGCCACGCGCCCGCCGCTCACCGCCGAGCAGATCCGCGCCAATGCCGAAACCTATTTCGCGCAGGCCAAGCTGGTGCTCGATGAATCGAAGACCGAGATCCGCTACAACAGCGAATGGAGCGATCCGCTGGGCGCGCGCGGCATGATTGAGCTGGCGGCCAAATACACCGTGGCGCGCATGATGGAGCGCGACGACTTCCACAAGCGCTACACCAGCGGCCAGTCGATCAGCGTGCACGAGCTTCTCTACCCGCTGATGCAGGGCTACGACTCGGTGGCCTTGAAGAGCGATCTGGAGCTGGGCGGCACCGACCAGAAATTCAACCTGCTCGTGGGCCGGCACCTGCAGCAGGAATACGGCCAGGAGCCGCAATGCATCCTGACCATGCCGCTGCTCGTCGGCCTGGACGGCGTGGACAAGATGTCCAAGAGCAAGAACAACTACATCGGCATCACCGAGGACGCCAACACCATGTTCGCCAAGGTGCTGTCGATCTCCGACGCGCTGATGTGGGACTGGTACACGCTGCTGTCGTTCAAGAGCCTGGAAGAGATCGCGGCGCTCAAGGCCGAGGTGGCCGCCGGGCGCAACCCGAAGGACGCCAAGGTGCTGCTGGCGCGCGAGATCACCACGCGCTTTCACGATGCGCGCGCCGCCGAGGCCGCCGAGCAGGACTTTGCCAACCGCAGCAAGGGCGGCATCCCCGACGACATCCCCGAGGTGGCGCTCTCCGGCGCGCCGCTGGGCATCGGCGCCGTCCTGAAGCAGGCGGGCCTGGCGCCGTCGACCAGCGAGGCCAACCGCCTGATCGACGGCGGCGGCGTGCGCGTCGACGGCGGCGTGGTCGGCGACAAGGGCCTGAAGCTCGGCGCGGGCACCTGCGTGGTGCAGGTGGGCAAGCGCAAGTTCGCGCGGGTGACGCTGTCATGAACGGGCCGCTCGACGTCGTCGTGATGGCTGCGGGCAAGGGCACGCGGATGAAAAGCCGCATCCCCAAGGTCCTGCAGCGCCTGGCGCAGCGGCCGCTGATCCACCACGTGCTCGACCAGGCGGCCAGCCTGAAGGCGCGGCGCGTGGTCGTGGTCACCGGCCACGGTGCTCCTGAAGTGGAAGCTGCTTGCGCAGGCAGGACAAGCGCTGCAGGCACTTTTGACCTGAAATTCGCGCTGCAGCAGCCGCAGCTGGGCACCGGCCACGCGGTGCAGCAGGCGCTGCCGCACCTGGCGGGCGACGGCACGGTGGTCGTGCTCTCGGGCGACGTGCCGCTGACGCGGCCCGAGACGCTGGCCGCGCTGGTCGAGGCCTCGGGCGGCGGGCGCCTCGCGCTGCTGACGGTGCGCCTGCCCGACCCCGCGGGCTACGGCCGCATCGTGCGCGGCGCGCAGGGGCAGGTCGAGCGCATCGTCGAGCACAAGGACGCGGGCGAGGCCGAGCGGGCGATCGACGAGATCTACAGCGGCATCATGGCCGTGCCGTCGGCGCTGCTGGCGCGCTGGCTGGCGCGGCTGACCAACGACAACGCCCAGGGGGAGTACTACCTGACCGACGTCGTCGCCCTGGCCGTGGCCGACGGCGTGCCCGTGGTGGCGCACTGCATCGACGACGCGCTGCAGGTGGCGGGCGTGAACAGCCCGGCGCAGCTGGCGCAGCTGGAGCGGGCGCACCAGCTGCGCCAGGCCCGTGCGCTGATGGAGCAGGGCGTGCGCCTGGCGGACCCGGCGCGCTTCGACCTGCGCGACGACCCGAAGACCGGGGCGCGCGGCGAGCTGGTGTGCGCGCAGGACGTGGAGATCGACGTCGGCTGCATCTTCACCGGCCGCGTCGAGATCGGCGAGGGCGCGCGCATCGGCGCCTACTGCTGCGTCGCCAATGCCCGGATCGGCGCCGCAGCGGTGCTCCATCCCTACACCCACGTCGACGGCGAGCAGGCCGGCGTGCGGGTGGGCGAGGGCGCGCTCGTCGGCCCGTTCGCCCGCCTGCGCCCCGGCGCCACGCTGGGCCGCGAGGTGCACGTCGGCAACTTCGTCGAGGTGAAGAATTCGCAGCTCGCCGACGGCGCCAAGGCCAACCACCTGGCCTACCTGGGCGATGCCACGGTGGGCGAGCGCGTGAACTACGGCGCGGGCTCGATCACCGCCAACTACGACGGCGCGAACAAGCACCGCACGGTGATCGAAGCCGACGCGCACATCGGCAGCAACTGCGTGCTGGTGGCGCCGGTGACGATAGGCGCGGGCACCACCGTGGCCGGCGGCTCGACCATCACCGAGGACACGCCGCCCGGCAGCCTGAGCCTGGGGCGCGGGCGGCAGGTGAACATCGCCGGCTGGCACCGGCCTGCCAGAAAACCCAAGGCCTGAGGCGGTGGACGATCACGATCTGCAGGCACAGCTCGATGCGGCGCGCGGCCAGCTGGCCGCGCTGGGCGCCGCGCAGGAGGAGCTTCTGCGCGCCGTCTCGCACGACCTGCGCGCGCCGCTGCGCCACGTGATCTCCTACGCCGGGCTGCTGCGCGAGGTGCTGCAGGAGCTGCCCGAGCCGCCCGGGCAGGTGCGCGAGGCGCTGGGTTTCGCCGCGACCATGGAGCAGTCGGCACGCCGCATGGGGCTGATGATCGACGGCCTGCAGGCCATCAGCCGCGCCGCGCGCGCGCCGCTGGCGCTGGCCGCGGTGGACGTGCGCGCGGCCATCGAGCAGGTGCGCGCCACGCTCGCCGATGCCGCCGCGCTGCGCTGGGACCTGCCCCAGGCCATGCCCGCCGTGCGGGCCGACGCGGCGCTGCTGGCGCTCCTGCTGGCGCAGGTGCTGGGCAACGCGGTCAAGTTCTCGCGCGCCAGCCCCCGGCCCGAGGTGCGCGTCGAGGCGCAGGACCAGGGCGAGCGCGTGCGGCTGGCCATCACGGACAACGGCGCGGGCTTCGACCCGGCGCACGCCGGGTCGCTCTTCGGCGTGTTCCAGCGCCTGCACCGCGAGCGCGAATTCGACGGCGTGGGCGCGGGCCTGGCACTGTGCAAGACGATCGCCGAGCGCCACGGCGCCCGCATCGCCGCCGCCAGCGCCGGGCCGGGCCGCGGCTGCACCGTCACGCTCGACTGGCCCGCGGGGTAGGCCGCCGCGCGTCAGGCTTGCTCCAGCCGCACCTGCAGCTGGCGCAGCTCGCGGCGCAGGCGCGCCACCTCCTCGATCAGGTCGGTGGTGAGCGCGGCCATCTCGGGGTCGGCGTCGAACAGGGTCTCGAACTGCGCCAGCCGCCGTGCGCGCACGACGGTGGTGGCGCTGCAGCGCCAGTGGCCGCCCTGCAGCTCGCCCTGCAGCAATCCGGCCGACAGCCGCTCGGTGACCCAGGCGGCCTGCATGCGGCAGGCGTGGGCCAGGTCCTGCACGCTCAGGGACGGCGCTTCGCCGAGGATTTCGATGAGCGCATCGTGCGCATCGGAAGGGCGGGACATCTCAAACTCCTTGCGCGCCGCGCGGCGCGAATCCGGGAAAAGCCTGGGCCAGCGCGCGGTAGGCCTGCTGCTGCGCCGGCGTGGTGGCGGAAGGCAGCACCACGCTCAGCTCCAGGTACAGGTCGCCCGGCGTCGCGGCCGGGATGCCGCGCTCCTTCAGGCGCAGCTTGCGCCCGCTCTTGAAGCGCGGCGGCACCGTCACCTGCACCGTGGCGCCGCCAGGGGTCTGCACCTCGATCGGGCCGCCCAGCTCGGCCTCCCAGGGCGCGACGTTCACGCTCTGGTAGACGTCGCGGTCCTGCGTGCGCCAGCGGGGATCGGGCTTGAACTCGACCTCGAGGAACAGGTCGCCCGCCGGGGCGCCGCCGACGCCCGGGCCGCCCTGGCCGTTGAGGCGGATGAGCTGGCCTTCGCGTACGCCCTTGGGGATCTTGACCTGCACCTGCCGCTCCTCCTGCACCAGATGGCCCTGCGCATCGAGCCTGGCGCCGCGCAGCGTGAGCAGCCGCTCGCCGCCCAGATAGGCGTCGCGCAGCTCGAGCTCGATGCGCGCGTGGTGGTCGGCGCCGCGCTGCGCCCCGCCGCCGGCCCCGCGGCCGCCGCGCGCGCCGGCCTGGCGGGCATGCGCGGCGCGGCCGAAGAGCTGCTCGAAGAACTCGCTGAACTGCGCTTCGTCCATGCCCTGGCCGTCCGGCGCGCCGGAGAACTCGTAGCCCGCGTCCCAGTGCGGCGGCGGGCGGAAGTCCTGGCCCGCGGCGTGCGCCGCGCCGCTGCCCAGCGCGTCGTAGGCGGCGCGCTTCTCGGGGTCGGAGAGCACGGCGTTGGCCTCGTTGACCTCGGCCATGCGCGCCGCCGCGTCCTTTTCCTTGCTCACGTCCGGGTGGTACTTGCGCGCCAGCCGCCGGAAGGCTTTCTTGATGTCGCCGGCGCTGGCGTCGCGCGCCACGCCCAGTGTCTTGTAGTAGTCCTTGAACTCCATGCGTCCTCCATGCCCTGCGTTGCGCGCCGGCCCATCTTATAAAGATGAAGCCGATGGCCTCGCCGGTCAAGTGATCGGAGAGGCTTTGGTTTGCTATTCAGACAATAGCTGCTTGCGCTTTACTGGAAAGCGCCAGAGCCATTTTTGGTTCGAATTTTGCACGGCGGGTGGCGAAGAAGGCCTTGACGTTGCGCACGTTGGCGTCCTGCGTGAACAGGCGCTGGGCGAGCGCGAGGTAGCCGGGCATGTCGCGCGCCTGCACGACCAGGATGAAATCCGGCCCCGGCGAGACGCGCCAGCACTGCTGCACCGCGTCGTCGGCCACCGCGCGCGCCTCGAAGGCGTCGAGGTGCTCGGCGCCCTGGCGGTCGAGCGACACCTCGACGATGGCCGAGAGCCCGTGGCCCAGCGCCAGCGCCAGGCGCTCGGGCGATAGCAGGGCCACCTGGCGCTCGATCAGCCCGGCTTCGCGCAGGCGGCGCACGCGGCGCAGGCAGGTGGCGGGCGACACCCCGGCGCGCGCGGCCAGCGCTTGGTTGCTCAGCGTCGCGTCGCGCTGCAGCAGGTCCAGCAGGCGCAGGTCGGCCGTGTCGACGTCAATAGAAAATTCCATTTCAAAATCATAAATGAAAGGATATTCTTAAAAATAGGAAAAGAAAAATAAATACACAATATTGTTGATTTCATAGATCATAAATTTCATGCAAGGTGCTCTAGCATCGCGCATCCCTTTCCGGAGCGTTCCCCATGTGTGGCATCGTCGCAGCCGTAGCTTCGCGCAACATCGTCCCCATCCTGGTGCAGGGCCTGCAGCGGCTCGAATACCGCGGCTATGACTCCTGCGGCGTGGCGGTGCACGAGGCGAGCCTGGGCGGCACCGGCGCGGGAGGGCTGCGCCGCGCGCGCAGCACCGCGCGGGTCTCCGAGCTGATGGCGCAGGTCGAGCACGACCACGTGCAGGGCGCCACCGGCATCGCCCACACCCGCTGGGCCACGCACGGCGCGCCGGCGGTGCACAACGCGCACCCGCACGCCAGCCACGGCCCGGGCACCACGCCGGGCGACGCGACGCAGGCCGGCCACGTGGCGCTGGTGCACAACGGCATCATCGAGAACCACGAGGCGCTGCGCGCGCAGCTGCAGTCGCGCGGCTACCAGTTCGCCAGCCAGACCGACACCGAAGTCATCGCCCACCTGATCGACAGCCTGTACGACGGCGACCTGTTCGCCGCCGTGCGCGCGGCGGTGCAGCAGCTGCGCGGCGCCTACGCCATCGCGGTGATCCACAAGGACGAGCCGCACCGCGTGGTGGGCAGCCGCGCCGGCTCGCCGCTGGTGCTGGGCGTGGGGCAGGGCGAGCATTTCCTGGCCAGCGATGCGATGGCGCTGGCCGGCGTGACCGACCAGATCGTCTATCTGGAAGAGGGCGACCTGGTCGACCTGCAGCTGGGCCGCTACTGGATCGCGGGCCGCGACGGCAAGCCGCTCGCCAGGGAGCAGCGCCCGGTGCGCACCGTGGCCGCGCACAGCGGCGCGGCCGAGCTGGGGCCCTACCGCCACTACATGCAGAAGGAAATCTTCGAGCAGCCGCGCGCCATCGCCGACACGCTCGACGGCATCGAGGCCGTCGTGCCCGAGCTGTTCGACGGCGCCCACGCCGCCGCCTGGCGCGTGTTCCAGGACATCGACCGCGTGCTCATCCTCGCCTGCGGCACCAGCTACTACAGCGGCTGCACCGCCAAGTACTGGCTCGAAGACATCGCCGCCATCCCCACGCAGGTCGAGGTGGCCAGCGAGTACCGCTACCGCACCAGCGTGCCCGACCCGCGCACGCTCGTCGTCGCCATCAGCCAGAGCGGCGAGACCGCCGACACGCTGGCCGCGCTGCGCCACGCGCAAAGCCTGGGCATGCGCCACACGCTCACCATCTGCAACGTCGCCACCAGCGCCATGGTGCGCGAATGCGAGCTGGCCTACGTCACCCGCGCCGGGGTGGAGATCGGCGTGGCCTCCACCAAGGCCTTCACCACCCAGCTCGCGGGCCTGTTCCTGCTCACCCTGGCGCTGGCGCAGGCCAAGGGGCGGCTCACACCCGAGGCCGAGGCCGGGCACCTCAAGGCCATGCGCCACCTGCCCGTGGCGCTGCAGGCGGTGCTGGCGCTGGAGCCGCAGCTCATCGGCTGGTCGGAAGAATTCGCGAAGAAGGAGAACGCGCTGTTCCTGGGCCGCGGCCTGCACTACCCGATCGCGCTCGAGGGCGCGCTCAAGCTCAAGGAAATCAGCTACATCCACGCCGAGGCCTACCCGGCCGGCGAACTCAAGCACGGCCCGCTGGCGCTGGTGACCAGCGCCATGCCCGTGGTCGCCGTGGCGCCGCACGACGCGCTGCTGGAAAAGCTCAAGAGCAACCTGCAGGAAGTGCGCGCCCGCGGCGGCGTGCTCTACGTGCTGGCCGATGC
This sequence comes from Pseudomonadota bacterium, assembly GCA_963205335.1. Classification (GTDB taxonomy): domain Bacteria; phylum Pseudomonadota; class Gammaproteobacteria; order Burkholderiales; family Burkholderiaceae_C; genus Comamonas_C. The sequence continues at coordinate 12,770 of CAUJIM010000079.1, forward strand.
CGACTCGCAGATCGAAAGCAGCGAAGGCATGCACGTGATCCGCATGCCCGAGCACTACGGGCAGCTCAGCCCGCTGCTGCACGTCGTGCCGCTGCAGCTCCTGGCCTACCACACCGCCTGCGCGCGCGGGACGGATGTCGACAAACCGCGCAATCTGGCCAAGAGCGTGACGGTCGAATGAGCGGCGCGCAGCGAAGCAGATGCGGCGACGGAGTGATTTATATGAAATCAGTCCAAAATCAATGCTGGGCAAGCGCTAGCAGCTATTTTTCTGAAAGCGTCTCGAGCAGCATCGCATGGATGCCGCCGAAGCTGCCGTTGCTCATGCAGACGATCTGGTCGCCCGGCCGCGCCGCCCGCGCCACCTGTGCGACGAGCGCGGCCAGGTCGGCACTGGTGCTCGCCCGTTCGCCCATGGGGGCGAGCGCCTCGGCCGCGTCCCAGTCCAGCCCCCGGGTGTGGCAGAACGCCAGGTCGGCCGCCTCCAGCGCCCAGGGCAGTTGCGCCTTCATGGTGCCGAGCTTCATGGTGTTGCTGCGCGGCTCGAACAC
>CAUJIM010000080.1 GCA_963205335.1 Pseudomonadota bacterium
CCTCAATGCCGAGGCCGTGGGCCTGAAGCTGACGGACCGCGGCATGGTCGAGGTGGACGAGCTGTGCCGCACCAACCTGCCCGGCGTCTGGGCCGTGGGCGACGTGGTGCGCGGCCCCATGCTGGCGCACAAGGCCGAGGAGGAGGGCGTGGCCGTGGCCGAGCGCATCGCGGGCCGGCACGGGCATGTGAACTTCGACACCATCCCCTGGGTGATCTACACCAGCCCGGAGATCGCCTGGGTCGGCAAGACCGAGCAGCAGCTGAAAGAGCGCGGCGTGAAATACAAGGCCGGCACCTTCCCCTTCATGGCCAACGGCCGCGCGCGCGCGCTGGGCGACACCACCGGCATGGTCAAGTTCCTGGCTGACGCGGCGACCGACGAGATCCTCGGCGTGCACATCGTCGGCCCCATGGCCAGCGAGCTGGTCGCCGAGGCCGTGGTGGCGATGGAGTTCAAGGCCAGCAGCGAGGACATCGCGCGCATCTGCCATGCGCACCCGACGCTGGGTGAGTCCATGAAGGAGGCGGCGCTGGCCGTGGACAAGCGCACGCTCAACTTCTGATTTGAGTGCCAAAAACGCTGCCAGCGCTTGATGGACAAGCGCTGGCAGCTATTATTTTGATATAAACAGGCACATGTCGGTCCGGCACATCTACGAAGAGGCCCTGGCGGCCAAGGGGTTCGCGAGCGACCCGGCGCAACTGCGCGCGGTCGCCGCGCTGGAGCGCTGCGCGCAGGAGTGGGGCGCGTACAAGCAGCGCCGCTCCAACGCGCTCAAGAAGCTGCTGAACCACCCCGAGATCCCGCGCGGCGTCTACATGTATGGCGGCGTCGGGCGCGGCAAGAGCTTTCTCATGGATTGCTTTTTCACGGCGGTGCCGCTCAAGCGCAAGGTGCGCCTGCACTTTCACGAGTTCATGCGCGAGGTGCACCGCCAGCTCGCCGCGCTGCAGGGCACGCAGGACCCGCTGGACGTGCTGGGCGCGCAGATCGCCAAACGCTACAAGCTGATCTGTTTCGACGAATTCCACATCGCCGACATCACCGACGCGATGATCCTGCACCGGCTGCTCGAGTCGCTCTTCGCCAATGGCGTGGGGTTCGTCACCACGTCCAACTTCGAGCCCGACGGCCTGTACCCCGACGGCCTGCACCGCGACCGCATCCTGCCGGCGATCGCGCTGCTCAAGGAGCGGCTGGAAGTCATCAACGTGGACAACGGCGTGGACTACCGCAGCCAGACGCTGGAAGACACCACGATCTACCACGTGCCGCTCGGCCCCGAGGCCGATGCCGCGATGGCCGCGGCCTTCGGGCGCCTGGCCGAAGTACGCGACGACGACCCGGTGCTGCGCATCGAGGCGCGCGAGATCCGGGCGCTGCGCCGCGCGGGCGGCGTGGTGTGGTTCGACTTCCGCGAGCTGTGCATGGGCCCGCGCTCGCAGAACGACTACCTGGAGATCGCCAGCCAGTTCCACACCGTGCTGCTGTCCAACGTGCCGTACATGCCGGTCAACATGGCGTCGGCCGCGCGGCGCTTTACCTGGCTGGTGGACGTGCTCTACGACCGGCGCGTCAAGCTCATCGTCTCGGCGGCGGTGCCGCCCGACCAGCTCTACACCGAAGGCCCGCTGCTGCACGAGTTCCCGCGCACGGTCTCGCGCCTCAATGAAATGCAGACCCGGGAGTACCTGCTGCTGGAGCGGCGCGTGGTCGATACCGGCCTGACCTGACGGGCCAGCGCCTTTTCAGGGCTTGGCGCCGAGCAGCTGCTGCATCGGCACGGCCTTCCGGTCGTCGGCCAGCGCCTCGATCCTGACGATCGCCAGCGAGAGGTTGTCGCCGCCCCCGCGGGCGCGCCGGCGGGCCTGGTCCACCAGGAATTCCGAGGCCTCGCGCGGCGACTGCGCGTCGAGCACCGATGCCAGCTCGCTCGGGGAAAAATAGTGCCACACGCCGTCGCTGCATGCGAGCAGCGTGTCGCCGGGTACGAGTTGCGCGATCAGGTGGGTGCTGACGGGCGGGTCGCTGTCCATGCCGAGGCACCCGATCAGGATGTTGGAGTGCGGGTGGTTGCTGGCCTCGACCTCGGTCAGTTCGCCGCGGTCCACCAGCGCCTGCACGTAGGAATGGTCGCTGGTGCGGTGCACCAGACGGCCCTCGCGAAAGTGGTAGATGCGCGAGTCGCCGGCGTGCGCCCAGTGGCAGTCGCCGCGCGGGTTGATCAGGAAGGCCGCGATCGTGCTGTGCGGTTCCTGCTCGGCGGAGACCGCCGTGAGCCGGATCACGATGTGGGCTTCCTCGACCAGGTGCTGCAGGAATGGCGCGGCGTCGTCGGTGTCCGGATCGTAGCGCTCGAACAGCTGCTGCGCGGTCATCATCACCTGGTCGGACGCCTTGCGCCCGCCGCTGCGCCCGCCCATGCCGTCGGCCACCAGGGCGAGCAGGCAGCCGTTGACGCGCGGATGGGTCAGCAGGGCAACCTGGTCCTGCTGGTAGTCGCGGTCACCCTTGTGGATACCCGTCGCGGCAACGATGCGGAACGGCTTGCTCATGGCCCGCCATCACCAGAGTTTCCACCACGGATTGTCCTTGCCCCTGAAGCCGGACTTGGGCAGGGCGCTGCCCGGGTACGAGGCGTCGAGCACGCGCTGCGCGTCGTCGCGCAGCTGCGCCATGCCGAGCGCGTCGTACGAGCGCACGAGGATGTACAGGGCCTCCTCGCTGGCCGGCACGTCGCGGTAGTCGGCGACGGCCGACTGGGCCCGGTTGATGGCCGCGACGTAGGCGCCGCGGTCGTAGTAGTAGCGCGCGACATGGACCTCGTACTGCGCCAGCGCGTTGACGACGTAGGTCATGCGCTGGCGCGCGTCGGGCGCGTAGCGCGACTCGGGGAAGCGCGTCACGAGTTCGCGGAAGGCCTCGAAGGAGTCCTTGGCCGCCTTCTGGTCGCGTTCGGACAGATCCTGGCGCGAGAGCCAGGAAAACAGCCCCAGGTCGTCGTTGAAGTTCACCAGGCCCTTGAGGTAGAGCGCGTAGTCGTAGGCCGGGCTCGCGGGGTGCAGCTGCATGAAGCGGTCCACCGTGGCGATGGCCAGCGCCTTCTCGCCGCCCTTGTAGTGGGCGTAGGCCTTGTCCAGCTGGGCCTGCTGCGCCAGCGGCGTGCCTGCCGCCCGCCCCTCGAGCTTCTCGAGCAGGGGCACGGCCTTGTCCCAGGCGCCGCCGTTCATTTCGTCGCGCGCCTCCGAGTAGATCTTGTCGACGCTCCAGCGGGCCGTCGGGTCTTCCGCCGTGCTCGAGCAGGCCGTAAGGGCGCCAAGCGTCAACAGGGCGGCAGTCAGGAGCAGGAAATAACGCAGCATGGAACCGGGGTATCGCGCCAGGGGGTGGTCGGTGGCGCATTGTATGAAACCGTGGCCTGCTTGCCGCCGGCGGCTTTCTACAATGCCCCGATGTTTGTCCATTTGCGCCTGCATTCCGAATTTTCCGTGGTCGACGGCACCACGCGCATCGACGACGCGGTCGCCGCCGCCGCCCGGGACGGCCAGGGTGCCCTGGCGCTGACCGACCTGAACAACCTCTTCGGCGCGCTCAAGCTCTACCGGGCGGCGCGCGGCAAAGGCGTCAAGCCCATCATCGGGGCCGAGGTCTGTCTGGAAGACGCTGGCGGCGGCGAGCCCGCGCGCCTGCTGCTGCTGGCGCAGAACCGGCAGGGCTACCTGAATCTGTGCGAGCTGCTCACGCGCGCCTGGACGGGCAACGTGGTCAGGGATGTGCCGCTGTGCACCTGGTCCGGGCTGACCGGGCTGGGCGAGGGGCTGATCGTGCTCTCGGGCGCGCAGGCGGGGCCGGTGGGGCGGGCGCTGGTGGCGGGCAACGCATCGGCCGCCGCGGAGCAGGCGCTGGCGCTGGCGACGGCCTTTCCGCACCGTTTCTACCTGGAGCTGCAGCGCGCCGGGCGTGCCGAGGACGAGGCGCACGTGGCGGCCACCGTGCGGCTGGCGGCGCGTCTGCAATTGCCCGTGGTGGCGACCCACCCGGTGCAGTTTCTCGCTGCTGACGACTACGAGGCGCACGAGGCGCGCATCTGCATCGCCGAGGGCAGCACGCTGGGCGACCGGCGGCGCGTGCGGCGCTTCACGCGCGAGCAGTATTTCAAGAGCAGCGCGCAGATGCAGGCCCTGTTCGCCGACGTGCCTTCGGCGCTGGCCAACACGGTGGAGATCGCCAAGCGCTGCAACCTCACGCTGGAGCTGGGCAAGCCGCAGCTGCCCGACTTCCCGATTCCCGCCGCCATGGCGATGGAGGAGTATTTCCGCCTCGCGTCGCAGCAGGGGCTGCAGGAGCGCCTGCGCCAGCTCTACCCCGGCGATGTCGAGCGCGAACGCCAGCGCCCGCACTACGAGGAGCGCCTGGAGTTCGAGCTCGGCACCATCGTCGAGATGGGTTTCCCGGGCTACTTCCTGATCGTGGGCGACTTCATCCAGTGGGCCAAGAACAACGGCTGCCCCGTGGGGCCGGGCCGGGGCTCGGGCGCGGGCTCGCTGGTGGCCTACGCGCTCAAGATCACCGACCTGGACCCGCTGCAGTACAACCTGCTGTTCGAGCGCTTCCTGAACCCCGAACGGGTGTCCATGCCCGACTTCGACATCGACTTCTGCCAGGCCAACCGCGACCGGGTGATCGACTACGTGAAGGAGAAGTACGGCAAGGACGCCGTGAGCCAGATCGCCACCTTCGGCACCATGGCCGCCAAGGCCGCCATCCGCGACGTGGGCCGCGTCATGGACATGAGCTACACCTTCTGCGACGGCATCTCCAAGCTGGTGCCCGCCAAGCCCGGCCAGACCTACACCCTGGCCTACCCGCCCGAGCCCAGGGTGGAGGGCGACAAGCACAACTATGCGCTCGAGCTGGAGCCGCAGCTGGCCGAGCGTGTGCGCAACGAGGAGGACGTGCGCACGGTGATCGAGATGGCGCAGAAGCTCGAGGGCCTGACGCGCAACATCGGCATGCACGCCGGTGGCGTGTTGATCGCGCCCGGCAGGTTGACCGACTTCTGCCCGCTCTACCAGCAGCCTGGCAGCACCTCGGCGGTGAGCCAGTTCGACAAGGACGACGTGGAGGCCATCGGCCTGGTGAAGTTCGACTTCCTGGGCCTGGCCACGCTCACCATCCTGGAGCTGGCGCGCGAGTTCATCCGCGCGCGGCACAAGGGGCAGGAGGATTTCGCCTTCGAGCACATCCCGCTGGACGACGCGGCCACCTACCGGCTGTTCACCGAGGGGCGCACCGAGGCGGTGTTCCAGTTCGAAAGCCGCGGCATGCAGGGCATGCTCAAGGAGGCGAAGCCGAGCCGCCTGGAAGACCTGATCGCCCTGAACGCGCTCTACCGCCCGGGGCCGATGGACCTGATCCCGAGCTACATCAACCGCAAGCACGGCAAGGAGCAGGTGCTCTACCCGCACCCGCTGGTCGAGCCGGTGCTGTCCGAGACCTACGGCATCATGGTCTACCAGGAGCAGGTGATGCAGACCGCGCAGGTGCTGGGCGGCTACTCGCTGGGCGGCGCCGACATGCTGCGCCGCGCCATGGGCAAGAAAAAGCCCGAGGAGATGGCCAAGCACCGCGAAATCTTCCGCAAGGGCGCGGCGCAAAAAGGCATTGCGCAGGACACGGCCGACGAAGTGTTCGACCTGATGGAGAAGTTCGCCGGCTACGGCTTCAACAAGTCGCACGCCGCCGCGTATTCGCTGCTGGCCTACCACACCGGCTGGCTCAAGGTGCACTACGCGGCCGAATTCTTCTGCGCCAACATGACCGTCGAGATGGACGACACCGACAAGCTCAAGGTGTTGCGCGACGACGCCCTGCGCGAAGGCCTGTCGTTCGAGCCGCCGGACATC
>CAUJIM010000081.1 GCA_963205335.1 Pseudomonadota bacterium
GCGGGCGTTCTTGTGTAGTGCGATCATCATGTCTGAGCTCTCCCGGATGCTTGCAAACTCGCCATCAGCTCTGTCATCACGGCGCGTGCCATGAACAGCGGATAGCGATTTTCGTCTATACAATCATCCGGGATGCGACACCTACCCTTTCGCTCAAGCCACCCCGCTAAGGATGCTCTGCACGAATCGTCGCGCCGTGTGCATCCGCGGTCTCGGTTGGTCTGCTGCGTTGTAAATGCTCGCCATGGCTACGGCCATGGCTGTGCTTTACGCTTCGCATCCCATCCCGACCCGCAGCGCACACTTTCCGCTCGATTCGTGCAGACCATCCCTGGGCCGGACGGGCTTGCCCGGGCGGCCGTGAACTCCGGGTTTCCGAGGAGATGGCGCGCCGCGCGGCGATGTTATGGTGCAGGCCAACGCCTGTGGGCGTCGTCCAACCCCGACATCCCGACGCATGCAGGCCGCCATCCATTCCAGCGTTTCGCCTTTTCCAGGGGCCTCTCCCTCGGGGCCGGGGCATTGCCTCAGGCGGCGCCCGCATGCGCCGTGCGGGTTTCAAGCCTTTTTGGCCTCCAGCGCTTGTATGGCAAGCGCTGGCAGCTATCACCATAGTAGCATTTCGCCGCTTTGCTGGCGCCGAGCCTCTGCCCGGGCCGTGCTCTCCGGCCAAGCAGGAGGCGCCCTCCCGGCCTTCGGGGCCGCCTGTTCTTCGCAGCCGGCCGCCTGCGGCGGCTGAACCCGGAGCGTCGGGCGTCAAGCATGGGCAGCTTGCCGGCCATTCACCAGCCCTTGCAACCACCGGAGACCCCATGAAGGACATCTTCTTTTTCGATTCGATGCTCACCCCGAAAATCATCGCCTTCGTCTACTGGCTGCTGCTGCTTTTTGCGCTGGTTTCGGGCCTGAGCGCGATGTTCGGCGGCCTGGGCGGTTTTTCTTTCGGGAAGTTCCTCATGGGACTGGCCATCATCGTGGGCGGCGGCATCGGCGCAAGAATCTGGTGCGAGTTGCTGATCGTGCTCTTCAAGATCCACGAAAACATCAAGAAAATCGCCGAAAAATAGAGCGGACAAGCCCGGACGGCGAACCACGGGGACGCGCGGCGGGTTCCCCCCTGCGCTCGATGCATGCATCCAATCGAGAGGAGAGTACCTTGGAAAACATGGCCGGTTTTTTACCGCTGATAATCATCCAGCTGGTCTACGCGATCTTCGCGGCGCAGGTGGCAAAGAGAACCGGGCGCAGCGTGCCCTTGTTCGTGGTCCTCACGTTGATACCGCTGTTCGGCGCCTTCTTCTTCATCTACGTCATGTGGTCCACGGCATTGTTCGTGCTGGACTCGATCAATGAACTGAAGTCGGCGGGCAGGCAGTAGCGCCGGCACCACCCACATCGCGCAGCCGGTCCGAGGCAACGCATGAACCGCAGGGCCCTTCTGCTCTCGACGCTGGTCGCCGCCCCCCTGGCTTGCGCGCAGCCGGAGGGCCTGGTGCCGTCGAGCCCGGTGGACGCCGTCGTGCTGTACGTGATTCCCACCGACGGGATTCCCGAGCAGTTCGCGGCCGGCGTCGCCCGGGCCCTGACCAAGGACACCGGCCTGTGGGTCAAGTCCTCGCTCCTGGCGCCTTCGGGCGTGAACGAGCCGTTCGCCGGCACGAACCAATACCCGGCCGATGACTACCTGCCGCTCGGCGCCACCCTCTCGTCGCGGCTGCGGGATGCCGGCCCGAGGACGTATTTCATCGTGCTGACGGACCGCGACATCAACTCGCGCTCCCTGAACTTCAGGTTCCAGTACTCGTTTCACAGCCCCATGGCGCGCACCTCGGTGCTGTCCGTCGCCAGGCTCCTGTTCACCAAGGAGGGCAATCCGGCCCCCCTGGAGGTCGTCGATCTGCGCGTACGGAAAATGCTGATGCGCATCGTCGGGGAGATGAAGCTGAGCTGGCAGCGCAGCCCGGACCCGGCCGACCTCATGTACTCGCCGATCATGTCGATCGAAGACATTGACCGGATGAGCCTGGTCCACACGCTGGCGGCGCGGGCTGCCGCCAGGTGACGCCTGCCAATGCCCGCCAGCCCCGGGGGCACGCAGGCCGGGGCGGATGTCCTGGCCGGCGGCCACCGTTATTTTGATAGCTGCTGGCGCTTGACAGGACTGCCTTTCCCCGCAAAATCATCCTGAAATATTTTCGGCCTTTGGGAAGCGCCGAAACTCGGTTATCCTCGCGCCCCATGTCCCGATGGTTCGTTTGCCTGATGCTGGCGTGCAGCACCTCCGTGTTCGCTGCCCCCGCACTCCCCGAAGCCGAAGCCCCGCCGCCCGCCCCATGGACGGCCCAGGTGCGCGGCCAGCTGGCCGGCCTGGGCCAGAGTGTGGCGAGCCAGGCGCACGACGTGGCCGGCCACGCCTCGGACCTGGTCGCTGCGGCGACGGGCTTCCTCGGCGTGCCCTACCGGCGCGGCGGCAGCAGCGCCGAGACGGGCTTCGACTGCAGCGGCTTCGTGCGCAGCATCTTCCAGCAGACGCGCGGCCTGCTGCTGCCGCGCCGGGCGGTCGAACAGGCCGCGAGCACCGAGAAGATCGACCAACGCGAGCTGCAGCCCGGCGACCTGGTGTTCTTCAACACCATGCGCCGCGCCTTCAGCCACGTGGGCATCTACGTGGGCGACGGCAAGTTCATCCACGCCCCCCGCAGCGGCGCCAGCGTGCGCGTGGAAGACATGCAGGCGAGCTACTGGAAAAAGCGCTTCAACGGCGCGCGCCGCGTGGGCGGCGAGGCCGGCCTGGATACCGACCTGCAGGCCGCCGCCGCCGTACAGCCCTCCATCCCCGTGATCCGCTGACCGGCGGCAGCGGCGGCGGGCGCGCCGTCACTGGTCGTAGTCGGTCTGCCGGCCCTCGATCGCCCAGCGCTCGATGTCGGCCAGCTTGGCCTTGAGGCGCAGCGCGCCCATCTCGACGGCGCGCGCGCCCAGCGCGATGTTGCGCGGCGGCTGGGCGTGCTGGCTCAGCTCCAGGATCAGCCGGGCCGCGCGCTGCGGGTCGCCCGGCTGCCTGCCGCTGTGGCCGTCGGTCTGCTGCATGCGCCGGGCGACGACGTCGGCGTAGTCGGCGATGCTGCTGGGCGTGCGGTGCAGCGAGCGGCCGGCCCAGTCGGTGCGAAACGGCCCGGGCTCGATGCAGGTGACGCGGATGCCGAGCGGGTTGCATTCCACCGCCAGCGCATCCGACCAGCCTTCGACGGCGTGCTTGCTGGCCGCGTAGTAGCCCGAGGCGGCGAAGCCGGAGATGCCGGCCAGCGAGGTGATGTTGAACACATGGCCGCGGCGCTGGCGCCGCATGATCGGCAGCACCGCGCGCGTGAGCGCGAACAGGCCGAAGACGTTGGCGTCGAACAGCGCGCGGATCTCGGCCTCGTCGCCCTCCTCGACCGACGACTGGTAGCCATAGCCGGCGTTGTTGAGCAGCACGTCGATGCCGCCGAAGCGCTGCTCGGCCGCGGCCACCGCGGCCCGGACCTGCTCGGGCCGCGTCACGTCGAGCGCCAGCGCCAGCGCGTTGCCGGCATGGCGCGCGGCCAGCGGCTCGACGCTGGCCTGCCGGCGCGCCGTGACCACGGCACGCCAGCCGCGGGCCAGCACCTGCTCGGCGACGGCGCGGCCGAAGCCGCTCGAACAGCCGGAGATGAACCAGACGGGGGTTGCAGCGGTGGACATGGATGGCTTCCTTTCGTATCGGGCAGGCGTGCATGGTCGCGCCCGCGCGGCCCGAGGTCAGACGGGCGCAGGCAGGGTGCCGCATCCCAGGGCGCCACCACGATACGCCCAAAAACCATGGCCCGTTCAGGTGCACTGGCGGGAAGCCGGGCGGCCACCGGGGCAGCCGCTAGCATCCGTCGCACGCAGCAAGGCGGCCTTGGCCACAGGCCGGCGTCTTGCGTTTCGATGCATGTGAAAGAAAAGTGTGTGCCATGAAAGTGTTTGAAGCGATTGCCCGCGGTCTGGTCGATCTCGGGCACACCCAGATGTTCGGCGTGCTCGGCGACGGGTGCGTCTACGTCATCGACAGCTACCAGCGCAGCCATGGGGGCCGCTACATCGGCGCGGTGCATGAAAACGGCGCCGCGCTGATGGCCCAGGGCTGGGCGCGCGTGTCGGGCAAGGTGGGGCTGGCGGCGGTGACGCACGGGCCGGGCTTGACGAACACGTTCACCGCGCTGGTCGAGGGGGTCAAGGCCGGCACGCCGATGGTGCTGCTGGCGGGCGCGACGCCGGTGATCGACGCCGAGCATGCGCAGAACGTGGACCAGCGGGCGCTGGCGGCGGCGGCCGGCGCGGGCTTCGAGCCGCTGCGCGCGCCGACCACGGTGGCCGAGGACTTGTCCCGCGCCTTCTACCGCGCCGAGGCGGAACGCCGGCCGGTGGTGTTCAACATGCCGGTGGAATTCCAGTGGCAGGAGGTGGAGTATGAGAAGCCCGCCCTGCGCTTTCCCGAAACGCGCAGCGTGATCCCGGGCAGCGACGACATGGACCACGCGATCGGCATGATCGCTTCGTCGCACAGGCCGGTGGTGATCGCCGGGCGCGGCGCCGCCGACCCGCAGGCGGAAGCGGCGATCCAGCGCTTCGCCGAGCGCATCGGCGCGCCGGTGGCCACCTCCCTGCGCGGCAAGGGCCTGTTCGCCAGGGACCCGTTCCTGCTCGGCATCTCCGGCACGGTGAGCGAGGAAGTGGCGCTGGACGTGATCGGCGGCAGCGACTGCCTGATCGTCTTCGGCGCCAGCCTGAACAAGTACACCTCGGGCCACCGGGGGCTGACGCGTGGCAAGCGCATCATCCAGGTCAACCCGCTGGCGAGCCAGATCGGGCGCTTCACGCCGGTCAGCGTCGGCCTGGTGGGCGACCCGGGGCTGACGGCCGACGCGATGGTCAGGTGGCTGGACGAGGCCGAGATTCCCGGCAGCGGCGGGCGCTCCGAGGAACTGCGCCAGCGCATCGAGGCCGAGCACGCGCAGGCCAGGAGCCGCCTGGTCAAGCCCACGCCGGCGGGCACCGTCGACCTCTACGAGATCGCGTTCGCCATGGAGGCGGCGCTGCCCAGGGACCGCGTGCTGCTGACCGGCTCGGGCCGCTTCATGTTCGGCTTCTGGAACGTCGTCTCGGTGCCGGGCCCGCGCGACCTCGTCGACTGCAACGGGCTGTCTTCCATCGGCCTGGGCGTGGCCACGTCGATGGGCGCGGCCCAGGCCGCGGGCGGGCGCTTCACGGTGCTGGTGACCGGCGACGGCGGCTTCATGCTCAGCGGCGTGAGCGAACTGGCCACGGCGGTTGAGCAGCAGCTCAACCTGCTCATCGTGGTGTGCAACGACAGCAGCTACGGCGCCGAGCACATCGCGTTCACCGGGCACGGCATGGACCCGGCGACGTCGCTGCTGCCATCGCGCGACCTGGCGGCGATCGCCCGCTCATTCGGCTTCGACGCGGTCACGGTCACCAGCAGGGACGAACTGCAGGCCGCCATGGCCAGGGCCGCCGCCAAGGACCCGAAGCGGCCGATGCTGATCGACGCCAAGATGGACGCGGCGTCGGTCTACGGCGGCGCGCCGATTTCACGGCCCTGAACCGGTGCGGCCGCGCGCGTCAGCGCGCGCCGCGCTTGCGGTCCAGCGCCCAGGCGCCACCGCCCGCGGCCGCCAGGTACAGGAAGATGAAGCAGAACAGCGCCGCCGACTCGCCGTGGTTCTTCAGCGGCAGCCAGAAGTTGCTCGCCGAGGCGTGCGCCGTGAAATAGGCCACGGCCATCTCGCCCGAGAGGATGAAGGCCACCGGGCGCACGAACAGGCCCAGCACCAGCAGCGCGCCGCCCACCAGCTCCAGCACCATCGCCACCCCGACCAGCGAGGGCCATGGCACCCCGCCCAGCAGCTTGGCGCCGCCGTGCAGGAAGAACATGTAGGCCGCCGCGATGCGCAGCAGCGCGAGCGCGTAGGGGCGTAGTGACGAGGGTGTCGTATCGCTGGGCATGAGAGTCTCCGTGTCTCCAAGATGGAACCGCATGGGTGCGGCGCAGGCGCGCGGACAGAGCCGCACGCCGCGCCGCCGCACACTGTAGTGCGTCAGGCGCGGTTTTGCTCGGCGCAGCTCGCGTGCAGGCAGATCGCGGCGGCGGCGGCGACGTTGAGCGACTCTTCCCCGCCGGGCTGCACGATGCGGATGTGCCGCGCGGCGCGCGCCTGCAGCGCGGGCGAGACGCCCTGCCCTTCGTGGCCCAGCAGCCAGCCGCAGGGCCAGGGCAGGCGGGCGCGGTGCAGCCAGTCGCCCTGGTGCGAGCTGGTGGCGAGCAGCGGCACGCGCAGGCCGCCCAGCGCCGCTTCGTCCAGGCCCTCGACCAGGCGCAGCGCGAAGTGCGCGCCCATGCCGGCGCGCAGCACCTTGGGCGACCAGAGCAGCGCCGTGCCCTTGAGCGCGGCGATCTGGCTGAAGCCGAAGGCCGCGGCGCTGCGCAGGATGGAGCCGACGTTGCCGGCATCCTGCACGCGGTCGAGCACCACCGTGGGCGCGTCGGGCTGCAACGGCAGCGCGTCGGGCAAGGCCAGCACGTAGCCCATGCCCTCGGGCGATTCAAGGGCGGTGAATTCGCGCCAGAGGGCGTCGGCGACGATCACTGTTTTGATAGCTGCTGGCGCTTTACTGGAAAGCGCTGGAGGCTGATTTGATTGATGAGATCCGTGGCGTGCATCAGGAGGCAGGCCCTCACCCCTGCCCTGTCCCAGAGGGAGAGGGAGAAAAACCGGGGGACGCCCTCGATCCTGCAAGGGAGAGCCAGCAACCGGCGCGGCCGATCGCCCTCGCCCCTCTGGGGAGAGGGAGGGGTGAGGGGCCTGCGCCGCCCAGGCCGACTGCGCGAACACCGCCACCTCCGGGCGCCAGCCGCGCGCCAGCGCAGCGCTGCACAGGTGCTCGCCCTCCACCCACACGCGGCCCTGCTTGCGGTAGGCGCCGCTTTCGTGCGCGAGGCGCCTGAGCTGCTTGAGCAAGGGGTTGTCGCGCGACTGGATGTGCACGGGCTCATGCAAGGTCACAAGGCCTCCAGAACCTGCGCCACGGGGGCGAAGGAGCGGCGGTGCTCGGGGCAGGCGCCGTGCGCGCGCAGGGCGGCCAGGTGCTCGGCGGTGCCGTAGCCCTTGTGCCGCTCGAAGCCGTAGAGCGGGTAGCGCGCGTGCAGCCCGGCGCACCAGCGGTCGCGCGTGACCTTGGCGAGGATGGACGCGGCCGAGATCGCGGCCACCCTGGCGTCACCCTTGACGATGGCCTCGGCGGGCACGGCCAGCGGCGGCAGGCGGTTGCCGTCGACCAGCACGCGCGCGGGCGGCACGGCGAGGCCCTCGACGGCGCGGCGCATCGCCAGCAGCGTGGCCTGCAGGATGTTGAGGCGGTCGATCTCCTCGACGCTGGCCTCGGCGACGCTGCAGCACAGCGCGCGCTCGCGAACCAGGGCGAACAGCGCCTCGCGCCGCGCCGGGCTCAGGGCCTTGGAATCGGCCAGGCCGGCGATGGGCCGGGCCGGGTCCAGGATCACGGCGGCGGCCACCACCGGCCCGGCGAGCGGCCCGCGGCCCGCCTCGTCCACGCCCGCGACGAGGCCGCCGGGGGCACCCCAGTCCAGCGTGCGCTGCTCAGGCAAGCAGGCCTCCCACGGCCTCGGCGGCCAGGCGCGGCGTGTCGCGGCGCAGGCTCTCGTGCAGCGCGGCGAAGCGCTGGGCGAGCTGCCGCGCCTGCTCGGGCGCATCCAGCCATTGCAGCACGGCGTCGGCCAGCGCCCGCGGCGTGGCGGCGTCCTGCAGCAGCTCGGGCACGACGAAGTCGCCGCACAGGATGTTGGGCAGGCCCACCCAGGGCTGCAGCTGCTTGCGCCGCATCAGGCGCCAGCTCAGCGGGTGCATGCGGTAGGCGATGACCATGGGGCGCTTGAACAGCGCCGCCTCCAGCGTGGCGGTGCCGCTGGCGATCAGCGTCGCGTCGCACGCGGCCAGCACCTCGTGCGAGCGGCCGGTGACGAGGGTGAGCCGCGCCACACCGCATTCGCGCGCGATCTGCTCGATGCGGGGGCGCAGCGCGGGCACCGCGGGAACTACTATTTCAATAGCTGCTTGCGCTTGCTGCACGAGCGCCGCAGCCTGAAAGAACACTTGCGCCAGGTAGGCCACCTCGGCGCGGCGGCTGCCGGGCAGCACGGCGAGCACCGGAGCCTCCCGCGGCAGGCCCAGCGCCGCGCGCGCCGCCGCGCGGTCGGGCTCCATCGGGATCACGCCGGCCAGCGGGTGGCCCACGTAGCTGGCCGCGATGCCGTGGCGCGCGAGCAGCGCGGGCTCGAAGGGGAAGAGGCAGAGCACGTGGTCGGCCGCCGCGCGGATCTTTTCCATGCGCTCGGGCCGCCAGGCCCAGACCGAGGGGCAGACGAAGTGCGCCGTCTTGATTCCCGCCACGCGCAGGCGCGTCTCCAGGCCCAGGTTGAAGTCCGGCGCGTCGACGCCGATGAACACGTCGGGGCGCTCGATCCGAAGGCGCGTCGTGAGCAACTGGCGAATGCGAACGATGCCCGCCAGACGCCACAGCAGTTCAGGGCTGAAGCCGTGTACCGCCAGGCGCTCGCTGTCCCACCAGGCGTCGAAACCGCGCGCTCTCATCTGCCCGCCGCCGATGCCGAAAGCCGTGGCGCCGCTCCAGCGCGCCTTCACGCCGTCGAGCAGCAGGCCCGCGAGCAGGTCGCCCGAGGTTTCGCCCGCGACCATCGCGATGCGTGGGCCCGCGCTCATGGGACTCAACGAACGATGCCGCGCGTGGCGCCGCGCAGGAAGTCGCCCAGCAGCGTCACGTCTTCCTCGGCCTCGGGGTGGGTGTTGGCCAGCTCGTCGATCTGCGCCAGCGCCGCCTGCAGGGTCAGCCCCTCGCGGTAGAGCACGCGGTAGGCCTGCTTGAGCGTGGCGATGCGCTCGGCCGAGTAGCCCCGGCGGCGCAGCCCCTCGACATTGAGGCCGCGCACCGCGAGCGGGTGGCCATCGACCATCATGAAGGGCGGCACATCCTGCGCGATGTGGCTGCCGAAGCCCGCCATGACGTGCGCGCCGATGTGCGTGAACTGGTGCACGCCGGTCAGGCCCCCGACGATGGCCCAGTCGCCCACGTGCACATGGCCCGCCAGCGTGGCGTTGTTGGCCAGGATGGTCTGGTTGCCGACCACGCAGTCGTGCGCGATGTGCACGTAGGCCATGATCCAGTTGTCGTCGCCGATGGTGGTCACGCCCCGGTCCTGCGCGGTGCCGGTGTTGAAGGTGCAGAACTCGCGGATGGTGTTGCGCGCGCCGATCTCCAGGCGCGTGGGCTCGCTGGCGTATTTCTTGTCCTGCGGCGCCGCGCCGAGCGAGCAGAAATGGAAGATCCGGCAGTCTTCGCCGATGCGGGTGTGTCCTTCGATCACGCAGTGCGCACCGATGCTGGTGCGCGCGCCGACGACCGCGTGCGGCCCGATGACCGAGTACGGCCCGACCGCGACATCCGCGTCAAGCCGGGCGCCGGGATCGATGAGGGCGGTGGGGTGGATCAGGCTCACGACGGGCTGGCGGCGGCGTCACTCGCCGACATGGCGCATGGTGCACATGAGCTGCGCCTCGGCCGCCACCTCGTCGCCCACGCGGCCGACGCCGTTGAACTTCCAGACGCCGCCGCGCACGCGGTCGATGGTGATGTCGAGGATGAGCTGGTCGCCCGGCTCCACCGGGCGCTTGAAGCGCGCGCCGTCGATGCCGACGAAGTAGTAGATGTTGTTCTCGTCCGGCACCTGGCCCATGGCGTCGAACGCGAGCAGCCCCGCGGCCTGCGCCAGCGCCTCGAGGATGAGCACGCCGGGCATCACCGGCCGCCCCGGGAAATGCCCGGTGAAATACGGCTCGTTGAAGGTGACGTTCTTGATCGCGCGGATGCGCTGGTTGCGCTCGAGCTCGACCACCTTGTCCACCAGCAGGAAAGGGTAGCGGTGGGGCAGCTGCTTGAGGATGTAGTGGATGTCCATCATGGTTGTCGTGGGCCGGAGCCGTCCTGCAATCGTTGTTCGAGGGCCTTCACGCGCTCGCGCAGCCTGTACAGCTGGCGCAGCGTCGCGGCATTCTTTTCCCAGTGCGCATTGTCGTCCATGGGAAAGACGCCGGTGTAATGGCCGCCGGGCTCGGTGATCGAGCGCATGACCACGGTGTTGGTCGAGATGTGCGTGCGCTCGGCGATGGTGAGGTGGCCGATGATGGACGCCGCCCCGGCGATGGTGCAGTGCGCGCCGATGCGCGTGCTGCCCGCTACCGCGGTGCAGCCGGCCATCGCGGTGTGGTGGCCGATGTGCACGTTGTGCGCGATCTGGATCAGGTTGTCGAGCTTGACGCCGTCCTCGATCACCGTGTCGTCGAGCGCGCCGCGGTCGATGCAGGTGTTGGCGCCGATCTCCACGTCGTCGCCGATGCGCACGCCGCCGAGCTGCTCGATCTTGATCCACGCGCCGCCCTCGGGCGCGAAGCCGAAGCCGTCGGCGCCGATCACCACGCCCGGGTGCAGGATGCAGCGCGCGCCGATGCGGCAGCGCGCCCCCACGCTCACGCGCGACTTGAGCACGGTGTGCGGGCCGATCACCGCGCCGCGCTCGACGACGCACAGCGGGCCGATGCTGGCGCTGGCATCCACCTGCGCCTGCGGGTGGACGACGGCGCTCGGGTGGATGCCCGGCGCCGCGCCCAGGCCGTGCTCGCGCGCCCACAGCTGCGTGGCGCGGGCGAAGTAGGCGTAGGGGTCGTCGGCAACGATGCAGGCGCCGCGCGCCAGCGCCAGCGCGCGCAGCGCCGGGGCGACGATGACGCACGCCGCGCGCGAGGCCGCCAGCTGCGCCGCGTAGCGCGGGTTGTTCAGGAAGGAAAGATCGGCCTCGCGGGCCGATTCGAGCGGGGCGATGCGTTCGATGACCGTGGCGGGGTCGCCGCCTTCGAGGCGGCCTCCCAGCGCATCGACGATCTGTCCCAGGCGCAAGCTCACACCCTGGCGCCCGACTCTGTCATCACTTGCCGCCGCCGGCGTCCATGGCCTTGATCACCCTGTCGGTGATGTCGTGCTTGGGATTGACGTACACGGCCTCCTGCAGGATGACGTCGTAGTTCTCCGACTCGGCCATCTGCTTGACCACGCGATTGGCCTTTTCGATGATCCGGTCGAGTTCTTCCTTCTTGCGCGCGTTCAGGTCTTCCTGGAACTCCAGGCGCTTGCGCTGGAAATCGCGGTCCTGGTCGGCCAGCTGGCGCTGGCGCGCCAGCCGCTGGCTCTCGGCCATCGTGGGCGCCTCGCGCTCGAACTTGTCGGACGCGTTCTTGAGCGAGTTGCCCAGGTCGGACAGCTCCTTGTCGCGCTTGGAGAACTCCTGCTCCAGCTTGGCCTGCGCCGTCTTGGCGCTGCTGGCCTCGCGCAGGATGCGATCGGTGTTGACGAAGCCCGCCTTGAAGCTCTGGGCCTGCACCGGAAGCGCCGCTGCCATGCAGCAGGCCAGGGCAAGCGTGGGGATGTGACGGAAAAAGCGGTTCATTAGAAAGTGGTTCCGATCTGAAATTGAATCTTCTGGATTTTATCGCCGGCAAACTTGCGCACCGGCTGTCCCCAGGCGATGCGCAGCGGCCCGAGCGGCGAGATCCAGCTCAGGCCCAGGCCCACCGAGGCGCGCAATTCATTGAGTCTCCAGGGCTCGTGCTCGCCATAGACGTTGCCGGCGTCCAGGAAGGTGAACCAGCGCAGCGTGCGGTCGTTGCCGGCGCCGGGGAACGGTGCAATCAGCTCGACGTTGAGCGAGAGCTTCTTGGCGCCGCCGAGCGAAGCGCCCGTCACGTCGCGCGGCCCGAGCGTGCCCTGGTCGAACCCGCGCACCGAACCCAGGCCCCCGGAATAGAAATTCTTGAACACCGGGAACGGCCGCCCGCCCACGCCCTTGCCCATGCCGATCTCGCCATTGAACGCCAGGGTGTACTGCTTGTTGAGCGGGATGTACTGCTGGTACTGGTAGCTGGCCTTGAAGTAGCGCGCATCGCCCGCCACCGACAGCTCGGAACTCAGCCGCTGGTAGCGGCCCACATTGGGCGCGAGCGCGCTGTCGCGGTCGTCGCGCGACCAGCCTATGGTCAGCGGCACCGCCAGGCTCCTGTCGCCGTAGGCGTCGGCATATGCCAGGTACGCCGCCGGGATGTTGGAGCCCGACTTGATGCGCGTCTGCTCGACGCCGCCGCCGAAGTACACCGTGTCCACCTCGCTGAACGGCACCCCGAAGCGCACGCTGCCGCCCATCGTCACCAGCTGGTAATCCCCGCCCTGGTCGCGGTAGGGCCGCGTCGTGCGGTAGTACACGTCGAGCGTGCGCGAAATGCCGTCCCTGGTGAAATACGGATCGGTGGTGGACAGCACCGCCGTGCGGTTGAACTTGCCGGTGTTGATGTCCAGGCCCAGGTTGTTGCCCGAGCCGAAGATGTTGTCCTGCTTGACGCCGAACGACAGCGACAGCCTCTCCGCGCTGGAAAAGCCGGCACCGATCTGGATCATGCCGGTGGGTTTCTCGACCACGTGCACCAGCAGGTCGACCTGATCGGGTGCGCCCGGCACTTCCTGGGTCTCGACATTGACCTCGGTGAAGAAGCCCAGCCGGTCCACGCGGTCGCGCGAGAGCCGGATCTTGTCGCCGTCGTACCAGGAGGCCTCGTACTGCCTGAACTCGCGGCGGATGACTTCGTCGCGCGTGCGGTTGTTGCCGTCGATGTTGATGTGGCGCACGTAGGCGCGGCGCGCCGGATCGGCGCGCAGCACCAGCGCCACGCGGTTGTTCTCGCGGTCGACCTCGGGCACCGCCTCGACCCGCGCGAAGGCGTAGCCGAAATTGGCGAAGTGGTCGGTGAAGGCCTTGGTGGTCTCGGTGATGCGGTCGGCGTTGTAGGGCTCGCCCGGGCGGATCGTGACGAGCGACTTGAATTCGTCGTCGCGGTTGAGGTAGTTGCCCTCGAGCTCGACCCCCGAGACCACGTAGCGCGGGCCCTCGGTCACGTTGACGATGATCGAGATGGCCTGCTTGTCCGGCGAGATCGCCACCTGGGTGGAGTCGATGCGGAACTCCATGTAGCCGCGCGCCAGGTAGTAGGAGCGCAGCGTCTCGAGGTCGGCATTGAGCTTGGCGCGCGAGTAGCGGTCGCTCTTGGTGTACCAGCTCAGCCACCCGCCGGTGTCGAGGTCGAACAGGTCGGTGAGCGTCGATTCGCTGAACGCCTTGTTGCCGACGATGCTGATGTCCTTGATCTTGGCGGGCTCGCCCTCGGTCACTGTGAAGGTGAGGTTGACGCGGTTGCGCTCCACCGGCGTGACGGTGGTCACGACCTCGGCGCCGTACAGGCTCTTGTTGATGTACTGGCGCTTGAGCTCCTGCTCGGCGCGATCGGCCAGCGCCTGGTCGTAGGGGCGCCCCTCGGCCAGGCCGACATCGCGCATGGCCTTCTTGAGCTGGTCCTTGTCGAACTCCTTGGCGCCGGAGAACTCGACCTCGGCGATGGTCGGACGCTCCTCGACCACGACGACGAGCACGCTGCCCGACGCCTCCAGCCGCACGTCCTTGAACAGGCCGAGCGCGAACAGGGCCCGGATCGCGGCGGCGCCCTTCTCGTCGGTGTACTCGTCGCCGATGCGCAGCGGCAGCGACGCGAAGATGGTGCCCGGCTCGACGCGCTGCAGGCCCTCGACGCGGATGTCCTGCACCTTGAAGGGATCGAGCGCCCATGCCGCCTGGGCCAGGATAACCAGCGAGGCGCCCGCCAATGCGGCACGCACGCCCAGACGAGGGAAGTGTTTTTTCATGAATGGGTTACCGACGTGCGCCTGCGCCGCACGCCGTCAGATAGTTCAGCCAAACAGCCGGATGAAATCGTTGAACACAGCGATGGACATCATCACCAGGAGTATCGCGACGCCACCACGCTGCAGCCGCTCCATCCAGGCGTCGGACACGCCCCGGCCGGTCACTCCCTCCCAAAGATAATACATCAGGTGCCCCCCGTCGAGGACGGGCAGCGGCAGCAGGTTGAGCACCCCCAGGCTGACGCTGATGAGCGCCAGGAACACCAGGTAGGCCGACAGGCCCATGTGGGCCGACTTGCCCGCGTAATCGGCGATGGCGAGCGGCCCGCTGAGGTTCTTTACCGACGCCTGGCCGATCACCATGCGGCCCATCATGCGCAGCGTCAGCGCCGAGATTTCCCAGGTGCGCTGCACCCCTTTCCACAGCCCGTCCAGCGGCCCGTAGCGCACCATGAGCATCTCGGGCGCGGCGCCGACGTAGGCGCCGATGCGGCCCGTCGGCGTGCCGCCCTCGTCGCGCAGCTCGGGCGTGACGGGCAGCTCGAGCGTGCGCCCCGCGCGCTCCACGCGCCAGGTCTGCGTGAGCGGCGCCCCGGCCGCGACGCTGGCGCGGATGAGCGCGCGCAGCTGCTGGCCGTCGACCACCTCGCTGGCGCCCACGCGCAGCACCACGTCGCCCGCGCGCAGCCCGGCGCGCTCGGCCGGGCTGCCCGGCATGACCTCGCCCATCACCGGCCGCGTCCACGGGCCGGTGATGCCGATCTTGCGCAGCAGCTCGGCATCGGGCTCGCGGGTATCGAGGCGGTCCAGGCGCAGCGTCAGCTCCCGCTCGCCCGCGCCGGGCGCGTCCTGCAGCACCAGGCGCACGTTCTCGCCGTCCAGCGCGCCGCGTGCCAGCAGCCAGCGCAGGTCGTCGAACGAGCGCACCGCCTCGGGCTCGTCCTGGCCCATCGCGGCACGCAGTACCCGCTCGCCCCCGCGCACGCCGGCCTGCTCGGCGACGGTATCCGCCGCCGGGCGGGCGAGGTAGGGCGCGGGCTCGAGCACGCCCATCCAGTTCACCACCGCATAGAGCAGCACCGCCAGCAGCAGGTTGGCCAGCGGCCCGGCGGCCACGATGGCGGCGCGCGCGGCGAGCGGCTGGTTGTTGAACGCAAGGTGCCGCTCCTCGGGCGCCACCGGGCCTTCGCGCTCGTCGAGCATGCGCACGTAGCCGCCGAGCGGCAGCATCCCGATCACGTACTCGGTCGGCGAATGCTTCAGGTGCCAGCGCACCAGCGGCCTGCCGAAGCCTATGGAAAAGCGCAGCACCTTGACGCCGCACGCCACGGCCACGCGGTAGTGGCCGTACTCGTGCACCGCTATCAGGACGGCGAGCGCGGCGACGAAGGCGACTATGGTGACCAGCATGGATGCATCACTCCATCAAGGCGCGCCGGGCGTTCAGCGCAGGCGCCCGGCCTGCTGCGCGGCCACGGCGCGGCTGCGTTCGTCGAGCGCCAGCAGTGCCGGCAGCGAATCCGGGTTGGAGGGGGTGACGGCCTCCAAAGTTGCACGGTTGACCGCATGGATCTGGTCGAAGCGGATGCGCCGCGCCAGAAATGCCGCCACCGCCACCTCGTTGGCGGCGTTGAGCACCGCCGTCGTGCCCGGGGCGGCGGCGAGCGCCTGCCACGACAGGTGCAGGCCGGGGAAGCGTCGCTCGTCGGCTTCCTCGAAGGTGAGCGCCGCCAGCTGGCTGAAATCGAGCGGCGCCGCGCCGCTGGCGATGCGCTCGGGCCAGGCCAGGCCGCAGGCGATCGGCACGCGCATGTCGGGCGTGCCGAGCTGCGCGATGATGGACGCGTCGGTGTACTGCACCATCGAGTGGATGATCTGCTGCGGGTGGATCACCACCTTGATCCGTTCGGGCGCGAGATCGAACAGCCAGCGCGCCTCGATCACCTCCAGCGCCTTGTTCATCATCGTCGCCGAATCGACCGAGATCTTGCGCCCCATGACGAAGTTGGGGTGGGCGCAGGCCTCCTCGACGGTGACGTCGCACAGCGTCGCCGGGTCGCGCGTGCGAAACGGCCCGCCCGAGGCGGTGAGCAGCACGTGATCGACGCGCCGCGCCCAGGCGGCGCGGTCTTCCGGCAGGCTCTGGAAGATGGCCGAGTGCTCGCTGTCGATGGGCAGCAGCGTCGCTCCGCCCTGCTTCACCGCGCGCAGGAAGACCTCGCCGCCGACGACCAGCGCCTCCTTGTTGGCCAACAGCAGCCGCTTGCCCGCGCGCGCCGCGGCAAGGCACGGGGCCAGCCCCGCGGCACCGACGATGGCCGCCATCACGGTGTCGACACGGTCGTCGGACGCTATTTTTTCAAGAGCGTCTGGCGCTTGCAGAACCTGGGTTTGCAGGCTGTTTGCCTTGATTTTTTCCGCCAGCTGCAAGGCGTGCGGCGGGCTCGCCATGACGGCGTAGCGGGGCCGAAAGCGCGCGCACTGCGCCAGCAGCGCATCGACGCTCTCGGCGGCGCTCAGGGCGAAGAGGTCGTAGCGCTCGGGGTGGCGGGCCACGACGTCCAGGGTGCTGGTGCCGATCGAGCCGGTCGACCCCAGAATCGTCAGGCTTTGTTTCATGGCGAGGCGAAATGGACGAGCATCATGGCCAGCGGCAGCGTGGGCAGCAGGGCATCGATGCGGTCGAGCACGCCGCCATGGCCCGGCAGCAGGCGGCTGCTGTCCTTGGCGCCGCTGCTGCGCTTGACGAGCGACTCCACGAGGTCGCCCACCACGCTCATCGTGGCCAGGAAGCACAGGCCGAGCAGCAGCCAGGGCACGCCCTGGCGGGCCAGCACGGTGTAGAGGCTGGGCGATGCGGCCTGCCAATGGACATCGGCCCAGATCCAGGCGAGCGCCAGCACCAGCACGCCCGCCATGCCGCCCCAGACGCCCTCCCAGCTCTTGCCGGGGCTGATCGCGGGAGCGAGCTTGCGCCGGCCGAACGCCCGGCCCGCGAAGTAGGCGAACACGTCGGCGGCCCAGACCAGGCACAGGACCGAGAGCAGGAAATTGACGCCGCGCAGGCGCGCCTGCGCCATCGCCAGCCACGCCAGCCACAGCGCCAGCACGCCGCCGGCCACGCGCAGCGCGCGCGGCACGCCGGGCCACAGCGGCACGCCGCGCGCCAGCAGCCAGCCGCCGAGCAGCACCCAGGCGGCGCCGGCCAGCGGCCAGAGCCACGGCAGCGGCGCGGCGATCCATCCCGCCCTCCAGGCCGCGGCGCACAGCGCGCTGCCAATCGCGGCCAGCGCCAGGGACGCCGCCTGCCCCAGGCCGTTGAGCCCCCCCCACTCCCAGCACGCGGCCGCGATGAACACCAGCATGAGCGCGGCCAGGGGCACGAAGGACGGATGCCAGAGCGCGGGCAGCAGCAGCGCGAGCAGCACCAGGGCCGTGACGATGCGCTGCGCCAGCATGGCAGTCAGGCCCGCAGCGCCGCGGCGGCCGCCACGTGCATCTGCTCCGGGGTACGGCCGAAGCGGCGCTCGCGCGCGGCGAACGCGGCGATCGCCTCGTCCAGCGCCGCCTCGTCGAAATCGGGCCAGAGCCGGTCGCTGAAATACAGCTCGCAGTACGCCGCCTGCCAGAGCAGGAAATTGCTGATGCGCATCTCGCCGCCGGTGCGGATCAAAAGGTCGGGATCGGGCACGTGCGCCATGGCCATCGCGCGGTGCAGGCTCTCCTCGGTGATCGCCTCGCCGCCCGCCGCGAGTCGCGCCGCCGCCTGGGCGATGTCCCAGCGCCCGCCGTAGTTGAAGCAGACGTTGAGCGTCAGGCGGGTGTTGGCGGCGGTGGCGGCCTCGGCCTGCTCGAGCGCGGCGCGCATGCCGCTCGCCAGCCCCTCGCGCGCACCGACGAAGAACAGGCGCACGCCGTCGCGCATGAGCTGGGGCACCTCGCGCACCAGCGCCCGGCCCATCAGCTCCATCAGGCCCGAGACCTCGTCCTGTGGGCGGTTCCAGTTCTCGGACGAGAACGCGAACACCGTGAGCACCGCCACGCCGCGCTCGGCGCAGGCGCGCACGCAGCGGCGCAGCGACTCCACCCCCTGCTTGTGTCCCGCCAGGCGCGGCAGGAAACGCCGCTTGGCCCAGCGCCCGTTGCCATCCATGACGATGGCGATGTGCCGCGGCGCGGCGGTGGCTGCAGTCTGCATGGACGATGGGAAGGACGCCAGCCTCAGATGGCCATGATGTCCTGTTCCTTGGCCGCGACCAGCGCGTCGATCTCGGCGATGCACTTGTCGGTGAGCTTCTGGATCTCGGCCTCCGAGCGCTTGAGCTCGTCCTCGCTCGCCTCCTTGTCCTTGACCATCTTCTTGACCGCGTCGTTGGCGTCGCGGCGCAGGTTGCGCACGGCCACCTTGGCGCCCTCGCCCTCGCTGCGCGCGAGCTTGGTCATTTCCTTGCGCCGCTCCTCGCTCATCGGCGGCATGGGCACGCGGATCAGGTCGCCGATCGAGGCCGGGTTGAGCCCCAGGTCGCTCTCGCGGATGGCCTTCTCGACCTTGGCGGCCATGTTCTTCTCCCACGGCTGCACGCTGATCGTGCGCGCATCGAGCAGCGCCACGTTGGCCACCTGCGACAGCGGCACCATGGAGCCGTAGTACTCGACGTGGATGGTGTCGAGCAGCGCGGGGCTGGCGCGGCCGGTGCGGATCTTGGAGAGGCTGGTCTTGAACGCGGCGACCGAGTGCTCCATCCTGGCCTTGGCGTTGTTGTGTATTTCGGCAATCGTCATGACTGGCTCCTGTGCGGGCGTGCGCCAGCGCTCAAGCGTACACCAGCGTGCCTTCGTCCTCACCCAGGATCACGCGCTTGAGCGCCCCCGGCTTGAAGATCGAAAACACCCGGATCGGCAGCTTCTGGTCGCGGCACAGCGCGAACGCCGTGGCGTCCATGATGCCGAGGTTCTTCACCATGGCCTCGTCGAACGTCAGCTTCGCATAGCGCGTGGCGCCCGGGTCTTTCTTGGGATCGGCGGTGTAGACGCCATCGACCTTGGTGGCCTTGAGCACCAGGTCGGCGCCGATCTCGGCGCCGCGCAGCGCGGCCGCCGTGTCGGTGGTGAAGAAGGGGTTGCCGGTGCCGGCGGCGAACACCACCACCTTGCCCTCTTCGAGGTACTGCAGCGCCTTGGGCCGCACGTAGGGCTCGACCACCTCCTGGATGCCGATGGCCGACATCACGCGCGCCGTCAGGCCCTGCTTGTTCATGGTGTCGGCCAGCGCCAGCGCGTTCATCACGGTGGCGAGCATGCCCATGTAGTCGGCGGTGGCGCGGTCCATCCCCTCGGCACCGCCGGCGACGCCGCGGAAGATGTTGCCGCCGCCGATCACCACCGCCACCTCCACGCCCAGCTCGGTGACCTCGGCGATCTCCTGCACCATGCGCACGATGGTCGCGCGGTTGATGCCGAAGGCGTCGTCGCCCATCAGCGCCTCGCCCGAGAGTTTGAGCAGGACGCGCCGGTGCGCGGGCGTGGCGGTGGACATGGGGAGCTTCTCCGTGCGATGAAAGGCGGGGCGGCGTGGGCGGACTTCAGGCGCCGGTCTTGGCGGCGGCGACCTGCGCGGCCACTTCGGCGGCGAAGTCGTCCTGCTTCTTCTCGATGCCCTCGCCCACCACGTAGAGCGTGAAGCCCTTGACCGTGGTCTTGCGCTCCTTGAGCATCTGCGCCACGGTCTGCTTGCCGTCGGCGGCCTTGACGAACACCTGGTCGGCCAGCGACACCTCCTTGAGGTATTTCTGCACCGCGCCCTCGATCATCTTGGCGGCGATCTCGGCCGGCTTGCCCGACTCGGCGGCCTTGGCCGCGGCCACCGAGCGCTCGCGCTCGACCAGTTCGGCGGGCACGTCGGCGCTGGTCAGCGCCACCGGCTTCATCGCCGCCACGTGCATCGCCACGTCCTTGGCCGCGACCGCGTCGCCCTCGTACTCGACGACCACGCCGATGCGCGTGCCGTGCAGGTAGTGCGCCAGCGGCGTGCCGGCGAAGCGCTTGAAACGGCGCAGCGACATGTTCTCGCCGATCTTGCCGATCAGGCCCTTGCGCACGTCCTCCAGCGTCGGGCCGTAGTCGTCCTGCGCATAGGGCAGCGCGGCCAGCGCGGCCAGGTCCGCCGGAGCGTGCTCGGCCACCAGCCTGGCGGCGCCGCCGGCCATGGCGATGAAGCTCTCGTTCTTGGAGACGAAGTCGGTCTCGCTGTTGATCTCGACGATGGCGCCCGTGTCGCCCTCGATGCAGGCCGCGATCACGCCCTCGGCGGTGACGCGCGACGCCGCCTTGCCGGCCTTGGTGCCGAGCTTGACGCGCAGGATTTCCTCGGCCTTGGCCATGTCGCCCTCGGCCTCGGTGAGCGCGCGCTTGCACTCCATCATCGGCGCGTCGGTCTTGGCGCGCAGTTCGGCGACCATGCTTGCAGTGATAGCTGCCATTGTTCTTTCTCCAGTCTCGGTTCAATGCCTAAAAAAATGGGGCTGCCGCAGCGCCCCACTCTTCGAGAGACGCTTCGCGCGCGCTTCAGGCGGCCGACTCGTCCACTTCCACGAATTCATCGCCGCCTTCGCCACCCGCCGCCACGGCCTTGGCGACCTCGTCGATGGCGTTGGCCTTGCCTTCCAGGATCGCATCGGCGATGCCGCGCGCGTACAGCGCCACCGCCTTGGCCGAGTCGTCGTTGCCCGGGATCACGTAGTCGATGCCCTCGGGGTTGTGGTTGGAATCGACCACGCCGATCAGCGGAATGCCGAGCTTCTTGGCCTCGGAAATCGCGATCTTGTGGAAGCCCACGTCGATCACGAAAATGGCGTCGGGCAGCGCGGCCATGTCCTGGATGCCGCCGATGTCCTTCTCGAGCTTGGCCAGCTCGCGCGTGAACATGAGCTGCTCTTTCTTGCTCATGGACTCGAGCCCGGCCTCCTGTTGCGCCTTCATCTCCTTCAGGCGCTTGATCGAGGTCTTGACGGTCTTGAAATTGGTCAGCATGCCGCCCAGCCAGCGCTGGTCCACGTAAGGCATGCCGGCGCGCTGCGCCTGCTCGGCGATGGTCTCGCGCGCCTGGCGCTTGGTGCCCACCATCAGGATGGTGCCGCGGTTGGCGGCGAGTTGCCGGGCGAACTTCTGCGCCCCCTGGAACATCGGCAGCGTCTGCTCCAGGTTGATGATGTGGATCTTGTTGCGATGGCCGAAAATGAACGGGGCCATCTTGGGGTTCCAGAAGCGCGTCTGGTGGCCGAAGTGGACACCCGCTTCCAGCATTTCGCGCATGGTGACGGACATTGAAGTGCTCCAAAGGTTGGGTCTTAAATCCGGCCCCGAAAATTGCACCGCGCGGCGATGGCGCGGCGGCAACACCTTGATGGGACCGGTTTGCGATTTGCCTTGCCGCCCGCGGAGCCAGGGGGTCGCCCCGGGTTTTCGCAAGCAGCAAAACCGTGGAATTATAGCCTCTCCCCCTGCGGCCGGCCGGCCCGCGGCGCCCACCGCGCGCGCCGGCGCGACGCCACAATGCGTCCCATGCAACGCCCCTCGCCCGAGCACCCCCACCCGCTGCACGACACGGCAGCCACCCGCGCGCTGGAGGCCGCCGCCGGCGCCGCCCTGCCGCCGCACACGCTGATGCAGCGCGCAGGCCGCGCCACGGCGCGCCTGGCGCTGGCGCTGGCGCCCCACGCGCGCCGGTTCTGGGTCGCCTGCGGCAGCGGCAACAACGGCGGCGACGGGCTCGAGGCCGCCGCGCTGCTGCACCGGGCGGGCCACCCGGTCTGCGTATCGCTGCTGGGCGAGCCGGCGCGCCTGCCGCCCGATGCCGCGCGCTCGTGGCAGCGCGCACGCGATGCCGGCGTGGCCTTCGCCGACACCCCGCCCGCGCTCGGGCCGCAAGACCTGTGCATCGACGCCCTGCTGGGCGTGGGCCTTGCCGGCACCCCGCGGGCGCAGGCGCCCGACCCGCGCCTGGCCCGCTGGCTCGCCCACATGCGCGCCAGCGGCGCCGGCACGCTGTGCGTGGACCTGCCCTCCGGGCTGATGGCCGACACCGGCCAGTGGGCGCCCGGCTTCGGGGACGGCGCGCCGCCCGCCCCGGGCGCGCGCCACACGCTCTCGCTGCTCACGCTCAAGCCGGGGCTGTTCACCGCCCACGGGCGCGACGCGGCGGGCACCGTCTGGTTCGACGGCCTGGCCATAGACGCCGGCGCGCATCCCCCCACCGCCTGGCTCGAAGGCGCGCCGCCCGGGGCTTCGCGCGCGCACGCCAGCCACAAGGGCAGCTTCGGCGACGTGGCCGTGGTCGGCGGCGAGGGGCTGGCCGGGCGCGGCATGGGCATGACGGGCGCGGCCGTCCTCGCCGCGCTCGCCGCGCTGCACGGTGGCGCCGGGCGCGTGCTGCTGGCGCTGCTCGACGCCGGCGCGACGGCGGCGCTGCCCCGGCACCCCGAGCTGATGCTGCGCCGCTTCGACGCGCTCGACCTGGAGCGCGGCACCGTGGTGTGCGGCTGCGGCGGCGGCAGCGCCGTGGTGCAGGTGCTGCCCGAGGTGCTGGCGCGCTCGCGCGCACTGGTGCTCGACGCCGACGCGCTCAACGCCATCGCCGCCGACGGCGCCCTGCAACAGGCCCTCGCGTCGCGCGGCGACCGCGCCACCGTGCTCACGCCCCACCCGCTCGAAGCCGCGCGGCTGCTGGAGTCCACGACCGCAGCGGTACAGGCGGACCGCCTGGCGGCGGCATCCGCGCTGGCGCGGCGTTTCGGCTGCACGGTGGTGCTCAAGGGCTCGGGCAGCGTCAGCACCGCGCCGGGCCTGGCGCCGCGCATCAACCCGACCGGCAACGCCCTGCTGGCCACCGCCGGCACGGGCGACGTGCTGGCGGGCCTGGCGGGCGCACGGCTGGCCGCCGCGCCGCACACTGGTCACGCGGACGTACTGCAGGCGGCAGGCAGCGCCTGCTGGCTGCACGGCGCGGTGGCCGACGCCTGGCCGGCAGGCCGGGCGCTCACGGCATCGAGGCTGGCGCTGGCGCTCGGCGCGGCTGCGCGCCCTGCTGTACCAGCGTGATGCGCCGGCCCAGTGCGTCGGCCAGCGCGGTGTCTCCGGCCGCGCCGGCCCGCTGCTGGCGCGCCAGCAGCCAGGCGAGCAGCGGGCGGCGCCAGCCCTGCGCGGAGGCGGTGTCGGTGGCGAG
Organism: Pseudomonadota bacterium; assembly: GCA_963205335.1. Classification (GTDB taxonomy): domain Bacteria; phylum Pseudomonadota; class Gammaproteobacteria; order Burkholderiales; family Burkholderiaceae_C; genus Comamonas_C. The sequence continues at coordinate 23,135 of CAUJIM010000081.1, forward strand.
CACCAGCGTCTCGGGCGTGGCGCGGCCGGCCTGCAGCGCGGCGCCTGCGGCCACCAGGCGCGAGAGCGGGTCGGCCAGGGTGCCGATGGCCTGCGCACTGCGCGCGGCGGCGCGCTGCGGCCCGGGCAGCAGGGGCCGCTGCGCGGGGCTTTCCCGCCCCGCCAGGTAGTCGGCGTAGGCGGCGTCCTCGGCGCCGGCGTCCTGGCGCAGCGCCTCGAAGGCCGCGCAGGGCCCGGTATCCAGGCTGGCCACCCGCGCCGCGCAGCGCAGCAGCTCCAGGCGCGCCGCCAGTTCCACGCGCCCGGTGCGCGCCACCTCGGCGCGGGCCAGCGCCCACTCCCGGTCCGCCACCGCGTCGTCGCCGCGCAGGTAGGCCTGCAGCGCCCGCCCGGCGGCGCCGTGCGCGTTCATCTGCCAGTCCGGCGCCGGGGGCGTGCTGGAGCACGCCGCGCAGGCGGCGAGCGCCAGGGCGCAGAGCGATCGCGCGAGAGACCTCATGGCAGCTTCAGCTCCGTGTCGCGCGCGAACGGCCACTTGCGGTTGATCTCGTCGATCAGGCCTTCGATCTTGCGCAGGTTGGCCTCGACATCGGCGCGCAGGGCCGCCAGGTCCGTCGTCGCCTCGCGCGCATTGGCGCCCACGGCCTGCGCCTCGGCGAGCACGCCGTCGAGCCTGGCCAGGCTCTGGCGCGCGTCCTGCAGCAGGGCGCTCGCCCGGGTGACGCTGTCGCGCACCTCGGGCAGCAGGCCGGCGTCGGCGCCGCTGCCGAAGAGCTGGCGATCGGCCTTGGCGCCCATGGCATCCAGGCGCGCCACCAGCGCGCTGCCCTGCTGCACCAGCCGCGTGGTCTGCTGCAGCAGGGCAGGGATTTTCTGCGCGTCGGCGCCGCTGCCCATCAGCACCGCCAGCGCACCGCCCGGGGCGTTCAGGCGCTCGGTGAGCGCGCGCACCTGCGCCAGCATCCCGGCCAGCTCCGAACCCTGGGCGGTGAGCGCATTGAGGTTGTCCAGCAGCTGGCGCGCGCTGTTCATGAGCGGGGGAATCTCGGCGCCCACGTCGCCGCGCATCACCGGGCGCTCGGCGCCGTCTTCCAGCGGCGGGTCGGACAGGATGCCGCTGTAGGCCTTGATGGTGGTGCCGCCCACCAGCCCCCGCACCATCGTGAACACGCTCGACGTGCGCAGCCAGTGCGCCTCGCGCCGCGCCACGTCCACGGCGATGTGCACCGTGCCGTCGCGCGCCAGCTCGATGCCGCGCACGCGGCCGATGGGGAAGCCCGAGAACGTCATGTCCATGCCGACGGCCACGCCCTCGGAATCGTCGGCCACGAGCACCAGCCGCTGCGTCGCCTCGAACGCGCCGCGCGCGTACAGCAGGTAGACGATGGAGCCGGCGATCAGCGCCGCGGTGAAAAGCAGCAGCGCCGCCGCCTTCAGGCGCAGGTGCGCCACGGGGCGCGGCGGCTCCTCGGTCGGGCTCTGCGGGGGCGAATCGGTCATGCGTCAATAGTAGTTGCCCATGAGCGAGGCGACCTCGATCAGCAGCAGCACCGCGAACATGCGCGCCAGCCCGCCCGGCCCTTCGTCCCGGCCCGGCCCGCCCGCGCCCGCGTGCAGGCCGCCCGCCATCGGGATGAGTGCCACCGCCAGGCTGAACAGCGCCGTCTTGAGCGCGAACACCAGGGTGATCTGGGGCGTGAAGATCTGCCCGAACATGCGCGTGTAGCCCGCCAGCCCCGCGGTATTGGCGCCGTACACGCCCAGGTAGGCCATCACCAGCGCCACCACGCACGACAGCGCGGCCAGCGTCACGCTGGCGTAGACCCCGGCCACCACGCGCGGCAGCACCTCGGCGCGGATCGCCTGCACGCCCGCCGCCCCGCGCCAGGGCTGCGGCCGGCGCAGCCGCGCCAGGTCCGCGCCGTTCGGGATGGTGGTGCGCATGGCGACGAACAGCGCCGCCGTGAGCGGGATCAGCTCCAGCACCAGCACGCGCACCACCATCTCGAGCGCGTAGCGCGTGAGCCCGTAGCTCAGCGCGGTGACGACCACGATGCGCGTCAGCACCAGGCTGATGAGCGCCGCCAGCGCGGTGAAACCCGGCAGGATGGGCAGGGTGTCGCCCACGATCTGGCGCGCCAGCCGCCGGCGCGCCACGCCGTGCCAGCTCGACGGCGAGAGCAGCAGCACCAGCACCACCGCGCCCAGGTCGACGATGCGCCACCACGCCAGCGCCCGGCGCCGCGCGGCGCGCCAGAAGCGTTCGAGCACGGGAGTGGCGGCCGCGAGTGCGTTCATGCAGGCATCATACGGAAGCCGCCGTATTTACAAGTAAAAACAGCCTGTAACGCCCTATCAGCAAGCGCTGGCAGCTATTGATTTGGTAACTCCGATCACACATGGCGTCGCGCCAGCGGCAGCGGGGGCGGCACTGGCTCGGTATCGGCGCGCGCGTGCAGCGCCTCGATCACGTGGCAGGCGTCGCCGGTGCCGTCGCAGCGCCCGCGCAGGCTTTTGAGTTCGCGCTCGAGCACGCGCAGCTCCTGCAGGCGGGTGCGCACGTGCGCCAGGTGCTCGTCCAGCGTGGCGCAGGCGGCATGGTCGGTGCCCGCGCCGTGCACGTCGAGCGCGAGCAGCGCGCGCACCTCGCCGAGCGACATGTCCATCGCCCGGCACAGGCGCACGAAGCGCAGCCGGTGCACCTCGGCGTCGCTGTAGAGGCGATAGCTGTTCTCGCCGCGCGCGCCCTGCGCGAGCAGCCCTTCCTTCTCGTAGTAGCGGATGTTGGCGGCCGACACGCCCGACAGGCGCGCGGCTTCGCCGATGCGATGGCGGGGACCGGGCACGCTCATGCTTGACTTTCAAGTGGCTTCAAGGTTTTCAATCATGGCATGAACCACGCCAGCCACGCCCATCCGCACACGCACGAAGGCCACGCCCACGCGGCGCACCAGGCCGGCGCCGCCTGCGCGCCCTGCGGCGCCGACAGCCACGGCCAGAGCGGGCACGGACACGCGCACGGCCTGCTGCCCGGCTGGCCCCGCATCGCGCTGGCGCTGCTGTGCGCCACCGGCGCCGAGGCCGCGCACGCCCTGGGGCGGGACGGGCCCGGCATGCTGCTGGCCGTGGTCTCGATCGCGCTGGCCGGGCTCGGCGTGTACCGCGCCGGGCTGCGGGACCTTTCGCGCCTGCGCCTGGGCATCAGCGCCCTGATGACCGTGGCCGTCACCGGCGCGGTGCTGATCGGCCAGTGGCCCGAGGCCGCGATGGTGATGGCGCTGTACGTGGCGGCCGAGCGCATCGAGCACGGCGCGATGGACCGGGCGCGCCACGCGATCCGCGGCCTGCTCAACCTCGCGCCCGAGACCGCCGACGTGCTGCAGGCCGACGGCGCGGTGCGGCGCCAGGCGGCGGCGCAGGTGCCGCTGGGCGCGCTGGTGCGCATCGCGCCGGGCGCGCGCGTGCCGCTCGACGGCACCGTCGCCCGGGGCACGGGCAGCGTGGACCAGGCACCGATCACCGGCGAGAGCCAGCCGGCCGACAAGGCGCCGGGCGACCCGCTCTACGCCGGCAGCATCAACCAGCAGGGCGAGCTGGTGATGCGCGTGGACGCGCCGCCCGGCAGCACGCTGCTGGCGCGCATCGTGCACGCGGTCGAGCAGGCGCAGGCCAGCCGCGCGCCGACGCAGCGCTTCGTCGACCGCTTCGCCGCCGTCTACACGCCCATCGTCTTCGCGCTCGCGCTGCTGCTGGCGGCGGCCGCGCCGCTCCTCATGGGCTGGACCTGGCGGCACGCGGCCTACGAGGCCCTGGCGCTGCTGGTGATCGCCTGCCCCTGTGCGCTGGTAATCTCCACGCCGGTCACCGTGGTGAGCGCGCTCACCGCCGCCGCGCGCCGCGGCATCCTGATCAAGGGCGGCGGCGCGCTGGAGGCGGCGCGCGGGCTGCGCGCCGTCGCGCTGGACAAGACCGGCACGCTCACCACCGGCCAGCCCGCGCTGGCGCACTGGCAGGCGCTGGCGGGCAGCGACGCACGGCACGCGGCGCAGCGGGCGTGGCTGCTGGCGAGCCGCTCGGACCACCCGGTCTCGCGCGCCATCGCCGCCGGGCTGCCGGCAGGCGCGGCGCGCGAGGTGCGGGACTTCACCGCCCTGCCCGGCCGCGGCGTGCAGGGCACGCTGGACGACGGCGCGCGCTGGGCGCTGGGCAACGCCCGCCTGGCGCGCGAGCGCGGGCTGCTCGACGCGCCGCTGCAGGCACTGCTGGCCGAGCACGAGGCGCAGGGGCGCTCGCTCACGCTGCTGATGGACGAGCACCGCGTGCACGGCCTGTTCGCCGTGGCCGACCCGCTGCGCCCCCATGCCGCGCAGGCCGTCGCGCAGCTCCAGAAGCTCGGCCTGCACCCGGTGGTGCTCAGCGGCGACAACGCGGCCACGGTGCGCGCCATCGCCGCGCAGGCCGGCATCGCCGACGCGCGCGGCGGCCTGCTGCCCGAGGACAAGCTCGCGGCCCTCGCCCAGCTCCAGGACGCGCGCGGCCGGGTCGCGATGGTGGGCGACGGCATCAACGACGCCCCCGCGCTCGCCCGCAGCGACCTGGGCTTCGCCATGGGCGGCGCGCACGCCACCGGCATGGCGATGGAAACCGCCGACGTGGTGCTGATGAACGACGACCTGCGCCGCATCGCCGACACCGTGCGCCTGTCGCGCCGCGCGCACCGCGTGCTGTGGCAGAACATCGGCGCCGCGCTGGCGGTGAAGGCCGCGTTCTGCCTGCTCGCCGTCGCCGGCGTGGCGACGATGTGGATGGCCGTGGCCGCCGACATGGGTGTGAGCCTGCTGGTCGTGGCCAACGGTTTGCGGCTGCGGCGCACGGGAACCCTCTGAAGCCGCGCCACCCCAAGGACATGAGACCCACATACCCCCATATCACTATCAAACCAGTAGCTGTTTGCGCTTTATGGATAAGCGCAAAGCCCATTTTCAATGATGAAAAACCACATCCCCACCGCCGCCACGCGCCGCCAGGCACTCGCCCTGCTCGCGACGGGCGCAGCCACGCTTCCCGCCTGGGCGGCCACGCCCGCCAGGCCCCTGGTCGAAGTCTGGAAAGACCCGGACTGCGGCTGCTGCAAGGACTGGATCGCGCACATGCAGCGCAACGGCTTCGCCTTCAGGCTGCACGACAATGGCAACACCGGCGCCCGGGCGCGCCTGGGCCTGCCGATGCGGCTGGGCTCGTGCCACACCGCGCTGGTCGGCGGCTACCTGGTCGAGGGCCACGTGCCCGCCACCGACGTGCAGCGGCTCCTGAAGGAAAGGCCGCAGGCGCTGGGCCTGGCGGTGCCCGGCATGCCGGTGGGCAGCCCCGGCATGGACGGCCCGGCCTACCAGGGGCGCAGGGATCCATTCGACGTGCTGCTGGTCACCCGCGGCAAGCAGCCCGGCGACGTGGCCACGCGGGTGTTCGCCAGCTACCGCTGAGCCGCGCGACGCGCGCTATACCAGGAAGCGCTCGGCCAGCAGGATCCAGTAGGCGGCGCCGACGGGCAGGTTGGCGTCGTTGAAGTCGTAGCCCGGGTTGTGCACCATGCAGGCGCCGGCGTGATCGCCCTCGCCGTTGCCGATGAACAGGTAGCTGCCGGGCACTTTTTCGAGCATGAAGGCGAAGTCCTCGCTGCCCGGCACCGCCGGGCCCTGCAGCGTGACCTGTTCGGCACCCAAGAGTTCGAGCGCCACCTCGCGGGCGAACGCGGTTTCCCTGGCGCTGTTGACCAGCACCGCATAGCCCTCGCGCCAGTCGATGCGCGCGCTCACACCGAAGCTCTCGGCCTGCGCCGCCACCAGCGCCCTGATGCGCTGCTCGAGCAGCCGGCGCACCTCGCGGTCGAGCGCGCGCACGCTCAGCTCCAGCGTCGCGGTCTGGGCGATCACGTTGTTCGCCCGGCCAGCGTGGAGCGCGCCCACGGTGACCACCGCGGCCTGCAGCGGATCGACGTTGCGCGCCACGATGGTCTGCAGCGCCATGACGATACCCGCGGCCGCGACGATGGGGTCGCACGCGCGGTGCGGCATCGCGCCGTGGCCACCGACGCCGGTGAGCGTGACGGTGGCGTAGTCCGACGACGCCATCGCCGGCCCCTCGCGCAGCACCAGGCGCCCCTGCGCGACGCCCGGCATGTTGTGCATGGCGAACACCGCGTCCACCGGGTAGCGCTCGAACAGGCCATCCTGGATCATGCGCAGCGCACCGCCGCCACCCTCCTCGGCGGGCTGGAAGATCAGCGTCAGCGTGCCGTCGAAGCGCCCCCGCTCCGCCAGGTGCCTGGCCGCGGCCAGCAGCATCGCCGTGTGGCCATCGTGGCCGCAGGCGTGCATCACGCCCGCGTGGCGGCTGGCCCAGGCCAGGCCCGTGGCCTCGTCGATCGGCAGCGCGTCCATGTCGGCGCGCAGGCCCAGGCGGCGGCGCCCCTGGCCGCGCACCAGCTGGCCGACCACGCCGGTGCCGCCGATGCCGGTCTGCACCTGGTAGCCCCAGGCGCGCAGCCGGTCGGCCACCAGTGCGGCGGTGCGGTGTTCGTCGAACGCCAGCTCCGGGTGCTGGTGGATGTCGCGGCGCAGGGCGATGAACTCATCGGCCTGCGCCCGCATCGTTGCAAGCAGCGGCGCGCTCATGCCGGCCTCACTGCGGCTGCAGATCGATGGCCCGGGCGATCTCGCGGTAGCGCGCGGTCTCCGCGGCGAAGAAGTCGGCGGCCTCCTTCAGGCCCATGGGCTGCGCCACGTGGCCCGACTGGGCCTCAAAAGCGGTGCGCACCTGCGGGTCCTTGAGGGCGGTCTGGATGGCCTTGTGCAGCTGCTCCACCACCGGCTCGGGCGTGGCCCTGGGTACCATGAGCCCGGCCCAGATCTGGTTGGCGTAGCCCGGGAGTTCCTTGCCTTCGCCCACGGCGGGCACGTTCCTGAGCTGCTCCGAACGCTGCGCACCGAGCTGCCCGAGCAGCTTCAGGCGCCCCTGGTCGACCAGCGCTCCCATGCCCGCGCTGTACACCAGCACGGCGAAATCGACCGCGCCGCCGCCCATGTCCTGCAGCAGCGGCGCGTTGCCCTTGTACGGCGCGTGGATGAACTTCACGCCCTTGCGGTGCTGGATGTCCTCGACGATCAGGTGGTAGAGCGAGCCCACGCCCACGCTGCCGTAGGACAGCGGCTTGTCGCCGGTCTTGCGCGCCAGCGCGATCAATTCGTCGACGTTGCTGGCAGGCAGATCCTTGCGTGCCACGATCACCATGTCGTTGGTCGACAGCGGATGCACCAGGCGGAAGTCCTCGGTCTTGAACCGGACGGCGGCGTTCACCAGCGGCGCCAGGATCGCCTCGTTGGGCGACCCCTGGAAAAGGTAGTGGCCGTCCGCGGGGGTCGACAGCACTTTCTGCGCCGCGATCGCACCGGTCGCGCCGCCCAGGTTCTCGACGATGACCTGCTGGCCCAGCGCCTTGCCCAGCGGCACGTTGAACGCACGTGCCAGCGCGTCCGACGGGCCGCCGGCCGGGTACGGAACCATCAGGGAAACGACCTTGCCGGCCTGGGCCAGGGCGCTGCCGGCCAGCAGCAGGCCCGCCAGCAGGGCCATGCATTTGCGCAACATGTTCATGGGAATCTTGTCTCCGTGGTTGATGAAATCGGTGCATACCGCAGTGCACCAGATCATCGTAGGTTGCACATTTTCATGTGTCCAATGAATAATTATTCTAATAATGATTCGATAAACTCATTTTCATGAACCTGCGGCACCTGGAGCACCTGCTCGCCCTGGCCGATACCGGCTCGTTCAGCCGCGCCGCCGAGCGCCAGCACCTGACGCAATCGGCGCTCAGCCGCAGCATCCAGGCACTGGAAGACGACCTGGGCGCCCGCCTGATCGACCGCACCGGCAAGCGCAACGAGCTCACGCCGCTGGGCCAGGCAGTAGCGGCACGCGCACGGCGCATGGTGCTGGAGGCGGCCGAGCTGCGGCGCAGCGCCGAACTGCTGCGCCTGGGCGAACTGGGCTCGATCAAGGTCGGGCTCGGTTCCGGCCCGGGGGTGATGCTGATGCGGCCCTTCCTGATCCACATGGCGCGCCACCATCCGGCGGTGCGCGTGTCGGTTTCGCCCGGCGCCACCGAGCTGCAGCTGATCCAGCTACGCGAGCGCACGCTGGACGCGCTGGTGATCGACGAGCGGCGCCTGACACCCGCGCCGGACCTGGTGATCGAGACCCTGGGCGAGATGCGCGGTGGCTTTCTCTGCCGCGCCGGCCACCCGCTCGCCGGACGCGCCGGGCCGCTGTCGTTCCAGGCGATCGCTGCCTACCCGCTGGCCAGCACGCCGCTGAGCGACGAGGTGGCGCGCGGCCTGGTCGGCCGTTTCGGCCCGCAGGCCGACCCGCTGCACGCGGTGACGCTGCGCTGCGACGACGTCGCCAGCCTGATCGACGTGGCGCTCGCGTCCGACGCCGTGGTGCTGTGCATCGTGGCGGCGACGCGCGCCAGCGTCAACGCGCACCGGATGGTGGAGCTGGACATCGGCGCGCCGGTAGCGGTGGCGGCGCGCTTCGCCATGGTGACGCTGGCCGGACGCACCGAAGCGCCGTCATTGCAACTGTTCCGCCAGTTCGCGCGCGAGCGCCTGGCCGATGGGCCACCCGCCTGAGTGGCGCCGCACGCCACGCGCTACAGCGGGTGCGTGACGAGCTTGAACTCCAGGTCGTCGTCGCAGGAGCGCACCTCGAAGCCGATGCGGCGCATCAGCTTGAGCATCCTGACGTTGCTCGTGAGCACCAGGCCCTGCATCTCCGACAGGCCGCGCTCGCGCGCCACGTCCATGATGGCAAGCATCAGGCGCCCGCCGACGCCGCGGTTGGCGAAATCATCGGCCACCACCAGCGCGAACTCGCAGCTCGTGTGGTCGGGGTTGGCCACGTAGCGCGAGACACCGATGATGCGCTCGCTCTGGCTCACCTCACCCTCGGCATCCACGCTGCGCTCGCGCAGCACCGCCACCAGCGCCATCTCGCGGTCGTAGTCGATCAGCGTGAAGCGCGCCAGCAGCGCGTTGGGCAGCTCCGACATCGGCGAGACGAAGCGGAAGTAGCGGCTCTCGGGCGAGAGCTCGCGCACCACGCGCTGGATCATCTGCGCGTCGTCCGGGCGGATCGGGCGCACCAGGTATTCGCCGCCGCCCTGCAGCGGCCAGACCTGCTCGTAGCGCTCGGGGTAAGGCAGGATCGCCAGGTGCCCGTAGTAGGCGCCGCCCTTGCCTTCGCCGCCGCCGGCCGCGGGCACCTCCTGGACCACCACGCGCGCATCGACGGCGACCGCGCCGTGCTCATCGGCGATGATGGGGTTGATGTCCACCTCGCGCAGCTGCGGCAGCGCGCACACCATCTCGGAGACGCGCAGCAGCAGCTGCTCGAGCCGCTCCAGCTGCACCGCGGGGGCGCCGCGCCACTCGCCCAGCGTCTCGGCGACGCGCGAGCGCTGGATCAGGCGCCGCGCCAGGAACTGGTTGAGCGGCGGCAGCTCCATCGCGCGGTCGCGGATCAGCTCGATCATGTTGCCGCCCGCGCCGAAGGTGATCACCGGCCCGAAGGGTTCGTCGGTCAACAGGCCGATGCACACCTCGCGCCCGCGGCGCGCGCGCGCCATCTTCTGCACCGTCACGCCGTTGATGCGCACGCCCGGCTGCAGGCGCGCCACGCGCTGCACCATCTCGTCGTAGGCATCGCGCGCGGCGGCGCCGGTTTGCACGTTGAGCACCACGCCGCCGACGTCGGACTTGTGCACCACCTCGGGCGAGTCGATCTTGAGCGCGACCGGAAAGCCCAGCTGCGTGGCGATCATCATCGCCTCGTGGCCGCTGCGCGCCAGCAGCGTATTGGTGACCGGGATGTGGAATGCCGCGAGCAGCGTCTTCGACTCCATCTCGGTCAGGACGTGGCGGCGCTCGGCCAGAACGCTCTCGATCACCAGGCGCGCGCCCTCGATGTCCGGCTTGGCCAGCGCGGTCAGGGGCGCGGGCGTCTGCTGCAGGAGCTGCTGGTTCTGGTGGTAGGAGGCGATGTTGCCGAACGCCCCCACCGCGGCCTCGGGCGTGCGGAAGGTCGGGATCTGCGCCGCGCGCAGCACCTCGCGGGCCGACGCCACCGACGCATCGCCCATCCAGCAGGTGAGCAGCGGCTTGTTGGCCTTGAGCCGCGCCTCGGCCGTCACCCGCGCCACGGCCGCCGCGTCGGCGTCGGCCTTGGGCGAGTAGATCACCAGCACGCCGTCGACCTGCCGGTCCTGGAAGGCTGCGCCCAGCGCCCGCTCGTAATGCGCCGGGCCGGCCTCTTCCGACAGGTCGACCAGCTCGCGCAGCGATGCCAGCGGCGGCAGTTGCGGCGCGAGCTCCGCCACCGTCTGCTCGGACAGCCGCGCGAGCTCCAGCCCGATCTCGTTGCCCCAGTCGGCCGCCAGCACGCCCGGCCCGCCGCCGTTGGTGATGACGCACAGGCGGTTGCCCGTGGGGCGGTAGCGCGAGGCCAGGCACTTCACCGCCGAGAACAGCGCCACGAACGAGCGCACGCGCACCGCGCCCGCGCGGCGCAGCACCGCGTCGAACACCTCGTCGCTGCCGACGATGGCACCGCTGTGCGTCTGCGCCGCCGCGTTGCCCGCGCTCTTGCGCCCGGCCTTGAGCACCACCACCGGCTTGGCGAACGCCGCCGAGCGCAGCGCGCTCATGAAGCCGCGCGCGTTCTGGATGCCCTCCATGTAGACCGCGATGCTGTGCGTGTGCGAGTCGTGCGCCAGGAAATCCAGCGCCTCGTTGAGCCCGAAATCGGTGTGCGGCCCGAGCGAGACCACGCTGGAGAAGCCCACGCCGTTGTTCACCGCCCAGTCGAGCATCGACGCCGCCAGGGCGCCCGACTGGCAGATCAGTCCGAGCGAGCCCTCGCGCGCCAGCGGCCCCACGCTGCTGGCGTTGAGCTTGAGCGACGGCCGCTGCAGCCCCAGCGAATTGGGCCCGAGCAGGTAGATGCCCTCGCGCCGCGCCACCTTGCGCCACTGCGCCGCCAGCGGCGCCTCCACGCCGCTGGAGAGCACCAGCGCCGAGCGGCAGCGAATGCGCCCCACCACGGCCAGCGCTGCCGCCACGTCCTCGGCGGGCAGCGCAATCACCGCCAGATCGGCCCGCGTCTGCGCCAGGTCGGCCAGCGTGCCGCTGGTATGCACGTCCAGGTACTGCAGCGTGCCCGCGAAGCGCTGCGCCTGCAGCGCCTCGTGCAGCGCGCGCGCCTGCGGCGTGAGCGACTCCGGCGCGTCGCGGTCGCCCGCGAAGACGACGACCGAACCCGGCGCGAACAGCGGCGTGAGGTAGTGTTTTTCCATCATGGCAGTCACCTGCTTGCGCGGCGGCCCGCAGCCGGCAACCGCACCGGGCTGCGGCCCCATGCGGCGCGCACGGTTTCAGGCGGGCTGTATTGTGAAGGAGACGGCGCCCGCCCGCAGCAGGCGCCCCTCAAGCGCAAGGGAGGCGGGGCCGAGACCCGGCAGTCAAGCGTTGTCTGCCGGCGCCCCGGTATCGGCGGCCGCAGGCGCCTCGGACTCAGGGGCAGACTCGCCCTCCGGGACATCCGGCGCGGAACCCTTGGCGAGTTTGCGCTTCAATTTTTCTTCCTTCTTCTTTTTCTTTTCCAG
>CAUJIM010000082.1 GCA_963205335.1 Pseudomonadota bacterium
CAGACCGCCCCATCGCGCCGTGCGCGGCTTCACCGCCATCGAATTGATGGTGACCGTCGCGGTGCTCGCGGTGCTGATGGCCCTGGCGGCGCCGAGCTTCAACCCGATCCTCGAACGCTGGCGCGTGCGCCAGGCCGTCGAAGGTCTGCAATCGGCCTTGTATTTCGCGCGCTCGGAAGCCATCAAACGCGGCGGCAACGTGTTGGTCGAGAAGCTGCCCAATGGCAGCACGACGGCGGATTGGGGCCGCGGCTGGCAGGTGTGCAACGATGCCAATGGCAATGGCAGCTGCCAGGCCAGCGAAGTCCTGCAACGCTTCGACGCGCCAGCCAGGATCGAGGTTACCCGCACGAGCAGCGGGGCGAGCATCAAGCTCAACCGCTGGGGCGCCGTCTCCGGCCCCTTCGTCGGATTCAGCCTCGTCCCCGAAGGCAAATCCACGACCGACGTCGCCGCGCGAGGGGTCTGCATGAGCTCCGGCGGCCGCGTGCGCGTCATTCTTCCTGCGGAGATCCCATGCACCAGCTGACTCCCCCTACATTTTCAAGGCAGCGCGGCTTCACCCTGATCGAGTCGATAGTGGCGCTGGTAGTTGCCGCATTGGGCATCTTGGGCGTCGTCGGTATACAGATGCGAACCCTGACCGACACGCAAACGAGCGTGCGAAGGGCGCAGGCCGTCCGCCTGATCGAAGATCTAGGCGAGCGGCTCACCACCAACCCCAACGCCCTTGAAGCATTGGGCAGCTACGCTTCGGGGTTCGCGAGCAACCCACCGCCCGTGCCCGGCGCGTGCGAGAGTGCGGCTTGCGATCGCGCGGCACTGGCAACCCGCGACATCGCCGTCTGGAAAGAATCGGTCAGGGAGGCTTTGCCACTCGGCCAAGCAAACCTATTCATCGCGCCCGGCGAAAGCGGCGCAGCCGACAACCGCCGCTTGCTGGGGGTGATGGTCGCATGGCGTGAGAACGAGCGCGACACCAGCGGGGCCTACAAGGACGACATCGACGCCACGAAAGTGCGCGCGAAAGATGGCAGCCTGAGCGATGGTACCAACGCCGCCAATGCCTGCCCCCCGGATTTCACCTGTCACCTCCAGTACATACCCGTCATCGCACGCTGCGCGCCCTATTTCCCTGGTGGGGCCATCAAACTCTTCTACTGCCCCGGGCCATAACCATGACCTTGCTCCTCCCCTCGCCAGACGGCACCCGCACTGGAACAGTCCACGGCAAGGCAGTGTTCGTGACTGGCAACCGTGCGGCACACCAGCGCGGCGTAACGCTGGTCGAACTGATGGTAGGCGTCGCCATCGGGCTGCTGATCATCGCTGTCGCCATGGGCGCGCTCATGGTCTCGCGCGGTATTTCAGGCACCGTAAGCGACGCCAGCAACATCCAGCAGCAGGCCGCTTACGCCATGCGCGTCATTGGGTTGCAACTGCGCCAGGGAAGCTCGCTGTTTCTCAACCCCAACCCGACGGGGAGCTCGGCTGTCAACGCGGCGGATGCGCCTGTCGGATTCGAAGTCAAGAATGGCGATTTCGACCTCGGCGTCGCCGCCAACCTCCTCGGTGGCAAGGATGTCCCATCCGCGACCGAATATGCCCTGACGGTCGGCTACCGCAACTACGAGGAACCACTCTTCAAGCCCCCCACAGGGACCGGGATCGCCACGCAGTCGCTGGCACGCGACTGCCTGGGCAACCAACCCAGCCCCACATTGATCCAAAGCAACTTCGCACTGCGCGGCGACAGGCTCCGTTGCGCTGGCGCCGAAGCGAGCTTCCCCGCTCTCGGAGGGGCCGGGGAGCAGCCGATCATCGATCACGTTGCCGAACTCCAGGTTCGGTACCTGGTGCAAAGTGCGAACGCACCCGCCACGCTGGGCAATCCCACCGTGCAATACGTTTCGGCGACGGCGGTGAGCGATTGGGCGCAGGTGCAGGCTGTCGAAGTCTGCCTGGTGCTCTACGGCGACGAAGCCATCGACCTGCCGGCTGGCCAAAGCTACACCAGTTGCGACGGTACGCCCGTGGACATCACGGCACTGGCCGGCGCGCGCCATAACCGCATGCACCTCCTTTTCCGCAACGTCTTCCAGTTGCGCAGCCAGGGCCTGATCGCCCCAGCCCTCTGATCGCACATATCGGACCTTTTCATGCAACGCACGCTTGTACACCCAGGTCAGCACCAGCGCGGGGTCGCTTTGTTCGTCGTGCTCGTGTTCGTGATGCTCGCCATGCTGCTGGCACTGTGGGCCTCGCGCACCGCGCTGTTCAACGAACTCGTGGTGGGCAACGACGCCGACTACCAGCGCGCGTTCGAGGCGGCACAGGCACTGCTGCAAGACGCCGAGCTGGACATTCGCGGAGAACGCTCCGACGGACTTGGATGTACATCGGATCCGAGCAATCCAAAGATCTGCCGCAACGACTTGCACGCCATTGCCCAGATACCCTTGGAAGGTTCGGGCGTGGGAACACTTCTGGCGTATCTGGAAACGGTCGTGCCAACTGCTTGCCAGAATGGTCTGTGCGCCAAACGCACCGGCCCGACGGACTTCTGGAACAACAGCAACGCGGCGCTGGGAACAACCTTGACGCAGATGGCAGCCACGGACACCGGCGCCCGCTATGGCGAGTACACCGGTGCCATCCACGATTCCGCCGCAGGGCCGGTCAACCCCTTGTTGCAGTGGGATGCCGCGACTGCAGCCAACGAAGGTGGCTGGTACTGGATCGAGGTACTGCCCTACGACGAAAGCAGCAAGAGCTCGGGCCTCATCACAGGTTCCAACAACACGCTGGCGCTGCACATGGTGCCCAACGTCGTCTATCGGATCACCGCACTGGCGTATGGCCGCAAGCCCGGCACCCTGGTCGTACTGCAGCAGACCTATGCGCGGCAAAAGCTCAAGGATTGAACGGATTCGCTATTCAACCGGTAGCGCCCTGCGCTTCTACCGCAAGCCACAGAGCCACATTCAGCCATGAAACCCAGAACCCCCGAGGAGCACGCCATGCCCCGCCAGTCTGCCATCGGCCCGCGCGGCCGCAAGACCCTGCTTGCCCTGGCCGCCAGCGCCGCGCTCGCACCCTGCGGCTCCTGGGCGCTGGACCTCGCGCAGTCGCCCCCGGGCACGATCGAGCCCTACGTGCGCCCCAACCTGATCATTTCCATCGACGATTCAGGGAGCATGAACTACCGGCTGGACAGGTCGTCCTCCGGCGGTATCGACTCCAGCATCAAGACGCCCAACCCCGATGGCAGCTGGAACCCCGCCGCGCCGCGGATGAACATCCTCAAGTACGCGCTGGCGCAGATCTTCAACGACACCACCCTGCTGCCCGACAACAAGATCCGCCTGGCCTGGCAAAGCATGTGGAACAACGGCAACTCGCCCGGCGTCGGGCCGAAGAAATCCTCCTACGCGGGCGCGACGAGCGTCGACAGCGCAAGCTCGGGCGTGAACTCGATGAAGCCGCTCGACGCCACGCACCGTGCCGACTTCCTCGCCTTCGTCAACAAGCTCACGCCCAGCAACAACACGCCGGCGCACTGGATGTTCGAGCAGGCCGACGGCTACATGCGCCAGCCCCTGGGCGTCAACAGCCCGTGGGCCTCGGAGCCGGGAACCAAGGGCGCGCCCTACCTCGCGTGCCGCCGCAGCTACCACATCCTGATGACCGACGGCCGCTGGAACAGCGCCGCCACCGGCGGCCAGAAGGACGGCGTCGACACCACGCTGCCCGACGGCACCACATACCCCGGCAGCGCCGGCAACGCGCAGGTCGGCAAGGTCCGCCTGTACCGCGACGGCACGAGCAACACGCTGGCCGACTGGGCGTTCTACAGCTGGGCCACGCCGCCGTCCTTCGCGTCGAGCATGACCGGCACCATGCAGCCGGCCACCGACTACCTGACGGCGCCCACCACCGAGAACTTCGGCAAGGACAGCGCCGGCAAGGACGCGATCCTCGAGCGCTACTGGAACCCGCGCTACAACCCCGCCACCTGGCCGCACATGGTCACCTACACCATCGGCGCCAGCAGCGATGCCACCACCTGGCCGGGCGCCTCCACGATCACCGGCCCGAGCGCGCAAAGCCCGTTCGGCTACGACAACAGCTTTCTCGACCTCGTGACCGGCACCCAGTCCTGGCCCGCCATGGGTTCGGAAAACGTGCGGGCACTGGACCTGTGGCACGCCGCGCTCAACGGCCGCGGGCGCTTCTATGCCGTGAACAAGGGCGAAGACCTGGAAAAAGCCTTCCGCGAAATCATCGGCAAGATCAACAGCTCGTACACGGGCTCGCCGGTGGCCAGCGCCACCAGCGGCTCCAACGTTTCCAGAACCGACGTCTACCGCTTCACGGCGTCCTACGACCCGAAAAACCAGTGGAAAGGCTCCATTGCGTCCGAAACGTTCAAGACCGATGGCTCGATCGTCTCCAACCCCGGCTGGGGCGGACAGAACACGGCCGACAAGCTCGACGCCCTGAGCGACCTCAGCAGCCGCCTGATCCTGGGCTTCAACGACACCCTGGGAACTTCCGGCACGCCGCAGGGCGGCGTCCCGTTCAAGTGGACCAGCCTCACCCCCACGCAAACGCTCTGGCTGCAGAAGGACAGCAGCGGCACCGACCAGGGCGCCGCCATGGGCCAGGCGCGGCTGAACTACGTGCGCGGCGAGCGCGGCATGGAAGGCTCCGACACCACGGGCTACTCCCCCACCAAGCCGCTGCGCCAGCGCAGCTCGCGCCAGGGCGACATCATCACCTCGGTCGTCTGGTTCACCGGCACGCCGTCGAGCAACTACCCCCTGCGCGGCTACAAGGCGTTCACGCTGGCCAACAAGAGCCGGGACAAGGTCACCGACCCCAGCGGACGCACGCCGATGATCTACACCGGCGCCAACGACGGCATGCTGCACGGTTTTTCCGCGCTCGACGGCAGCGAGAAGATCGCCTACGTGCCCAAGGGCGCGATTCCCAGCGTCAGGCTGTTCACCGACCCCGATTTCAACAAGCACCACGTCTTCCTCGCCGACGGGTCGCCCATGACCGGCGACGTGGACATGGGCTCGGGCGTGCAGGACCCGGACGCCCCCGGCTACACCGCGACGTACGCGCCGGACTGGCGCACGGTGCTGATCGGCACGCTGGGCGCCGGCGGGCGCGGCTATTTCGTGCTCGACGTGACCAACCCCGATGGCTACGGCTCCACGCCGGCATTCAGCGAAGCCAACGCCGCCAGCCTGGTGCTGATGGACCGCACGCGCAACGCGGCCGACGCCACGCCCGACTGCGTCACCGGGCTGAACACCGCGCAAAAGGCAGCCTGCAACCAGGAGTGGAACGAAGCCAAGGACATCGGCTTCATCACCGCGCGCCCGGTGCTCGATGAAAACAACCCGCTGCGCACCACGCAGATCACGCGCATGAACAACAACCGCTGGGCCGTGGTGCTCGGCAACGGCTACAACAGCATCAACCAGCGGCCGGTGCTGCTGGTGCAATACCTCGACGGCGCCAAGGAGCTCAGGCGCATCGCCGCCACCACGGACGCCCCGGGCTCGGGCAACGCCAAGGACAACGGCCTGGCGGCGCCGCGCCTCGCGGACCTCAACGGCGACGGCCGCACCGACGTGGTGTACGCGGGCGACAACCTGGGCAACCTGTGGAAGTTCGACCTGACCAGCATCGACGACAGCACATGGAACGTCGCGTTCGGCGGTTCGCCGCTCTTTACCGCGCAAGGGCCCGCGTCGCTGGGCTCCAGCGCCCGCTCCAAGATCCAGCCGATCACCGCGGCGCCGACGGTGCGCGCCAACGACCGGATGCAGCAGATCGGCACCGGCCCGTCCGCCAAGACCGTCGCGGTCGGCGGCATGATGGTCGCCTTCGGCACCGGCCGCAACGTCGCCACCGGCGATGCCGAGAACAACGACGTGCAATCCCTCTACTCCGTGCTCGACAACACGAGGTACAAAATCATCACCACCACCCTGGGCAAGCGCCTGCAGGTGCACCCGGGCGGCGGCACCTGCCCCGCGGGAGCCGACTGTGTCCCCGTGCCGACGCCCCTGGGCACCGGCGTGACGACGGCCAAGCTGGCGCAGCAGAAATTCACCGAGGTGGATGCCGGCAAGGGAGGCACGGTGGACGTGGTCGACGACCTGAAGACCGTGACCTGGAGCAATTACAACGGCTGGTACATCGACCTCCCGTCGGTCGGCGAACGCCTGCTCAAGCCCATGGAGTTCTTCGACGCCAGCAACCTGCTGTCCGTCTACTCGCAGGTCCCGGCCCGAGGCTCCACCGCCGATCCGGACGAAGAGAACTGCACGTCCACCTCGGTGCTCGGGGAACGCCAGTACCGCACCTTCATCAACATCATGGATGGCAAGCGCCCGACGATCCAGCTCGTGGATTACAACAACGACAACCTCTACAACGCAGCGGACGCCGGCATTTCCCGCCGCCAGGTGTCCTCGGGCTCGCACGACATGATCACGACCAGCAGCACGCGTATCAAGGACGTGGGTGTGAACAGCGGCAAGACCGGGGAGCCCACGGATGACGTCCTGGCGCGCATGCCGGAGCAATCGCTGCGCCCGAGCTGGCGCCAGGTGAAATGAAAGGCCAGGCCATGATCGTGAACGTACACCAGAGCCAGCGCGGCTTCACGCTGATCGAGCTGATGATCGTCGTCGCCGTCGTCGCCATCCTCGGAGCGATGGCCTACCCCAGCTACGCGGATTACGTCCGCCGCGGCCACCGGGCCGACGCCCGCGCCGGGCTGCTGCAGGCGCAACAGTGGCTGGAGCGCGCATCCACCGCCACCGGCGTCTACCCCATCGCGCTGCCCGCCACACTCACGTGGTCAGCCGACACGAGCAAGCGCTACACCATCGATTTCAAAACCGGCATGGCCAGCCCAGCCGCCTATACCCTGATTGCCACACGCCGGGGTGCCCAGGCCGGCGACAAATGCGGCGACTACACCCTGACGAACACTGGCACGCGGGGCAACGACAACCTCGGCACCGGTACGACGACCGCCGACTGCTGGGGCAAATAAAAAGGTTCTTCGAAGAATTCCGTGGGCCTGAGTTGCCACATTCCGTATGCTGGCGCTGGAGAAGACCAGTGTCAGGAGAGGGAATGCTGGATCGCAAGACGCTGCAGGCGTTGGGCTGCTGGATGGGTTATCGGCTAGAACGGGTGGGGTTTGGCCTGAGGGCGAGAGCCGGACGTTGTCGCTCTATCTGAAGCCCGTCAGCAAGGTCATGCACTGCGAGGAGTGAACTTGAAGTTGAACACGAGCGTCTTTGAGGGCATCGACAACACCATCAAGGTCATCAAGCGCCGGGCCTACGGCTACCGTGACGAGGAGTACTTTTTCCTAAAGATCAAGGCTGCCTTCCCCGAAATTCCTCGTTGAACCAATAAAAAGCGGACGTGGGGCGCTACCATCGCAGCGCCATGACCGACCCGCACCCCTTGATCACCCAGGCGCTTGGGCTGGCCGCCCAGGCGCTTTTTCTTTCCAACCCCAATCCGCGCGTGGGCTGCGTCATCGCGGCCGGCGATGGCACGGTGCTGGGCCAGGGCTTCACCCAGCAGGCCGGCGGGCCGCACGCCGAGGTGATGGCGCTGCGCGACGCGGCGGCCCGCGGCCACGACGTGCGCGGCGCCACGGCCTACGTGACGCTGGAGCCCTGCGCGCACCAGGGGCGCACCGGGCCGTGCTGCGACGCGCTGATCCAGGCCGGCCTGGGGCGGGTCGTGGCCAGCATCGCCGACCCCAACCCGCTGGTGGGCGGCCAGGGGTTCGCCCGGCTGCGCGCGGCAGGCGTGGCCGTGGAAGTGGGGCCGGGCGCGCAGCAGTCGCGCGAGCTCAACATCGGCTTCTTCAGCCGCATGCTGCGCGGCACGCCCTGGGTGCGGATGAAGGCGGCGGCCTCGCTCGACGGCGTGACGGCGCTGGCCAACGGCGCCAGCCAGTGGATCACTTCGCCCGAGGCACGGGCCGACGGCCACGCCTGGCGCGCGCGCGCCTGCGCCGTGCTGACGGGCGTGGGCACGGTGCTGGAGGACGACCCGCGGCTCGACGTGCGCGAGGTCGCCACGCCGCGCCAGCCGCACCTGGTGGTGGTGGACAGCCGGCTGCAGACGCCCGTCGCCGCGCGCCTGTTCGAGGTGCCGGGCCGGCAGGTCTGGATCTACGCGGCGCAGGGCGACGCACCGGCCATCCGCGCGCTGCAGGAGCGCGGCGCGACCGTGACCGTGCTGCCCAATGCCAATGGCAAGGTGGACCTGCCCGCCCTGCTGCGCGACCTGGGCGCGAGGGGCGTGAACGAGCTGCACCTGGAGGCCGGCCACAAGCTCAACGGCTCGTTCCTGCGCGAGGGGCTGGTCGATGAACTGCTGCTGTACCTGGCGCCCCTGCTGCTGGGCAGCGGCGCGCATGGGCTGGCGAGCTGGGGGCCGCTGCAGGCGCTCTCCGAGGGCCTGCGGCTCGACCTGCACGCGATGCAGCGGGTGGGGGCGGACCTGCGGCTGCTGGCACGCGTGCCGGGGCGGACGGATTTTCAGGCGCAAGCGGCGGCGGCAGGCGCTTGAAGATCTCCATCAAAACAGGCTCCAGCCCTTTGTTTGACGGCGCAAGGCGCTCTAATTCACGGAGCGCTGCAAGCGCACTTCCTCGATCTTCACGCCGCCGACGATGGCGGTCTTGGCGGTGCTCATCTCGCGCTTGAAGCCCGCCGCCTCGTGAAAGCGCAGCGCGCGCTCGTTGCGCAGCGGCACCCAGGCGGTGACGGTGGTGCAGCCTTCTTCGGCCAGGCCGTCGCGCGCGGCGTCCCACAGCGCCACTCCGACGCCCTGGTCCCAGTGCGTGGGCACGGCATAGATGGCCCAGATTTCGCCGGTGGTGGGCCGGGTCTTGGGATCGCGCGAGCGGTCGAAGCCGACGAAGCCGACGATCTTGTCGCCGTCGATCGCCACCTGCACCTGCGGCTCGCAGTACGAGATGGCCTCGCGCCAGTAGGCCTGGCGCTTCTCGACGGACGACATCGCCTGCAGCTGTTCCTCGGGAACCACTCCCTTGTAGGCCTGCAGCGCGGCGGTGGTGTGGACTTGGGCGATGGCCTTGGCATCGCGCAACGTGGCGGGGCGTACCTGAATGCGAGACATGGAAAACAACGACGACGACTAATGGAAAACCCGTAATTCTCGCGCAAAAGCTTGCATGCACCTTGCGCCTGGCGGCAATGCGGCGGGCAAGACCGCCCCGCGCGTTGGTGCGCCGCTACAACAGGCGCCGCAGCAGGGCCATCACGCGGTCGAAACGTGCGCCGTAGGGCGGATAGAGCATCTTGCCGGCGCCCCAGCGCGACTGCGCCAGCACGGGCTTCTGGTGGCAAAAACGCAGGAACCCCTGCTCGCCGTGGTAGGCGCCCCAGCCGCTGTCGCCCACGCCACCGAACGGCAGGCGCTCGTGCGCGATGTGCAGCAGCGTGTCGTTCACGGTCACGCCGCCGCTCACGGTGCGCGAGAGCACCTCGTCGCGCACCGCTTCGCCGCGGCCGAACCAGTACAGCGAGAGCGGCCGCGGGTGCGCGTTGATGTGCGCGACGACCTCGTCCAGATGCTCGTAGCCGAGCACCGGCAGCACCGGGCCGAAGATCTCCTCCTGCATCAGCCGCATCGCGGGCGTGGCGCCGAGCACCAGCGTCGGGCGCATCTGCCGCGCCACGCCGTCGCCGATGCTCTGCGGCGGCGGCGCGGGCGCGCCGGCCACGGGTTCGAGCTCCCGCACGTCGGCGCCCAGCTCGCGCGCCTGCTGCAGCAAGTCGCGCAGGCGCGCCAGGTGGCGCGGCGTGATGATGGAGGCGTAGTCGGGGTTGCCCTCGAACCAGGGGAACATCCGCGCCACCGCGGCGCGGTAGGCATCGGCGAACGCCACCTCGCTGCCGCGCGGCACGAACAGGTAATCGGGAGCGATGCAGGTCTGGCCGGCGTTGAGCAGCTTGCCGTGCGCGATCTTGCGCGCGGCATCCGCCAGGTCGCAATCGGCATCGATGATGGCGGGCGACTTGCCGCCCAGCTCCAGCGTGGTGGGCGTGAGGTTCGCCGCCGCGGCCTGCGCCACCTTGCGCCCGACGGCGGTGGAGCCGGTGAAAACCAGGTGGTCGAGCGGCAGCGCGGCCACCTGCGCGGCCACCTCGGCATCGCCCTGTACCACGCAGAACTCGTCCGGCGCGAAATACTGGGCCACCAGCGTGGCGAGCTGCGCCGCGGTATGCGGCGTGAGCTCGCTCGGCTTGAGCAGCACGCGGTTGCCGGCCGCGAGCGCGCCGATGGCCGGCGCCAGCGCGAGCTGCACCGGGTAGTTCCACGGCGAGATGATGCCGACCACGCCCAGCGGCTGGCGCTGCAGCCAGGCCCGCGCGGGCCGCAGGTACAGCGGCGTACGCACGCCCTGCGGACGGCACCAGCGCGCGAGGTGCCTGAGCGTGTGCGCCAGTTGCGCACGCAGCAGGAACAGGTCGGCCACCTCGGTCAGGCGCGGCGAGCGCATGCCGAAATCGGCCTGCACCGCGGCCGTGAGCAGCGGCGTGTGCTCGTCGAGCAAGGCGCGCAGGCGCAGCAGGCGCTCGCGGCGCAGCGCCAGCGGCACGTCGGGCTGCGCCCGGCTCGCCCGGTACTGCGCATCGAACAGGCGGCGAACGCCATCGGGTGTGCTGGCTGCTGTCATGGCAGGCTCCCCTGGTACGGCTGCGCGTGCGCCGTTTGCTCGTTCAGTGGATTTCGCGCGGCTCCACGTCGGTCACGTCGAGGCGGCGGCTGGCGGCGCTGCGCGCCTGCTCCGCGGTGTGCGCCGTCCAGCGCGCGGTGCTGCGGTAGACCGTGTTCCAGCCGTGGCGCGGATCCATGCGCATCACCCAGGGCGTGGCGGGCTGCCCGCTCAGGCGCGCCCACAGCGCGCGCACGCCCCACGCCAGCGCCACGATCGCCGCGGCGACGAGCAGGCTCAGGAACAGCACCGCACCCATGGCGACCACGAGCAGGCGCAGGCTCCAGCGCACGACGGTAGTGATGACTTCGTTCAAACCAGGCCTCTTTCAACTTTGCGCGCGGCATTCGGATGCAGCGTACCGCGCTATGGTACGGCAACGACGCCAAAGGTTCCCCAAGGGACGCCATTGCCGCCCAGATGGGGGCGGCCAAGGCCAAAGCAAGATTGCGCCCGTCAGGCAAACACGCCCGCCGCCTCCTGCATGCGGCCGGACACCTCGCCCAGGTGGTGCAGCGTGTCGCCCCAGGTCATCTCGAGCTGCGTGAGCGTCTTGAAGTAGTGGCTAACGATGTATTCGTCGGTCACGCCGATGCCGCCGTGCAGCTGCACCGCCTGCTGGCCGATGAAGCGCATCGACTGCCCGAGCTGCACCTTGGCGCGCGAGAGGGCCTGGCGGCGCTCGTCGGGGGCGGCGCCGAGCTTGAGGCTGGCGTAGTAGCTCATCGAGCGCGCCAGTTCCAGCTGCATCTTCATGTCGGCCACGCGGTGGCGCAGCGCCTGGAAGCTGGCGATGGCGACGCCAAACTGCTTGCGCTGGTTCATGTACTCGACCGTGGCGCGCAGCGTCTGGTCCATCACGCCGACCGCGTAGGCGCAGGTGGCGGCGATGCCCACGTCCTGCGCCAGCTCCAGCGCCGCCAGGCCCTCGGCCGTGACCAGCGTGGCCGGGGTGTCCGCCAGCCGCAGCTCGGCCGCACGGCCGCCGTCCTGCAGGCCGTAGCCCTGGGTGCGCACGCCGCTGGCGCCGCGCTGCACCAGGAACAGGGCGATGCGGCCGTCGAGCTGCGCGGGCACGAGGAAGGCGTCGGCATGGTCTCCCGCCGGAACTATGCTTTTGGTAGCTGTTACCGCATGTCCACCGGGCGCTGCAGCCGCTTTTGCCTCGCAAACATCCAGCCGGTAGCGCGCACGCTTTTCCTGCTGCGCCAGCACCACCAGCGCCTCGCCGCCGGCGATGCGCGGCAGCCATTCGGCCTGCAGCGCCTCGGGGGCATGCCGCGCCAGCACGCTGCTGGCGACGAAGGTCTGCGCCAGCGGCTCGAGCACGATGCCGCGCCCGAGCTCTTCCATCGCCACCATCGCGTCGACCGCGCCCTGCGCGAGGCCGCCGTGCGCCTCGGGCACGGTGAGCGCCGTCAACCCCAGCTCGGCCAGCTCGCCCCAGGCCGCGCGGTCGAACCCGCCCGCCGCCACGATGGCGCGGCGGCGCTCGAACGTATAGGCCTTCTCGACCCAGCGGCGCACCGCGTCGCGCAGTTGTTCCTGGTCATCCGAAAAATCAAAATCCATCACATCTCTCCTGTGGCCGGCCATACGAGGCGCCCTGCGCCTTCATGGCCAGCGAAGCTCTTGCGGGAGCCCCCTCGCGGAGGGGGCGCGGGGGAGCAGTCCTGTCGCGCATGGCGCGGACGGTGGCCGGCATCAGCCGAGCACTGTCTGCGCGACGATGTTTCTCTGGACTTCGTTCGATCCGCCATAGATCGTGGTCTTGCGCAGGTTGAAATAGGTCGAAGCGAGCGGCGCCAGCCCGGCGTCGCCGCCGGGGAAATCGCCCTGCCAGCCCGCGTCCATCGCCTCCTGGATCAGCGGCAGCGCGAACGGCCCGGCCGCGAGCATCATCAGCTCGGCGTAGCGCTGCTGGATCTCGCTGCCCTTGATCTTCAGCAGGCCGGCGATGTCGAGCGGGTTCCTGCCGCTCTTTTCCATCGACAGCACGCGCAGCACCAGCATCTCCAGCGCGACCACGTCCACCTCCAGCAGCGCGATCTGGTCGCGAAAGCGCTGGTCGTCCCACAGCCCCTCGCGCCGGGCGATGCGCTTGAGGCGCTCGAGCTCGCGCTTGCTGCGGTTCACGTCGGCGATGTTGGTGCGCTCGTGGGAAAGCAGGTGCTTGGCGTAGGTCCAGCCCTTGTTCTCCTCGCCGATGAGCTGATCAAAGGGGACCTCGACGTTGTCGAAGAACACCTCGTTGACCTCGCACTCGCCGTCGAGCAGCTTGATGGGGCGCACCGTCACGCCGGGCGACCTCATGTCGAGCAGCAGGAAGCTGATGCCGGTCTGCGGCTTGCCCTCGGTGGAGGTGCGCACCAGGTTGAACATCCAGTCGCCGTACTGGCCCAGGGTGGTCCAGGTCTTCTGGCCGTTGACGATGTACTTGTCGCCCCGGCGCTCGGCGCGGGTCTTGACGCTGGCCAGGTCCGAGCCCGAGCCCGGCTCGGAATAGCCCTGGCTCCACCAGACGGAGCCGTCGCCGATGCCGGGCAGGAAGCGCTGCTGCTGCGCGGGCGAGCCGAACGCCATGATGACCGGCGCCACCATCACCGGGCCGAAGGGCACGATGCGCGGCGCGCCGGCCAGGGCGCACTCTTCCTCGAACAGGTGCTTCTGCACGGCGTTCCAGCCCGGGCCGCCGAACTCCCTGGGCCAGCCGTAGCCCAGCCAGCCCTTCTTGCCAAGAATCCTGGCCCAGCCCTGCAGGTCGTCGCGCGTCAGGCGCAGGGCGTGGTGCACCTTGTGCGCCGTCTCGGGCGGCAGATGGGCGCGCACCCAGGTGCGCACCTCCTGGCGAAACGCCTGTTCTTCGGGGGTGAATGCGAGATCCATGCGATACAGCTCCTTTACCCCGGTTTGTAGCATCATCGCGCGCCTGCGCCCTGTCTGCGGTGCGACAGGGATAATCGGCGCCCCATGAAAAACATCGTGATCCTGATCTCGGGCACCGGCTCGAACATGGCGGCCATCGTGCGCGCCGCCGGGCAGCAGGACTGGGCCGGGACGCTCGGCGCGCGCATCGCCGCCGTCGTGAGCAACCGGGCCGACGCCAAGGGCCTGGCCTTCGCCCGCGAGCATGGCATCGCCGCCGAGGTGCTGGAGCACCAGGCGTTCGCCAGCCGCGAGGCCTTCGACGCCGAACTCGCGCGGCTGATCGACCGGCACGCGCCCGCGCTGGTCGTGCTCGCGGGCTTCATGCGCATCCTCACGCCCGGCTTCGTCGCGCACTACGCGGGGCGGCTGGTCAACATCCACCCCTCGCTGCTGCCCGCCTTTCCCGGCCTGCACACGCACCAGCGCGCGATCGACGCGGGCTGCAAATTCGCCGGCTGCACGGTGCACCAGGTGACGGCGGAGCTGGACATCGGCCCCATCGTCGACCAGGCCGTGGTACCCATCCTCGCGGGCGACACGGCCGAGCAGCTGGCGGCGCGCGTGCTCACGCAGGAGCACGTGATCTATCCGCGCGCCGTCGCCAACCTGATATCCAATTTATAGCGACTTGCGCTTGCCACACAAGCGAAAAACGCCTTTTTGACGCAAATCCCCCATGCACCCCCAAGCCTTGGTCGAAGCCTGCGCCGACCTGCTGCGCCAGGTCCTGACTTTCGAGCACCCGGCCGACGCCGTGGTCTCGCGCTTCTTCCGCGAGCACCGCAGCCTCGGCCCGCGCGAGCGCGCCACGCTGGCCGAGACGACCTACGCCGTGCTGCGGCGCAAGCTGCGATTCGAGCGCCTGGCGCGCTCGGGCAGCGGCCCGCGCGAGCGGCGCCTGGCCCTCCTCGGCTTCGCCGGCGCGCGCGGCTTCCTGCAAGGGGCGCTCTCGCCGCAGGAGTCCGACTGGCTCGACGCCTGCGACGCGGTCAAGCCCGGGGAGCTGTTCGAGCCCGAGCGCCACAACCTGCCCGAATGGCTGGCCGCGCCGCTCAAGGCGCAGCTGGGCGAGGACTTCTGGCCGCTGGCCGACAGCCTGCTGGAGAGCGCGCCGCTCGACCTGCGCGTCAACGTCCTGAAGACAAAACGGCCGCAAGCGCAGAAGGATCTTGCGCAAGCAGCTATCAAATCCGAAGAAACGCCATACTCTCCCTGGGGCCTGCGCGTGCAGGGCAAGCCGGCGCTCGCCAGGCTCGCCCTGTTCGCCAGCGGCGCCATCGAGGTGCAGGACGAAGGCTCGCAGCTGCTCGCGCTGCTGCTCGACGCCCGGCGCGGCGAGATGGTGGTGGACTTCTGCGCCGGCGCGGGCGGCAAGACGCTGGCCATCGGCGCCGCCATGCGCAACACCGGGCGGCTGTACGCCTTCGACGTCTCGGCCCACCGGCTCGATGCGCTCAAGCCGCGGCTGGCGCGCTCGGGCCTGTCGAACGTGCACCCGGCGGCGATCGCGCACGAGCGCGACGAGCGCATCAAGCGCCTGGCGGGCAAGATCGACCGCGTGCTGGTGGATGCGCCCTGCTCCGGCCTGGGCACGCTGCGGCGCAACCCCGACCTGAAGTGGCGCCAGTCGCCGCACGGCGTGCAGGAGCTGGCGGCCAAGCAGCAGGCCATCCTCGCCAGCGCCCAGCGGCTGGTGAAGCCCGGCGGACGGCTGGTCTACGCCACCTGCAGCCTGCTGCAGGAGGAAAACGAGGCCGTGGCCGAGGCCTTCTCGGCGCAGCACGCGGATTTCGCGCCGCTGGCTGCCGGCGAGGTGCTGGCGGGATTGAAGCTGGCGCAGGCGGCCCGCTTGTGCAGCGGCGGCGACGACGGCCAGCGCTACCTGCGGCTGTGGCCGCACCGGCACCAGACCGATGGCTTCTTCGCGGCGGTGTGGCAGCGGCGGTGACTCCCGCCGTCACTCCAGCGCCGCCCTGTTGCGCTCGCGCAGCTCCCTGAGCTTTTCGCCGATCTTCAGCTCCAGCCCGCGCGGCGCCGGCTGGTAGAAGCCCGGGGGCGCCATGCCCTCGGGCAGGTAGGTTTCGCCCGCGGCGAAGCCGCCTTCCTCGTCGTGCGCGTAGCGGTAGCCCTTGCCGTAGTCCAGCTCCTTCATGAGCCTGGTGGGCGCGTTGCGCAGGTGCAGCGGCACGGGGCGGGTGCCGTCCCTGGCGACGAAGGCGCGCGCCTGGCCGTAGGCCACGTAGCCCGCGTTGCTCTTGGGCGCCACGGCCAGGTAGATCACCGCCTGCGCCAGCGCCAGCTCGCCCTCGGGGCTGCCCAGGCACTCGTAGGTCTGCGCCGCCTCGTTGGTGATCTGCATCGCGCGCGGATCGGCCAGGCCGATGTCCTCCCACGCCATGCGCACGATGCGCCGCGCCAGATAGCGCGGGTCGGCGCCGCCGTCGAGCATGCGCACCAGCCAGTACAGCGCCGCGTCGGGGTCGGAGCCGCGCACCGACTTGTGCAGCGCGCTGATGGTGTCGTAGAACTGCTCGCCACCCTTGTCGTAGCGGCGCATCTGCTGGCCCAGCACCTCCACCAGCCAGGCGTCGCCGATGCGCTCCACCTTGGCCTGCGCGGCGGTGATGGCCAGCGTCTCCAGCGTGTTCAGCAGGCGCCGCGCGTCGCCGTCGGCATACGCCACCAGGCGCTCCACCGCATCGTTTTCGATAGCTGGAAGCGCTTGCACCGCCTGCGTTCTGGCCACTATCTGCTTCAAACTTTCAGGAGTGAGCGGCTGCAGCACGTAGACCGTGGCGCGCGACAGCAGCGCGGAATTGACCTCGAACGAGGGGTTCTCCGTCGTCGCGCCGACGAAGGTGAACAGCCCGCTTTCCACGTGCGGCAGGAAGGCATCCTGCTGGCTCTTGTTGAAGCGATGCACCTCGTCGACGAAGACGATGGTGCGCTGGCGCATCAGGCCACTCTGCGCCGCCTGCGCCTGCTCGACCGCCTCGCGGATGTCCTTCACGCCGCCGAGCACCGCGCTGATGCTGATGAACTGCGCGTCGAACGCCTGCGCCATGAGCCGCGCGATGGTGGTCTTGCCGGTGCCGGGCGGCCCCCAGAGGATGCACGAATGCGGCTGGCCCGACTCGAACGCCAGGCGCAGCGGCTTGCCCGGCCCGAGCACCTGCGGCTGGCCGATGACCTCGTCGAGCGAGCGCGGGCGCAGGCGCTCGGCCAGGGGCACGTGGGAAGGCGCGGGCTTCATGGCGGCGGCAGACGTGAGTAGTGACATCCACGATGGTAGCGGCCGCCCGGGCGGCCGGGCCGGACAATCGCGCGCATGGCCTCCCAGAAATCCCTCGACACCCTCCTGCGCGAGATACGCGCCTGCACCGTCTGCGCCCCCTTCCTGCCGCTGGGCCCGCGGCCGGTGCTGCAGGCGGGCCACGGCGCGCGCATCCTGCTCGCGAGCCAGGCGCCGGGCACCAAGGTGCATGCCAGCGGCATCCCGTTCGACGACGCGAGCGGCCGGCGCCTGCGCGAGTGGCTGGGCATGAGCGACGCACAGTTCTACGACCCGGGCAAGGTGGCCATCGTGCCCATGGGCTTCTGCTACCCCGGCCGCGCCGCCCATGGCTCGGGCGACGCGCCGCCGCGCCCCGAGTGCGCGCCGCTGTGGCGCAAGCGCGTGATGGCGCAGCTGCCGGACATCGAGCTCACCGTGGTGATCGGCCAGTACGCGCTGGCCTGGCACCTGCCCGAGGCAAGAAAGGGCGGCATCACCGAGGCGGTGCAAGCCTGGCAGCGCTGGTGGCCGCACACCCTGGTGCTGCCGCACCCGAGCCCGCGCAACAACGGCTGGCTCAAGCTCCACCCGTGGTTCGAGGCCGAGCTGCTGCCGAAGGTGCGGGAGCGGGTGGGGCAGTTGCTCTGAGGTCTCGCCTTGGGTTCGGGATCGAATCGGGGGGTTGCGCTTTGTTGGCGGGCGGTGGCAGCTATTGATTTTGGGGTTGTGTGTGTTTTGAATGTCGCTGGCCGGGTCTCGCCCGCCGGGGCGAGACCCGGCCTCCACGCCCAACTCAGCCAACGGCGCCGAAACGCCCCCTACCCCAGCAACCCCAGACACTCCAGCGGATGCGCAATGCACGCATCCGCCCCCCACGCCCGCGCCTCGGCGCCCGGTCCCAGGTAGCCGTAGAGCGCCGCCACCGTGCCCATGCCCGCCGCATGCCCGGCGGTGATGTCGCGCGCATCGTCGCCCACGTAGATGCAGTCGGCGGGCGGCAGGCCCAGGCGTTTGCAGGCCTCCAGCAGCGAGGCCGGGTGCGGCTTCATGTGCGGCGTGGTGTCGCCGCTCACGAAGGCCGACGCCGTGGCGAACAGCGGCAGGCGCCGCGCGATCAGGCCGGTGAAGCGCTCGTGCTTGTTCGTCACCACGCCCCAGGCCAGGCCGCGCGCGCGCAGCCGGTCGACCAGCGGCTGCACGCCATCGAAGACCTGCGTGCGCTCGTGGATGCAGGCCTCGTAGCCGTCGAAGAACTCCTCGCGCAGCGCGCCGAACTCCGGGTGCTCGGGCGCCACGCCGAAGGCCACGTGCAGCATGCCGCGCGCGCCCATGCCCGCGGCCGCGCGGTAGGCCGCCAGGCCCAGCGGCGGCAGGCCGCGCGCCAGGCGCATGCGCTCCGCCGCCGCGCCCAGGTCGGGCGCGCTGTCGATCAGCGTGCCGTCCAGGTCGAACAGCACCGCGCGGATGCCGCTGAACACCGCGCCGTTCATGCCGCGGGCTTGCGCGTGGCGAACAGGTAGTTCACGCTGGCGTCCGCATCGAGCCAGTAGCGCCGGGTGAGCGGGTTGTACTGCATGCCGCGGGTGTGCAGCACGTCCAGGCCGGCGGCGCGGCAGGCGCCGGCCAGTTCGCTCGGCCGGATGAACCGCGACCAGTCGTGCGTGCCGCGCGGCAGGAGCTTGAGGATGTACTCCGCGCCGACGATGGCGAAGGCGAACGCCTTGCTGCTGCGGTTGATGGTGGAGAAGAACACCCAGCCGCCGGGCCTGGCCAGCTGCGCGCAGGCCCTGACGACCGAGGCCGGGTCGGGCACGTGCTCGAGCATCTCCATGCAGGTGACCACGTCGAAGCGCGCGGGCAGCTCCTGGGCCAGCGCCTCGGCGCTCGACTCGCGGTACTCCAGGTTGGACAGGCCGCTCTCGAGCGCATGCAGCTGCGCCACGCGCAGCGGCTTGGCGGCGAGGTCCACGCCCGTCACCCGCGCGGCGCTGCGCGCCATCGCCTCGGCCAGGATGCCTCCGCCGCAGCCGACGTCGAGCACCTCCTTGCCCGCGAGCGGCGCGATGCCGTCGATCCACGCCAGGCGCAGCGGATTGATCTGGTGCAGCGGGCGGAATTCGCCCTCGGGGTCCCACCAGCGGTGGGCGAGTTCGGAGAATTTTTCAAGTTCCGCCGGATCGGCGTTCACGGGAGTGCTCATGCGAGTATTGTCCCATCGGCCGCGGCGGCGCATTTCGGCGGCGAGCCGGCACGCCGCGGCGCGACGCATTAAAATAAGAGGCTTTCTCACACAAAAGTCGCCCGGCAGCATCCAAAGCACCCTTCCAAGAATCGCGCCCAGGATGCTTTTCCAACCCGGGCGCGGCTGGGCGACCCGAACTTTTCGGAGAACCCCGTGCTTTCGTCACTCAAGGAAACCTTCCCGCCCGCCCTCCTGGCGCTGGCCGACGGAACGGTCTTCAAAGGCAATTCCATCGGTGCCCCCGGCACCGCCACCGGCGAAGTGGTGTTCAACACCGCGATGACCGGCTACCAGGAAATCCTCACCGACCCGAGCTACTGCCGGCAGATCGTCACGCTGACCTACCCGCACATCGGCAACTACGGCACCAACGAGGAAGACAACGAATCGGACCAGGTCCACGCCGCCGGCCTGGTCATCAAGGATCTGCCGCTGCTGGCCAGCAACTGGCGCATGGCCGAGACGCTGCCCGCCTACCTCGCGCGCCACGGCACGGTGGCCATCGCCAACATCGACACGCGCAAGCTCACGCGCCTGCTGCGCAGCAAGGGCGCGCAAAACGGCGCCATCCTCGCGCTGCCCGCGGACACCGAGCCGACGCAACGGCACGTGGAGCAGGCGCTGGCCGCGGCGCGCGCCGTGCCCGACATGGCGGGGCTGGACCTCGCCAAGGTGGTGAGCACCAAGACCGCCTACCCCTGGACCCAGACCAAGTGGCAGCCAGGCACGGGCTACGGCGTGCTGAGCGAGCCGCGCTTTCGCGTCGTGGCCTACGACTTCGGCATCAAGCGCAACATCCTGCGCCTGCTGGCCGAGCGCGGCTGCAGCGTCACCGTGGTGCCGGCGCAAACGCCCGCGGCCGACGTGCTGGCGCTCAGGCCGGACGGCATCTTCCTGTCCAACGGCCCGGGCGACCCGGCCGCCTGCGGCTACGCGATCACCGCCGTCAAGGCCATCATGGACAGCGGCATCCCCACCTTCGGCATCTGCCTGGGCCACCAGATCATGGCGCTGGCCAGCGGCGCGAAGACGTTCAAGATGACGCACGGCCACCACGGCGCCAACCACCCGGTGAAGGACCTGGACAACGGCCGCGTGGCCATCACCAGCCAGAACCACGGCTTCGCGGTCGACATGAAAGACCTGCCCGAGACCCTGCGCCCCACGCACGTGAGCCTGTTCGACGGCACGCTGCAGGGCATGCAGTGCAGGAACAAGCCGATGTTCAGCTTCCAGGGCCACCCCGAGGCCTCGCCCGGCCTGCACGACGTGGACTACCTGTTCGACCGCTTCGCCGACCTGATGCAGGCGGCCAGGGCGCATTGAACGCCCACCCGGCGGCACGATGAAACGCTTCAGCTTCCCGCAGGCCCTGCTCGAAAAAGCGGTGCACAAGCGCCTGCTCACGCTCGCCGAGCCGCACCGCGCGTGGTTCGCCGAGCGCTGGCAGCAAAAGCCCTACCGCAAGGCCTTCATCGAGAACAAGGCCATGCCGCTCGTCACGCTGATCTCCAAGGGCAAGACCTGGGACGACGAGACCTTCGCCCAGGGCCTGGCCGAATGGGCAGCGACGTTCCATGCGCCCGAAGCCGAAGTGCTGCGCCCCCTGGTGCAGGGCGACGGCCTGCTGCAGCTGATGCAGAAGAACCTGCCGCCCGAGCGCGCGCAGGCCCTGCTGCAGCGCCTGGACCAGCGCCCCGCCGGCGCGCCCCTCTCCGAATAGAAGAACACAACACCATGCCCAAACGTACAGACCTCAAGACCATCCTCATCATCGGCGCCGGCCCCATCATCATCGGCCAGGCGTGCGAGTTCGACTACTCCGGCGTGCAGGCCTGCAAGGCGCTGCGCGAGGAGGGCTACCGCGTGGTGCTGATCAACAGCAACCCCGCGACCATCATGACCGACCCGGCCACGGCCGACGCCACCTACATCGAGCCCATCACCTGGCAGACGGTCGAGAAGATCATCGCCAAGGAGCGGCCCGACGCCATCCTGCCCACCATGGGCGGGCAGACGGCGCTCAACTGCGCGCTCGACCTCTGGCGCCACGGCGTGCTCAACAAGTACCGCGTCGAGCTGATCGGCGCGCGCCCCGAGGCCATCGACAAGGCCGAGGACCGGCTCAAGTTCAAGGACGCGATGACGCGCATCGGGCTGGAGTCCGCCCGCTCGGGCATCGCGCACAGCATGGACGACGCCTGGGCGGTGCAGAAGAAGGTCGGCTTTCCGGCGGTGATCCGCCCCAGCTTCACGCTCGGCGGCACGGGCGGCGGCATCGCCTACAACCCCGAGGAGTTCGAGACCATCTGCAAGCGCGGGCTGGAGGCCTCGCCGACACACGAGCTGCTGATCGAGGAATCGCTGCTGGGCTGGAAAGAGTTCGAGATGGAGGTCGTGCGCGACCACGCGGACAACTGCATCATCGTCTGCTCGATCGAGAACCTCGACCCCATGGGCGTGCACACCGGCGACTCGATCACCGTGGCGCCGGCGCAGACGCTGACCGACAAGGAATATCAGGTGATGCGCGACGCGAGCATCGCCATCCTGCGCGAGATCGGCGTCGACACCGGCGGCTCCAACGTGCAGTTCTCGGTCAACCCGGACAACGGCCGCATGATCGTGATCGAGATGAACCCGCGCGTCTCGCGCTCGTCCGCCCTCGCGTCCAAGGCCACGGGCTTCCCCATCGCCAAGGTCGCGGCCAAGCTCGCGGTGGGCTACACGCTCGATGAACTGCGCAACGAGATCACCGGCGGCATCACGCCCGCGTCGTTCGAGCCCTCGATCGACTACGTCGTCACCAAGGTGCCGCGCTTCGCCTTCGAGAAGTTCCCCGCCGCCGACAGCCACCTGACGACGCAGATGAAGAGCGTGGGCGAGGTCATGGCCATCGGCCGCACCTTCCAGGAATCGTTCCAGAAGGCGCTGCGCGGCCTGGAAGTGGGCGTGGACGGCATGAACGAGAAGACGCAGGACCGCGAGCTGCTCGAAAAGGAACTCGGCGCGCCCGGCCCCGAGCGCATCTGGTACGTGGGCGACGCCTTCGCCATGGGCCTGTCGATCGCCAAGGTGCACCAGCTCACCAAGATCGACCCCTGGTTCCTGGCGCAGATCGAGC
>CAUJIM010000083.1 GCA_963205335.1 Pseudomonadota bacterium
CTGCGCGACGTGACCATCGCCACCTGCGAGCCCTGCGACACCGCCTGGGTGGCCGAGATCGAGGCGCACACCGGCAAGCCGATCAAGCTGGTGGTCGTCAACCCGCTCGAGCTGCAGAAGTACACCACCGAGTTCTACAGCCTGTCGCGCTCGGTGCGCGCGGCCATCAAGTCGGGCGAGACCTCCACGCTGGCCAGCTTCGAGCAGCTCGTCGAGCTCGGCCGCAGCAACAAGCAGCTCGACGCCAACGACCAGGGCGTGGTGCAGGTGGTCGACTGGCTGTGGCAGTACGCCTTCGACCAGCGTGCGTCGGACATCCACCTCGAGCCGCGCCGCGAGCGCAGCGTGATCCGCTTTCGCATCGACGGCGTGATGCACAACGTCTACCAGGTGCCGCTGGGTGTGCTCAACGCGATGATCGCGCGCGTCAAGCTGCTCGGCCGCATGGACGTGGTCGAGAAACGCCGCCCGCTGGACGGCCGCATAAAGACGCGCAACCCGGGCGGCGACGAGGTGGAGATGCGCCTGTCGACGCTGCCGACCGCATTCGGCGAAAAGATGGTGATGCGCATCTTCGACCCCGACAACACGGTCAAGGACCTGGATGCGCTGGGCTTCACGCCGCACGACGCCGAGCGCTGGGAGCAGCTGGTGCTGCGCCCGCACGGCGTGATCCTGGTCACCGGCCCGACGGGCTCGGGCAAGACCACGACGCTGTACTCCACGCTCAAGCGCGTGGCCACCGATGCCGTCAATGTGAGCACGGTGGAGGACCCGATCGAGATGATCGAGCCCGCATTCAACCAGACGCAGGTGCAGCCGCAGATCGATTTCACCTTCGCCGAGGGCCTGCGCTCGCTGATGCGCCAGGACCCGGACATCATCATGGTGGGCGAGATCCGCGACCTGGAGACCGCCGAGATGGCGATCCAGGCGGCGCTCACCGGGCACCTGGTGTTCTCCACGCTGCACACCAACGACGCGCCCAGCGCGATCACGCGCCTGATGGAGCTCGGGGTGCCGTATTACCTGATCAACGCCACGCTGCTCGGCGTGCTGGCGCAGCGCCTGGTGCGCACCCTGTGCGCGAAGTGCCGCAAGCGCGACCGCGAGGCCGACCCGCAGGTGCTCTCCGACCTGATCAAGCCCTGGAAGCTGACAGGCGGCTACCACGCCTACCAGCCGGTCGGTTGCGTGGAGTGCCGCATGACGGGCTTTCGCGGCCGCATGGGGCTGTACGAGCTGCTGACCGTGAGCGAGGCGCTGCGCCAGGAAGTCTCGCAAAGCCCGTCGATCGACGCGCTGCGCCGCCAGGCGGTGAGCGACGGCATGCGCCCGCTGCGCCTGGCGGGCGCGCTGCGCGTCGCCGAGGGCGTGACCACGCTCGAAGAGGTCATTGCCACGACGCCGCCGCTGCCGTCGAATTGGGGAAAACCCTTGACGCCGGGTAGGTGAAACCCACAACGCCAGAAGCGGGCGCCGACTCCACAATCGCCGATCGTTTTTACTTTCGGAGATGGTGGTGAGAATCAAAAACGAAAAGGACTTTTTCGCCGGCTTGTTCTTCCTGGTGCTGGGCGCGGGGTTCGCCTGGGGCGCGACGACCTATACCGTGGGTACCGGCGCGCGCATGGGGCCGGGCTACTTCCCGCTGCTGGTGGGCATCCTGCTGGCGATCATCGGCCTGCTGGTCATGTTCAAGGCCATGGTCATCGAGTCCGGGGACGGCGGCAAGTTCGGCCATTTCGCGTGGCGGCCGCTGTGCTTCATCCTCGGCGCCAACCTGCTGTTCGGTACCTTGCTCGTCGGCCTGCCCGTGCTCGGCATCCCCACCATGGGCCTGATCGTGGCGATCTACGGCCTGGCCGTCGTGGCCGCGATGGCGTCCGACGAGTTCAAGCTCAAGGAGGCGCTCATCCTGGCCACCGTGCTGGCCGTGGGCTGCTACGTGATCTTCGTCTGGGCGTTGGGCATGACGATGCCCGTCTGGCCCAGCTTCATCGTCGGCTGACCGCAGGGAGAGATGACCATGGAGTTGCTGCAACACCTTGCGATGGGCTTCGGCGTCGCGTTCACCTGGCAGAACCTGGTGTACTGCTTCGTCGGCTGTTTTCTCGGCACGCTGATCGGCGTGCTGCCGGGCATCGGGCCGCTGGCGACGATCGCCATGCTGCTGCCCATCACCTACGCGCTGCCCCCGGTGGCCGCGCTGATCATGCTGGCCGGCATCTACTACGGCGCGCAGTACGGCGGCTCGACCACCGCCATTCTGGTCAACCTGCCCGGCGAGGTGGCGTCGGTGGTGACGACGATCGATGGCTACCAGATGGCGCGAAAGGGGCGGGCCGGCCCGGCATTGGCGTCGGCGGGCATAGGCTCGTTCTTCGCCGGGTGCGTCGGCACGGTGGTGCTGGCGGCGTTCGCCCCGCCGCTCACCGAGGTCGCCTTCAAGTTCGGCCCGGCCGAGTATTTCTCGCTCATGGTGCTGGGCCTGATCGGCGCCGTGGTGCTGGCCTCGGGTTCGCTGCTCAAGGCCATCGGCATGATCGTCCTGGGTCTGATGCTGGGGCTGGTGGGCACCGACGTGAACTCCGGCGTGGCGCGCTATGCCTTCGATATTCCCGAGCTGACCGACGGCATCGACTTCGTGCCGATCGCGATGGGCATCTTCGGCTACGGTGAAATCATCTCCAACCTCTCGCGTCCGGCGGAGCACCGCGAGCTGTTCTCCACCAAGCTCTCCGGCCTGCTGCCAACGGCCCAGGACTTCAAGCGCATGTTCCCGGCGATGCTGCGGGGCACCGCGCTGGGTTCCATCCTCGGCATCCTGCCGGGCGGCGGGGCCGTGCTGGCGTCGTTCGCCTCGTACACGGTCGAGAAGAAGACCAAGCTGCGCGAGGGCGAGGTGCCGTTCGGCCAGGGCAACATCCGCGGCGTGGCGGGCCCCGAGTCCGCGAACAACGCGGGCGCGCAGACCGCGTTCATCCCGATGCTGACGCTGGGCATTCCGCCCAATCCGGTGATGGCGCTGATGATCGGCGCGATGACCATCCACAACATCCAGCCCGGCCCGCAGGTGATGACCAGCAACCCGGAACTGTTCTGGGGCCTGGTGGCGTCGATGTGGATCGGCAACCTGATGCTGATCGTGCTCAACCTGCCGCTCATCGGCATCTGGATCAAGCTGCTCACGGTGCCCTACCGCTGGCTGTTCCCCTCGATCGTGCTGTTCTGCGCGCTGGGCGTCTACACCAACAACAACAACCAGTTCGACATCTGGACCGTGGCGGTGTTCGGCTTCATCGGCTATCTGTTCTACAAGCTCGACCTGGAAGCCGCGCCGCTGCTGCTGGGCCTGATCCTGGGGCCGATGATGGAGGAGAACCTGCGCCGCGCCCTGCTGCTCTCGCGCGGCGACTGGAGCGTGCTGGTGACGCGGCCGATTTCCGCGGGCCTCTTGATCGCGACCGCGCTGATGATCGTGGTGGTGATGCTGCCCAGCGTGAGCAAGCGGCGCGAGGAGACCTTCGTCGAGGACTGAAGCACCGCGTGCCCTTTCGGCGGCGACGAGACGGCACCTGCGGGTGCCGTTTTCGTTGGGCGGCGGCACTGCCGCGGGCCATGCCCGGCTTGCCGCGACAATGGCGGGCCGCGAAGGATCGCCCCATGCCACCAGCCATTCAGCCGCCGTCCCACCCGCAGCGTGTCCTGCTGCACAACGAAATCCATGCCAGGCCGCCGGAGGCCCTGCGCGCGCCGCTGGCCATCACGCACGTGGTGATGTGGGCCGACGCGGGGCAGCGGGAAGCCAGCCGCGCGCACCTCGCGCTGCTGTTGCGCGACCACCACCTGGCGCCGCCGGACGGGCATACCACGCACCTGCGGGCCGACCTGGGCGGCGTGCACCTGCGCTGGGAGCTGCACACCGAATTCGTCACCTGGACCTTCACCGCACCCTTCCGGGCCGATGGTTTCGGCCAGGGGGAGCCCGCCGCCGCGATCGGCGACGTGCCCCAGGCCTGGCTGGCGCAGCTCCCCGGCCAGTGCCTCGTCAACCTGCACCTGTGGGTGCTGTCGATGCGCGAGTTCGGCGATGGCGAGCTGGTGCCGGGCGTCCTGCGCGACGATACGCTGGTCGCGTCGT
This sequence comes from Pseudomonadota bacterium, assembly GCA_963205335.1. Classification (GTDB taxonomy): domain Bacteria; phylum Pseudomonadota; class Gammaproteobacteria; order Burkholderiales; family Burkholderiaceae_C; genus Comamonas_C. The sequence continues at coordinate 4,145 of CAUJIM010000083.1, forward strand.
CGGTCGCCGACGGGCATGGCGAGGTGTTCACCGACTTCGCCTTGCATGCCGACGGCGGCTCGCGCATGGTGCTGCTCGCGGGCAGCATGACGCCCAGGCGCCTGGGGCGCATGGTGCAGCGGCTGCTGGAAATCGAGACCTACCGCATGGCGGCGCTGCTGGGCCTGCCGGCGGCGCGCGACGCCGCGGCGACGCTGGCGCTGGCCGAGCGCGAGCTGGCGGCGCTGGCCGAGGCCATCCGCGCCGCCGACAGGGACGCCGAGCCCGAGCTGCTGGACCGCCTCACGCGGCTGGCGGGGCAGGTGGAGAGCCAGTACGCCGCGACGCATGCGCGCTTTTCCGCCAGCCGCGCGTATTTCGAGCTGGTGGACCTGCGCATCCGCGACATCGGCGAGTCGCGCCTGGCGGGCATGCAGACCATCGGCGAGTTCATGGAGCGGCGGCTGGCCCCGGCGCAAAGCACCTGCGAATGGGTCGCGCGGCGCCAGGATGCGCTGTCGCAGCGGGTCTCGCGCATCAGCAACCTGCTGCGCACCCGCGTGGAAATCCAGCAGCAGCAGAGCAGCCAGCAGCTGCTGGCGACGATGAACCAGCGCCAGGACCTGCAGCTGCGGCTGCAGTCGACGGTGGAAGGCCTGTCGGTGGCGGCCATCACCTACTACATCGTCGGGCTGGTGAGCTATCTGGCCAAGGGCGCGCAGGCGCTGGGCTGGCCATGGTCGCCCGAGACGACGGCGGCGGTGGCGATCCCGCTGGTGGCGCTCGGTGTCTGGTGGTCGCTCAAGCGGCTGCACCACCGGGTCTTCAGGAACAGGCATTGATTGTGGCTGAAACCGTTGCCAGTCAAGCGCTGAAAGCTCCCGCAAACGTAGCAAACGGTGTGGCCCTCGCCGCGCTCGGCGCGGTGGCGTTCAGCGGCAAGGCAATCATCGTCAAGCTGGCCTACCGCTACGGCGTGGATGCGGTCACGCTGCTGATGTACCGCATGCTGTTCGCGCTGCCGGTGTTCCTGCTGATGGCATGGTGGGCCAGCCGCGGCCGGCCGCCGCTGGCGGCACGCGACTGGCGGGGCGTGGTGGGCCTGGGCGTGTGCGGCTACTACCTCGCGAGTTTTCTCGATTTCGCCGGCCTGGCCTACGTCACGGCGGGGCTGGAGCGGCTGATCCTCTACCTCAATCCCACGCTCGTGATGCTGTTCGGCTGGCTGCTCTACGGCGAGCGCATGCGCGCCGGCCAGATCGGCGCGATGCTGCTGAGCTACTGCGGCGTGGTGCTGGTGTTCGGCACCGAGGCGCTGGGCGAGGGCGCGCGCGGCGCGCATACCGCCTGGGGCGTGCTGCTGGTGTTCCTGAGCGCCGCGAGCTACGCGGTGTACCTGGTGTACAGCGGCGAGATGGTGCGGCGCGTGGGCGCGCTGCGCCTGGTGGGGCTGGCGACCAGCGTGGCCTGCGTGTGCTGCGTGCTGCAGTTCCTGCTGCTCAGGCCGCTGTCGGCGGCGGTGGTGGCGCCCGAGGTGCTGTGGCTCTCGCTGCTCAACGCCACGGCGTGCACCGCCGCGCCGGTGCTGATGGTGATGCTGGCGATTGAGCGCATCGGCGCGGCCATGACGGCGCAGACCGGCATGATCGGGCCGCTCTCGACCATCGTCCTCGCCGCCTGGCTGCTGGGCGAGGCGATCACGGTCTGGATGGTGGCCGGCACGGCACTGGTGCTGGCGGGCATCTGGCTGTTCACGCGCGCGGGCCGGCTCCGCTGAATCGCCCTCCCCCAAGGGAAAACCCGGCCCCGCTGGTGGCGGGCATGCACCCGTCCCGTGACACAATCGCGCCCGCCGACGCATCGGGCGCCCTGCCGGGTGCGTCGTTTGTCAAACGCGTGTCAGGCCGTGGCGCGGCAACTGCCTTCGGGGCGCCGCCGCGTGGCGCCGGAGCAGGGCGGACCGGCCCCCCGAGGAGGCGGGCGCTGTCCGTGCATGCCGCCAGGGGTGCGAGGCCCCGGGCATGGTCTGCCGACTGGCGCGTCACTTGGGGGGGACTGCATTTATGGAAATCCTGCTGCAGCAGATCATCAACGGTCTGGTCCTGGGCAGCATGTATGCCCTGATCGCTCTGGGCTACACCATGGTCTACGGCATCATCCAGCTCATCAACTTCGCGCACGGCGAGGTGCTGATGGTGGGTGCGCTCACGAGCTGGAGCCTGGTGGGCTACATGCAGGAGCACATGCCGGGCGTGCCGGGCTGGGCCATGCTCCTGATCTCGATGGCGATCGCCTGCGTGGTCGCCGCGGTGCTGAACTACGCGATCGAGAAAGTCGCCTACAAGCGCCTGCGCAACAGCCCGCGCCTGGCGCCCCTGATCACCGCCATCGGCATGTCGCTGTTCCTGCAGACCGTGGCGATGGTGATCTGGAAGCCCACCTACAAGCCTTACCCGGCGCTACTGCCGGTCGAGCCCTACGAGATCGCGGGCGCGGTGATCACGCCGATGCAGCTCGTCATCCTCGGGATCACGGTCATGTCGCTGGCGGCCATGGTCTATCTCGTGAGCTTCACGCGCATGGGCCGGGCGATGCGCGCCACCGCCGAAAACCCCAACGTCGCGGCGCTGATGGGCGTCAAGCCCGACTTCGTGATCTCGGCCACCTTCGTCATCGGCGCCATCCTGGCGGCGATCGCCGGGGTGCTCTGGGCCGCCAACTACGGCACGGCGTTCCATACCATGGGCTTCCTGCCTGGCCTGAAGGCCTTCACGGCGGCGGTGTTCGGCGGCATCGGCAACCTGCCCGGCGCGGTGATCGGCGGCGTGCTGCTCGGGCTGATCGAGGCCATCGGCTCGGGCTACATCGGCGACCTGACGGGCGGTGTTCTCGGCAGCCAGTACACCGACATCTTCGCCTTCATCGTGCTCATCATCATTCTCACGCTGCGTCCTTCGGGCCTGCTGGGCGAGCGCGTGGCCGATCGCGCCTGAGGAGGAGACCGCCATGGATGCCAAGCTGAAGAAAATCCTCTGGGCCATCGGCCTGCTGGTCCTGCCGTTCATCCTGCAGTCGTTCGGCAACGCCTGGGTGCGCATCGCCGACCTGACGCTGCTCTACATCATGCTGGCGCTCGGCCTGAACATCGTGGTCGGCTACGCCGGCCTGCTCGACCTGGGCTACGTGGCGTTCTATGCGGTGGGCGCGTTCATGTACGCGCTGCTTGCCTCGCCGCACCTTACGGAGAACTTCCCGGCCATCGCCGCCATGTTCCCGCAGGGACTGCACATTGCGGTGTGGTGGGCGATTCCGCTGTCGCTGCTGGTGGCGGCCTTCACCGGCGTGCTGCTCGGCATCCCGGTGCTCAAGCTGCGCGGCGACTACCTGGCGATCGTGACGCTGGGCTTCGGCGAGATCATCCGCATCTTCATGAACAACCTGGACCAGCCGGTGAACATCACCAATGGGCCCAAGGGGATCGCGGGGGTCGATCCGGTGCATTTGTTCGGCTTCAACTTCGCCAAGCCGCACGAGATTCTCGGGGTCCAGGTGGCGTCGGTCACGTTCTACTACTACCTCTTTCTCGCGCTCATGCTGGTGACGGTGCTGGTGTGCTACCGGCTGCAGGATTCGCGCATCGGCCGCGGCTGGATGGCGATCCGCGAGGACGAGGTGGCGGCCAAGGCCATGGGCATCAACACGCGCAACATGAAGCTGCTGGCCTTCGGCATGGGGGCGTCGTTCGGCGGCGTGGCGGGGGTGATGTTCGCGGCCTTCCAGAGCTTCGTCTCGCCCGAGTCGTTCAGCCTGATGGAGTCGATCATGATCGTCTCCATGGTGGTGCTGGGCGGGCTGGGGCACATCCCCGGGGTGATTCTGGGCGCCATCCTGCTGGCGGCGCTGCCCGAGGTGCTGCGCTACGTGGCGGGGCCGCTGCAGGAGCTGACGGGCGGGCGGCTCGATGCCGCCATCCTGCGCCAGCTGCTGATCGCCTCGGCCATGATCATCGTCATGCTGCTGCGTCCGCGCGGCATCTGGCCCGCGCCCGAGCACGGCAAGAGCCTGGCGCGCAAGTCCTGAGGGCACGTACATGGCACGGACATCCAGTGAAGAAGTGGTGCTCAGGGTCGCCGGCATCTCCAAGCGCTTCGGCGGCCTGCAGGCGCTCTCCGGCGTGGGCATGACCATCCGCCGGGGCCAGGTCTATGGCCTGATCGGGCCCAACGGCGCGGGCAAGACCACGTTTTTCAACGTCATCACCGGGCTGTACGCACCCGACAGCGGCACGTTCGAGCTCGGCGGCAAGCCCTACGCGCCGCATGCCGTGCACCTGGTGGCCAAGGCGGGCATCGCGCGCACCTTCCAGAACATCCGCCTGTTCGCGGAGATGACGGCGCTGGAAAACGTGATGGTCGGCAGGCACATCCGCACCCGCTCGGGCCTCTTCGGCGCGGTGTTCCGCAGCCGCGGGTTTCGCCAGGAGGAGGCCGAGATCGAGGCGCGTGCGCGCGAGCTGCTCGAGTACGTGGGCGTTGCCGAGTACGCCGACTTCAAGGCGCGCACGCTGTCGTATGGCGACCAGCGGCGCCTGGAGATCGCCCGGGCGCTGGCCACCGACCCCAAGCTCGTCGCGCTCGACGAGCCGGCCGCCGGCATGAACGCCACCGAGAAGGTGCAGCTGCGCGAGCTGATAGACCGCATCCGCAACGACGGCAGCACCATCCTGCTGATCGAGCACGACGTCAAGCTCGTGATGGGCCTGTGCGATCGCGTCACGGTGCTCGATTACGGCAAGCAGATCGCCGAGGGCACGCCCGCCGAGGTGCAGAAGAACGAAAAGGTCATCGAGGCCTATCTGGGAACGGGAGGGCACTGACATGGCGGACAAGATCGGCGAGGTGCTGCTGCGCATCACGGGTTTGAGGGTGGCCTACGGCGGCATCCAGGCCGTCAAGGGCATAGACATGGAGGTGCGCGAGGGCGAGCTGGTCTCGCTCATCGGCTCCAACGGCGCGGGCAAGACGACGACGATGAAGGCCATCACCGGCATGCTGCGCATGAACGAAGGCGACATCGAATACCTGGGCCGCAGCATCCACGGGCGCGGGCCGTGGGACCTGGTGCGCGAGGGCCTGGTGATGGTGCCCGAGGGGCGCGGCGTGTTCGCGCGCATGAGCATCACCGAAAACCTGCTGATGGGCGCCTACACGCGCACCGACCAGGCCGGCATCGCCGAGGACGTGGAAAAGGTCTTCGGCATCTTCCCGCGGCTGCGCGAACGCAAGAGCCAGCTCGCGGGCACGATGAGCGGCGGCGAGCAGCAGATGCTGGCCATGGGCCGGGCGCTGATGGCGCGGCCCAGGGTGCTGCTGCTCGACGAGCCGTCGATGGGGCTCTCGCCGATCCTGGTGGACACCATCTTCGAGGTGGTGAGGAACGTCTACTCGCTGGGCGTGACCATCGTGCTGGTGGAGCAGAACGCCAGCCGCGCGCTGGCCATCGCCGACCGGGGCTACGTGATGGAGTCCGGCCTGCTCACCATGCAGGGCGGCGGCAAGGAACTGCTGGCCGACCCGCGGGTGCGCGCGGCCTACCTCGGCGACGAGGCGGCGTAAGTCACCCGCCGACGATGGTGCGCAGGCGCTCGGGCAGCGGCATCGACTTCTGCGCCGGGAAATCGACCCACACGGTGGTCGCTCCGCCGCTGGCGCAGGGCACGCCCGGCTGGTCGCTGCGCTCCATCGTCACCCAGGTGTCGAACGAGCTGCGCCCCGGGTTGCTCACGTAGGTGCGCACCAGCACGCTGGCCGGGTATTCGAGTTGGCGGATGAAGTTGCAGAACGCGTTCACCACCACGATGCCCTGGCCGCGCGGGTCGGCGGCATAGCCGAGCGAGAGGAACCACTCGATGCGCGCGATTTCCATGTAGCGGAAGTACACCGTGTTGTTCATGTGGCCCATCGCGTCCATGTCGCCCCAGCGCATGGGGATGGTCATTTCGTGGACGAGCTTCTTGTCGGCGGGGAGGTCGATTCTCATGGGGCGCATTGTCCATCGGCGGGCCGGTGGACAATGCGCCGCCATGCATTCGCTCCAATCGCTGCCGATCTCGCTGCAAACCGTGCTGCTGCTGCTGGCGAGCAACGTCTTCATGACGTTCGCCTGGTACGCGCACCTCAAAAACCTGAGCGCCTCGCCGTGGTACGTCGCGGCCCTGGCGAGCTGGGGCATCGCGCTGTTCGAGTACCTGCTGCAGGTGCCGGCCAACCGCATCGGGTACGCCGAATTCAGCGTGGCCCAGCTCAAGATCATGCAGGAGGTGATCACGCTCTCGGTGTTCGTGCCGTTCGCGCTGCTCTACCTGAACGAGCCGCTCAAGTGGGATTACCTGTGGGCCGGGCTGTGCCTGCTGGGTGCGGTGTATTTCATGTTTCGCGGGGCGTGAGCGGCGTGCGGCGCCGGCCGCGGCGGATTTGCGCCCCGTCAAGGGATGGGGTTTCCCTGCATCGGCGGGCGCCGAATTACGGTATCGTTGCGCCCGCACGACGCGGTGTGCGCCCCGAGCGGCCGTGGCGCGCGTTCAGGCATATGACCTCATGGACCATACAACCACAGGAGACACCATGACCACCAGCGATTCCACCATCGACCGCTCGCGCCGCCGCACCCTGGGCCAATTGGGCGCGGCGGCCGCGGCGACCGTGCTGCCCGCCCCCTGGGTGCATGCGGCGCAAACCTTCAAGATCGGCTACGTGGCACCGGCCACCGGCCCGCTGTCGGTGTTCGCCGAGCCCGACCCGTTCACGCTCGAGGAAATCAAGAAGCTGGTCGGCAAGGGCCTGATGGTCGGGGGCAAGCAGTACGGCGTCGAGGTGATCTACAAGGATTCGCAGTCGAGTGCCGCGCGCGCCGCCGAGGTGACCAACGAGCTCATCCTCAAGAACAAGGTGGACATGGTGATCTCCGGCTGCACGCCCGAGACGACCAACCCCGTGGCCGACCAGTGCGAGCTCAACGGCATGCCCTGCGTGACCAACGACACGCCGTGGCAGCCGCACTTCTTCGGCCGCGGTGGCGACCCGAAGAAGGGCTTCGAGTGGACCAACCACTTCTTCTGGGGCCTGGAAGACATCATGGGCGTGTTCGGCAGCATCTGGGACAAGCTGCCGACCAACCGCGTGGTCGGCGCGCTGCTGCCCAACGACCCGGACGGCAATGCCTGGGGCGACCCCAAGTTGGGCCTGCCGCTGATGGCCAATGCCAAGAAGTTCAAGCTCGTCGACCCGGGGCGCTACCAGAGCCCGAACGACAACTTCACCAACTACATCACTGAGTTCAAGAAGGCCGGCGTGGAGATCGTCGGCGGCGTGCTGCCGCCGCCGGACTTCGGCAATTTCTGGGCGCAGGCAGCGCAGCAGGGCTTCAAGCCCAAGATCTGCACCGCCGCCAAGGCCACCGAGTTCCCCGCGGCCATCGCGGCCTTCGGCCCGCGCAGCGAGGGCCTGACGGTCGAGGTCTGGTGGTCGCCGCACCACCCGTTCAAGAGCTCGCTGACCGGCCAGAGCTCGGCCGAGCTCGCGGCGGCCTACACCAAGGCCACGGGCAGGCCCTGGACCATGCCGGTGGGCTTCAAGCATTCGCTGTTCGAGGTGGCGCTGGCGGCGCTCAAGAAGAGCGGCGGCAAGGGGCCCAAGGCGCTGCGCGATGCGCTGCGCGCGACCGACCTGGACACCATCGTCGGCCACGTCAATTTCACCAAGGGCCCGGTGCCGAGCGTGAGCAAGACGCCGCTCGTCGGCGGCCAGTGGCAGAAGCAGGGCAGCGGCTTCGAGCTGCTGATCGTCGAGAACAGCCAGGCGGGCATGATTCCCGTCGGCGCGCAGCTCAAGGCCCTGCCCGCCTGAGGCGTGCGCCGTGGCGGTGTCCTCCGGCGCGGCATCCGTCGCGCCGCTGCTCGATCTGCGCGGGGTGAGCCGGCGCTTCGGTGCGCTGCGCGTCGTCGACCGCCTGGACCTGCGCGTCGCGCCCGGCGAGGCGCTGGGCGTGATCGGCCCCAACGGCGCGGGCAAGACCACGCTGATGAACCTGATCGCCGGCGACATACCCGTCGACAGCGGCCAGGTGGTGTTCGACGGGCGCGACGTGACGCAGTTGCCGCCGCAGGAGCGCTGCCGCGCGGGCATCGCGCGCAGCTACCAGGTGCCGCATCCGTTCGTCGGACTCACGGTGTTCGAGAACGTGCTCGTCGGCGCGGTGTTCGGCGCCGACCAGAGCGAGAAGGCGGCGCGGCCCCACGTGCGCTCGGTGCTCGAGCTCACCGGCCTGATCCACAAGGCCGACCGCCTGGCGGGGGCCTTGACGCTGCTCGACCGCAAGCGGCTGGAGCTGGCGCGGGCGCTGGCCTCGCGCCCGCGCCTGCTGCTGCTCGACGAGATCGCCGGGGGCCTGACCGACCAGGAGGTGCAGGCGCTGCTCGCCACCATCCGCGCGATCCGCGAGCAGGGCGTGACGCTGATCTGGATCGAGCACATCGTGCATGCGCTGCTGGCGGTGGTCGACCGCCTCGTGGCGCTCGACTTCGGCCGCAAGGTGACCGAGGGCGCGCCGCAGGCGGTGATGGCCGACCCGGCGGTGCGCGAGATCTACATGGGCCTGGATGTCGCCGAGGAGATCGTGCCGTGAGCCTGCTCGAGGTGCGCGCGCTCGCCGCCGGGTACGGCGACTTCCAGGCGCTCTACGGCATCGACCTCGCGCTCGAGGCCGGCGAGGTGCTGGCGATCATCGGCGCCAACGGCGCGGGCAAGACCACCTTCCTGCGCGCGCTCGCCGGAGCGCTGCCGCTGCGCTCGGGCAGCGTGGCGTTCGACGGCCGCGCGATCGGCGGGCTGCCGGCGCACCGGGTCTGCGCCGCGGGCATCGCGCTGGTGCCCGAGGGGCGGCGGCTCTTTCCCAGCCTGAGCGTCGAGGAAAACCTGCTGATGGGCGCCTACGTGCGCCGTGCGGGGCCGTGGAGCATGGAGGCGGTGTTCGCGCTCTTTCCCATCCTGCGCGAGTTCCGCCGCAGGCCTGCCACCGACCTGTCCGGCGGGCAGCAGCAGATGGTGGCGATCGGCCGCGCGTTGATGAGCAACCCGCGGCTGCTGCTGTGCGACGAGATCTCGCTCGGCCTGGCGCCGGTGATCGTCAAGGACATCTACCAGGCGCTGCCCACGGTCTGCGGGCAGGGGGTCTCGGTCATCGTCGTGGAGCAGGACATCAGCCAGGCGCTGCGCGTGGCCCGGCGCGTGGTCTGCATGCGCGAGGGCCGCGTGGTGCTCGAGGGCGCGCCGCAGAGCCTGGCGCGCGAGCAGATCGCGCAGGCCTATTTCGGCGCGGTGGCGCAGGCGGAGCCATGATCGCCGAATGGACCGACACCATCCTGCAGGGCGTGCTGCTGGGCGGCCTGTACGCGCTGTTCGCCGCCGGGTTGTCGATCAGCTTCGGCGTGATGCGCATGATCAACATCGCGCACGGCGACATGATCATCCTGGCCAGCTACGCGACCATCGTCGGCGCCTCGTACCTCAAGCTGCCGATGGTGCTCACCGTGGTGCTCGTGGTGCTGGTGCTCTCGGCCATGGGCTACGCGGCGCAGCGCCTGGTGTTCAACCGCACGCTGGGCGGCGACCTGCTGCGCCCGCTGCTGCTCACCTTCGGCCTCTCGATCGTGATCCGCGAGAGCCTGCAGGCGGTGTTCTCGGCCGACGTGCGCAGCGTCGACGTGGGGCCGGTCGCCACCGCCACCTGGGACCTGGGCGCGCAGATCAACGTCGGCGTACTGCCGCTCATGGTGATGCTGATCGGCCTGGCGGCGATCGCGGCGCTGCAGTGGCTGTTCGGCCACACGCGCATGGGCCGGTCGTTCCGCGCCACCTCGGACGATGCCGACACCGCCTCGCTCATGGGCGTGAACCGCCGGCACGTGTACGCGCTGGCCATGGTGTTCGGCAGCGCGATGGTGGCGCTCGCCGGGGCCTTCCTCGTGATGCGCACCACGGTCAACCCGACCGACGGACCGGTGCGCCTGATCTACGCCTTCGAGGCGGTGATCATCGGCGGCCTGGGCTCGCTCTGGGGCACGGTGGCGGGCGGCGTGGTGCTGGGCGTGGCGCAGGCCATCGGCGCCAAGCTCGACCCGGGCTGGGGCACGCTGGCCGGCCACCTGGCCTTCCTCGGGGTGCTGTGGGCGCGTCCGCAGGGCCTGTTCCCGACCACGCGCGACCGTTGAATCACACCACCCGCGAAGCCGATCCATGCACGCCGACCTGCCCGCCCGCATCACCGCCGCCGTCGGCGTGGCGGCCATCCTCGTGGTGGCCAGCATGCCGTGGTGGGCCGAGCGCGCGACGATTTTCCTGGCCGTCGAGATGCTCGCCATGCTGGCGCTGGCACAGATGTGGAACCTGCTCGCCGGCTATGGCGGCCTGCTCTCGGTGGGGCAGCAGGGCTTCGTCGGGCTCGGGGCGTATGCGCTCGTGGTCTTCGGCCTGCAGGCGGGCATCAATGCCTTCCTGGTGATACCTCTGGCGGGCGTGGTCGGGGCGGTCGCGGCGGCGCTGGTGGCGCCGCTGCTGTTCCGCCTGAGCGGCGCGCATTTCGCCATCGGCACCTGGGTGGTGGCCGAGGTGTTCCGCCTGGTCGTCGCCAACCTGCCGTTCGTCAGCGGCGGCTCGGGCGTGAGCGTGGCCAGGACGGTGATGGGCATGGACATCGACACGCGCATCGGCCTCACGCTCTGGTGGGCGCTGGCGCTGGGGGCCGGCGCGACGCTCGCGGTCTACCTGCTGCTGCGCTCGCGCTGGGGCCTGGCGCTGGTGGCGGTGCGCGACTCGGAGCGCGCCTCGCAAAGCCTGGGCGTGCGCGTGGGCCGCATCAAGTGGGCCGTCTGGGTGGCCGCGGCCGCGGGCTGCGCGATGACCGGGGCGCTGCTGTTCATCACCAAGCTGCGCGTGGCGCCCGACCCGGCGTTCTCGATCGACTGGACGACGACCATGTTCTTCATCGTCGTGATCGGCGGCATCGGCACGCTGGAGGGGCCGATCGTCGGCACCATCGCCTACTTCCTGCTGCGCGAATGGCTGGCGGACCTGGGCAGCGTCTACCTCATCACGCTGGGCGTGGTCACGATGGTCGTGATGCTGTTCTTCGACAAGGGCCTCTGGGGGCTGGTGGCGCGGCGCACCGGCTGGCGGCTGTTTCCCGTGCAGCGGCGCCTGGGCGCATCGGCGGGCGAACCGGGCCCGTCCGGCTGAACCGGAATTTCATTCTGCATCGTGCAGGCTCGGCCGAAGCGGGGTGCGCATGGGGCGCAGCCACGCGCAGGCCAACAACCCACCAGGAGATGACATGGCTGGCAAATTCGAACTCAAGCAATCCAAAAACGGCAAGTTCCACTTCAACCTGCTCGCCGCCAATGGGCAGGTGATCCTGAGCAGCGAGATGTACGAGGCCAAGGCCAGCGCGCTCAACGGCATCGAATCGGTCAGGAAGAATGGTGCTGCCGAGGCGCGCTACGAGCGGCTGGATGCCAAGGACGGCTCGCCGTATTTCACGCTCAAGGCTGCCAACGGCCAGGTCATCGGCCAGAGCCAGATGTATTCGAGCGCTTCGGCGCGCGACGGCGGCATCCAGTCGTGCATCGCCAACGCGCCTGGCGCCGGTCTGGACGACCAGTCCGCCGCCTGATGCCTTTCGGGCTGCGCGGCGCTGCTTCGCTGCTGGCCCCGGCAGTAACCGAACTATGCCTTGAAACCCGCATGGATCCTTGATAGTGTTTGCGCACGGACGGAATGTGCCCCCAAATGTGCCCCCAAACTGTCGAGGATACCCCCCATGAAGCTGACCGATGCCAAGCTGCGCACCCTGACCGAGCCCGGCAAACACTTTGATGGCGGCGGGCTGTACCTGGAACTGACCAAGGCGGGCGGCCGGTACTGGCGCATGAAGTACCGGCACGGCGGCAAGGAAAAGCGCCTCGCGTTCGGTGTGTACCCTGCCGTGGGCCTAAGGGGTGCACGCGCCCTGGCATCGGCGGCCCGTGAGGTGCTGCAAGCTGGCGACGACCCGGGCCAGCAGCGCAAGGCCGACAAGGCCAGGGCCGCCCATGAATCGGCCAACACCTTGCAGGCCGTGGCCGCCGACTGGATGAAGCACCAGGCCAGCCGCTGGGAGCCTGAAACCGCCGACCGCATCCGTGCATCCCTGGAGGCCGACGTGTTCCCCACGCTGGGCACGCGCGCCATGGCCGGCATCAAGCCCGGCGAGGTCATGGCCGCCGTGCAGAAGATCGAGGCACGGGGCGCGGGCGACCAGGCGGGCCGCGTGTTGCAGCGGGTGAAGGCCATCTACCGCTGGGCAGTCACGCATGAGCGCATCGAGGCGAACCCCATGCTTGACCTGGTGCCTGCTGAAATCCTCAAGCCCCGCGAGGTGCAGCATCGCGCCGCCATGCCCGCGGCCGAGCTGCCCGCGTTCCTGGTGAAGCTGGACGCCTACGCTGGCGACCCCCACACGGTGCAGGCCCTGCGCATGGTCATGCTGACCGCAACCCGCCCGGGCGAGGTGCGCGGCGCCCGCTGGGCTGAGTTCGATATCGCGGCGGGGCTGTGGGTGATCCCTGCCAAGCGCATGAAGATGCGCACGGAGCACCGCGTACCGCTGTCCCGCCAGGCATTGGAAGTGCTGCAGGCCATGCAGCCCCTGACCGGGCATCGTGAACTGGTATTCCCCAGCCCTACCTATCCAAGCAAGCCCCTGAGTGAAAACACCTTCAACTCGGCCATGGCTCGCATGGGCTACAAGTACACGGCCACAGCGCACGGCTTTCGTGCGCTGTTCTCCACGGTGGCGAATGAGTGCGGCTGGAACCCCGATGTGATCGAGCGCCAGTTAGCTCACCGCGAGCGCAACGAGGTCCGGGCCGCCTACCACCGCAGCACCTACATGGACGAGCGCGCCAAGCTGATGCAGTGGTGGGCGGACTACCTGGACGGCCGTAAGGCCGGCAACGTGGTGCCGTTCCCCCAGCGGCTGGCCTGATCACCCAGCGCCACCAGCCCCAGCACAGCCCCCAAGACCGCCCTGCCGCATGCCGGCCGGGCGGTTTTTTCACGTCCCATGAACCCCCATGCACACCAGCCATGGGGGCCTTCAACCGGCGTAGGTGATTATTTTCAGTGAGACAGTGAGACAAAACTCAGGAATCTAGGATTCATGCGGCCTGCGGGCCGATTTTTGAGTGAGACAAAGTAGGAACAAAGTAGGAACAAAGTGAGAACAAATCACATAATGAAAAATAGTTGTCTCTTTCTTGCAACTTTTCATCATTCACCCTTGTTCCTCCGCCCTTGCTGCCGCCGACACTTCGTCGGGCGCCCGCGCACACTCCCGGACGCGAGCGCAAAGGGGCTTCCCTTGGTGCCATGGCTGGCCGCTGCGGGCGGGTACATGCGCATGCACTGCAAAGCCCCGGCCGGTCTCAGAATGGATGCATGGATAAGCCCGGGAACGAGCCCCAGCGGGGGCCAGGTGGCAGGCTGCGGGGCGAGGTGCATTTGGCCCTGCTGCGGGCCGTGCAAGAGCTGGCAACGCCTGGGCGTGGCGTGACGCTGCGCGAGGCCGCGGCGCATGCCCGTATAGGCATCAAGGCAGCACGCTGCACCTTGAGCAACATGAAACGCTATGGCGTCCTGGAGATCGCCCGTACCCGGCGCGTACCCTATCGAAACCGGCCGGTGGCTGAATACGCGTTGCCATCCGCCGCGCCGGGTGAGGCGGGGCGTGGCATCGATGTCCTGGTGGCTGCGTGGGCGGGCCTTGCCGGCGCTGGGCCGGCGCCTTGAACTGCCGCGCCGTGCACACGTGCGCATCGTGCGACGCCTGCGGGGTTGTGGATAACTTTTCTTGCGGATGTGCTGAAAAATTCAGCAAACCGCCATCGCCCGCAAACCCGCATGAATGCTTGCTTTCCCGATAGTGTGCCAAAGTTATGCACAATGCACAGTTTAGACAACGGGCTTTATGTTAAATACGATGCATGTTTTCTAGATTTTGCATCGTTCGGGGATTGCATGCCACAATGTGCCCCATGATCCTGGATGAATTTGAATCCGCCATCGCGGCCTTGGGCTGGAAGGCCAGTGACTTTTGCCGGGCGACTGGTCTGCACCGCAACACCCCCAGCCGCTGGCGCAATGAGGGCGTGGAGATACCGGCATGGGTGCCCCAGCACCTGGGCCTGCTGCTGGACTTGAAGCGCCTGCACGCTGCTCATACCGTGCCGGTTAGCCCCAATGGCGAGGGCTGGTTCATGCAGGACCTGGCGCGCTTGCATGCGGCCTACCTGGTGCCCCCCAGCGCCAAGGCAGGCGAGTGATGGCCGCCGGGGATATGCCTGCCGCACTCTCGCGCCAACCCGGCATAGAGAGGCCCGAGGGCGGCGCCTGGAGGCTCTATTCCGGCGGGCTATACATGCGGGCGGACGATGGCGAAGCCGGGAAGCTGGCGCGGCTGGCCGATGTGCGCAATTGGTTGATGCATGAGCATGAATGGCCCATGGAGCGGGCCGCCGATGAAATCATTGCCGGGCTGCACAAGGCGAATGCATCGGGGCTTGAACTGTTCATCGCCAGCTCCAAGAGCCATGCTCGCCCCCTGCAGCCAGACTCCCATATGCTGGGCTGTGACGAGGTGGCGGATCGCGGGGGCTTGCGCGGCCTGGACGAACGGGTGCTTGGTTTTTCAGGCGTGTGCAACGCGATTACGAACGGCTGGCTTGGGGAGTGGCGCGGGTACACGGAAGGCGATGCACGGCGCATCGATGCGGTGTGCGTACGTGCTGCCGTGGCGCTTGAGCTATGGGGCTGGGGCACGGCCACTGCAGCGGCGCAGGCGTCCCCGTTCCCTATTGATCAGAAATCAAATCACTTGAACAAACAAATCAAGCGGCATATTTGACACTGTCCTTTTGGAAGAATTGTTGGACCTTGGCCGGTGATTTCTGCAAGTGGCGCAGATGTCCGATGGCCGCAGCCTTGAGTTGACCCTTGCGCCGGTTGGGCGCCTGGCTCGTGACGGCTGCCTTCAGGTTCGCATTGA
>CAUJIM010000084.1 GCA_963205335.1 Pseudomonadota bacterium
TCCGCGCCCCCAGCGGCGGCGGCGGACCGGCTCGCGCCTCGTCGGCCGCGGCCTGTGCCCGCGCGCCCAGCGGCCGCAGGCCGGCGAGGCCCGCAAGTCCGGCAAGGCCTGTCAACAGACGACGGCGAGGCCAATGATCGCTATACATGGTGCGCGCATCGTAGCCGTGCGGCGCGGCTTGCGCTGGCGGGAGCGCATTCGCCGAGCACTCGACGAGCACCCGACGAGCATTCGCCAGGACATTCGCCAGGACATTCGCCAGGAGCTTCTTCATCTCCAGTCCCGGAAACGGCTTGGCTCTTGATCGAGCGGATCGAACCGTCCGACCCCTACGCGATAAGGCTCGCCAAGGTCTACAAGCGTCTGCCGAAGCGCGGCGAGATCGGACTCGCTCAGCACGTGCCTGTGCCGCGCCAAGTCGAGCCGCTCGAGACCGTGGCGCTTCTGGTTCTCGGCGACCTGGGTGTAGGGATCGGTGGGAGTGTCGCGAACGGCGACCGCTACCTCGGTCAGCCCTGCACGTTGCGCTGCCCGCCAACGCTTCGCCCCGCCGTGGATGCGATGCCGGCCTTGCTCGTCGATCGGACTTCCACCCGGTTCTTCGGACACGCCGGGACTGCAAATGGTGTCAACGGCCAGCTTGAATTCGCGCAGAACCGCACAGCCGCTCAGCAGCGAGGCCACCGCAAGAGCCGCAAGCGTTGCGTACCGGCATCTCATCGCGCTACCTCGTCGTTGGCGATCCTCGCTTGCCTCGAGTTTTGGCCTGCTTCGCGTACTCCCGGGATATCGCCTTCAGCCCACCTGTTGCGTAGTGGTACAGGTGGTTCGCAATCGCCTGGGAAGGCATCTGGAAAACCTCCTGCAAAGGGCCTGGGAAGGTGCGGCCACCGACCAGCAGCATCAGACAGGGGGCGATCACGCAGAGCAGGCAACGCGTCAAGGCAGGATCTCCGGCGGGAATCTTGGTGATCTCGCCGAGCATGTACCTCAAGAGCGCCACCTTGGGCGGCGCCTCGTTCTGGAAAAGTGTCTGCAGATGCGAAGTCGGCGCAAGCATCTCGCGGGCGAGGACGCGCAACTGCCACGCTTGAGGCTCTCGTGTCGCGTGGTCGACCAATTGCTCGAGGAGCGCACGCAACTTCGACGCTGGAGCCCGCTCGCTGTCGACGAGTTGCTTCAGGTTGGCTAGGCCTAGTACCTGACCGTAAGACTCCGTCAGGACGGCCAGGTACAGGCCGCTGCGGTTGCCGAAGTGGTAATTGATCGAGGCCAGATCCACCTGTGCATGGGCCGCGATGGCCTTGTTGGGCGTCTCGGCGTAGCCCGTCGCGGCGAACAGTTCGCCCGCAGCCTCGAGTATCCGGGTTCGTGTGGCTTCGCCATCCGAGCGAAGTCCGCGTGCAGGTTTGTTCATTCCTCAGGTCGTCCAGGTCAACGCCTACGGCTTGCATTGTCGTCAAAGCTAATACTAAAATCAATTTAGATTGAGCGCGGCGCAATGCATCGCTCGGCGTCCCTCGCGACTTCCCGGATCCTTCGACATGAAGAAGCCTCTCATTGCCCTTGGTCTCATCGTCGCGCTGGCGCTGGGCGCATGGGCCTGGATGCAGCAGCCGGACAAAGGCCACGACGGCGCGCTGGTCCTGTACGGCAACGTGGACATCCGGCAGGTGGCGCTGGCGTTCGATGGCAGCGGCCGCGTGGCCGAGTTGAAGGTCGATGAAGGCGATGCGGTGAAGGCCGGCCAAGTGCTGGCCATGCTCGACACGCAGACGCTGGCGCTGCAGGCCGAACAAGTCCAGGCGCAGGTCCTCGTGCAGCAGCAGAACCTGTTGCGCCTGAAGAACGGATCGCGCCCTGAAGAGCTGGCGCAGGCGCGCAGTGGCTATGCCGGCGCGCAGGCCGATGCCGAGCGCGCGCGCAAGGATCTGGCGCGCCTGCAGGGTATCGCGGCCCATACCGACAACCGTGGGGTCAGCGCGCAGGAGCTCGATCGCGCCCAGGCCGCCGTGCAGGTGGCGGATGCGCAGGCCGCGCAAAGGCGCGACGCACTGCGCCTAGCCGAGATCGGCCCGCGCAAGGAAGACATTGCCACTGCCCAAGCGCAGCTGAAAGCCTCCGAAGCGCAACTGGCGCTGACGCGGCACCAGATCGCGCAGGGGCGGCTGGTCGCGCCGTCCGATGCCGTGGTGCGCTCTCGCCTGCTGGAACCGGGGGATATGGCGACGCCGCAGAAGCCGGTCTACGCCTTGGCGATCACCGAGCCGAAGTGGGTCCGCGTGTACGTGAGCGAGGCGGAACTGGGCAAGGTCAAGCCGGGCCAGGCCGCACGCGTCATCACCGACAGCGCACCAGGCCAGCCCATCGCCGGCAAGGTCGGCTACATCTCTTCGGTCGCGGAATTCACGCCCAAGTCGGTGCAGACCGAGGAACTGCGCACCAGCCTGGCCTATGAGGTGCGGGTGATCGTCCTGGACAAGGACAACGCGCTGCGCCTGGGCCAGCCGGCCACCGTCGTGCTGGGCACTGCTGTACAGGACGGCAGCGCGCAATGAGTCGAGCCGAGCCAGTCGGCGCCAGCATCGTCGCCGAAGGCCTGCGCAAGACCTTCGAAGCCCCGGGTGGCGGGCCGCTGCACGCGGTCGATGGCATCTCGCTGCAGGTGCGCCAAGGCGAGCTGACCGCACTGGTCGGCCCGGACGGCGCCGGCAAGACCACGCTGCTGCGCATGATGGCCGGCCTGCTGAAACCCGACGCTGGCAACCTGCGGGTGCTCGGCATCGACGTCGCACAAGACCCACAGACGGTGCAGGACCGCATCAGCTACATGCCGCAGCGCTTCGGCCTGTACGAAGACCTGAGCGTGCAGGAAAATCTCGACCTCTACGCCGATCTGCACGGCGTGCCGCAGGAAGTGCGCCGCGAACGCTTCGCGCATATGCTGGAAATGACCGACATGGCCCGGTTCACGGCACGGCCGGCCGGCAAGCTCTCCGGCGGCATGAAGCAGAAGCTGGGCCTGGCTTGCACGCTGGTGCGCTCACCGGATTTGCTGCTGCTGGACGAACCCAGCGTGGGCGTCGATCCGCTCTCGCGCCGAGACCTGTGGCGGATCGTGCAGCAACTGGTGGATGACGAAAAGCTGAGCGTGATCGTCAGCACCGCCTACATGGACGAGGCCGAGCGCTGTGCGCAGGTCTTCGTGATGCACCAGGGCCGCCTGCTCGACGAAGGTGCTCCCGGCGCGCTGCGCGAGCGTGCACGCGGCCTGACCTATGTGGCAACGCCCCCCACCGGCACGCCCGCTCGCGATCTGCAGGCGCGTTTGATCGACGCCAAGCCGTTGATCATCGATGCGGTGCCCAAGGGCGGCGCGGTGTGGTTCATCCGCCAGCCCGAGGCCGATGCGCCCGCACTGGATGCATTGCTGGATGGCATCGGCTGCCAACCGCGCCCCGAGGAACTCGAAGACGCATTCATGATGATGCTGCGCCAGCAGCAGGCCCAGGAAGCGGGCGCGGTAGCTGAGGCGCCCGTGCCATCCCCACCATCGCCCTTGAAGGACAAGGAGGATGGCCAGAAAGATGGGCCGGTAATCGTGGTGCGCGATCTGGTTCGTCAGTTTGGTGACTTCACCGCTGTCGCCCGCACCTCCTTTGACGTGGCGCGGGGCGAGATCTTCGGTCTGCTCGGCCCCAACGGCGCGGGCAAGACCACCACCTTCCGGATGCTCTGCGGCCTGTTGCCGGCCAGCAGCGGGCATCTGGAAGTGGCCGGCATGAACCTGCGCACGGCACGCGCCCAGGCGCGCGCGCGCATCGGCTATGTGTCGCAGAAGTTCGAGCTCTACGGCAAGCTGAGCGTGCGCGAGAACCTGGAGTTCTTCGGTGGTGCCTACGGGCTGCGCGGCCAGGCGCTGCGCTCGCGGGTGGCGGCCACGCTCGCCCAGTTCGAGTTGGAGCCCACCGCCATCAGCGGCCTCCTGCCCGGCGGGTTCAAGCAGCGCCTGGCCATGGCCACCGGCCTGCTGCACGAGCCGGACATCCTGTTCCTCGATGAGCCGACCAGCGGCATCGATCCGCTGGCACGGCGCGCCTTCTGGCGCACCATCACCATGCTCGCCCAGGCGGGGGTGACGGTCATCATCACCACGCACTTCATGGAGGAGGCCGAGTACTGCGACCGCATCGCCATCCAGGATGCCGGC
Source organism: Pseudomonadota bacterium (assembly GCA_963205335.1). Classification (GTDB taxonomy): domain Bacteria; phylum Pseudomonadota; class Gammaproteobacteria; order Burkholderiales; family Burkholderiaceae_C; genus Comamonas_C. The sequence goes on from CAUJIM010000084.1 coordinate 4,211, forward strand.
AAGGTGCTTGCGCTGGGCACGCCGCAGCAGGTGCGCGAACAGGCGGGCGATGCCAGTGCCGACATGAACAGCGCCTTCATCGCCATCGTCGAGCAAGGCCGTGCGAAGGCCGTGGAAGGCGTGGCCGCGTGAACACGCACCACACACAAAGCGGCTTCCTGCGCCGCTTCATCGCCCTGCTGCGCAAGGAAGTGCGCCAGATGCTGCGCGACAAGAGCAACCTGGCGGTGGGGTTGCTGTTGCCGATTGCGCTGATCCTGCTGTTCGGCTACGGCCTGTCCTTCGATGTCAAGAACGCCCCGATCGCGGTGGTGCTGGAAGACAGCGCGCCCAGCGCGCGCGAGGCCGTCGCCGGACTGGCGGGCTCGAGCTATCTGTCGCCAGTATGGGTCACACACATGCAGGAGGCCGAGCACCTGCTGCGCGCAGGCGAGGTGGACGCCATCGTGCGCGTGCCGCTGGACTTCTCGCGTCGGCTCGCCGCCGGCGATGCCCGCATCCAACTGATCCTGAACGGCGTCAACTCGACCACGGCGCAGACGGTGGAGGGCTACGTCAACAGCGCCATTGCCACCTGGGCGCAAAAGCAGGCAGACCGCGCGGGCAACAAGCCGCCCGCATTGGCGCGTGTGCAGGTGGTGCAGCGCATGTGGTTCAACGAAACCGGCAACAGCAGCTGGTATCTGGTGCCTGGCCTGATCGTGCTGGTGCTGACGCTGATCGGCGCCTTCCTGACGTCACTGCTGATCGCGCGCGAATGGGAACGCGGCACGCTGGAATCGCTGTTCGTCACGCCGGTGCGGCCGCTGGAACTCATCTTGGCCAAGCTGGCACCGTACCTGGTAGTGGGAGCCATCGACCTGGTGCTGTGCCTGCTGGCGGCGCGCTTTTTGTTCGAGGTGCCGCTGCGCGGCTCGCTGCCCATCCTGTTCCTGGCCTCGATGCTGTATCTGCTGGTCTCGCTGCTGCTGGGCCTGTTCATTTCCGGCAAGGCGCGAAACCAGTTCGACGCCAGCCAACTGGCCATGTTGATCAGCTTCATGCCGGCCATGATGCTCTCCGGCTTCGTGTTCGACCTGCGCAATGTGCCGCTGGTGATCCAGGGTGTCGCGCAATTGCTGCCCGCCACGCATTTCATGGGCCTGATCAAGACGCTGTTCCTGGCCGGCGACCATGGGCCGACCATCCTGCGCAGCGTTTCCATCCTCTCCCTCTACGCCCTCGTGCTGGTCGTCGCCACGCATCGCACGCTGCGCAAGACGCTGGACTGAACGCCATGGCGACCTTCATGGATTCCTTCCTCAACACCGTCGCCCAGATTGCCGCACTGGTGCGCAAAGAGCTGCTGGCGCTCATCAAGGAGCCTGCCAGCCGGGCACTGTTGATTGCGCCCGCCTTCCTGCAGGCGCTGCTGTACGGCTACGGTGCCACCTATGACCTCACGCACGTGCCCTATGCCGTGCTGGATCAGAGTCGCAGTGCGGCATCGACCGAACTGCTGGCACGGCTCGATGGCACCGGGGTGTTCGTGCGCGCGGCCACGCTCACCTCGCCCAAGCAGATTGCCGACGTGGTCGATGCGGAACAGGCCTTGCTGGTGCTCAGTATTCCGCCGGACTTCGAGACGCGGCTGAGTGCCGGCCAATCTGCACCGCTGCAGCTCATTCTCGACGGGCGCAATTCCTCGACGGCAGGTTCTGCCGCCAGCCACGTCGCCGCCATCGTGGCCGCCTACAACGCCTCGTTGGGTACCCCGGGTGCTCAAGCGGCCGCAGGCATTCGGGTGGAGCGGCGCGCCTGGTTCAACCCCAACCTGGAATCCCGCTGGAACATGATGCCGGGGCTGATTGCCGCGCTGAGCATGTTGCAGACCCTCATGCTGGCGGCGCTGTCGGTGGCGCGCGAACGCGAGCAAGGCACCTTCGACCAGCTGCTGGTGACGCCGCTGACCCCGATGCAGATCCTGATCGGCAAGGCGCTGCCCTCCATCCTGATCGGGCTGCTGCAGTCCAGCATCATCTTCCTGATCATCCGCTTCTGGTTCGAGATTCCAATGCAGGGCTCGGTGGGGCTGCTCTATTTCGGGCTGGTCGTTTTCACCGTCGCGTCCGTGGGCGTGGGCCTGTCGATCTCCGCCCTGTCGCTGACCATGCAGCAGGCGATGCTCTACACCTTCCTGCTGATCATGCCGCTGATGCTGCTCTCGGGCCTGTTCACGCCGGTACGCAACATGCCCGAGGTGCTGCAGCTCGCCACCTACGCCAATCCGCTGCGTTTCGGCATGGACATCGTGCGTCGCGTCTATCTCGAAGGCGCAGGCCTCATCGACATCTGGCGCGCATTCATCCCCTTGCTGATGCTGGCCGCCACCACGCTGCCGCTGGCAGCTTGGCTGTTCCGCAACCGGCTTTCCTGATCGTGGGTATCCGCATGTTCGATCGACAACACGCTCATCTTCACCGGCTGCCCCCTGGTTTCGCGGCTTGCGCGCTGGCATTGGCTCTGACCGGCTGCGCCGCCGTTGGCCCCAATTTCGTCAAACCGACGCCCGCAGCACCCAACGACTGGACGAGCTGGCACAGCGGCGAGGCTTCGCTGCGCATTCCGGCCGAAGCCGCGCAAGCCTTGCCCACACCGTGGTGGCATGCCTTCAACGACGCCACCCTCGATGCCTTGCAGCGGCGCGCTTACGATGCCAGCCCGGACCTGCAAACGGCCGCGCTGCGTTTCGCCCAGGCACGCGCCCAGCGCAGCACGGTGGCCGCGCAGCGCGGGCCGGAAATCAATGCTGGCGGGAGCGCCACCCGTCAGCGCCGGAGCGAGCACGGCGCCAGCACACGCATGATCGATATCTTGGGGGCCGCCCCGAACCTCAACGCGCTGCTGGCCGAGCCCTTCACGCTGTACCAGGCCGGGTTCGACGCGTCATGGGAGCTGGATCTGTGGGGTCGCGTGCGTCGTTCGGTAGAAGCGGCCGATGCCGATGTCGCACAGCAGGCAGCCTTGTTCGACCTGGCCCGCGCGAGCCTGGTGAGCGAGATGGCCCGCAACTATTTCGAGCTGCGCACCGCCCAGCGGCAGATTCGCTTGATGCGCGAGGACATCGCCGCACTGGAAGATCGCGCCGGGCTGCTGCAGGCGCGTGTCGAGGGCGGCGTGCTCGATCACACGGACTTGCAACGCCAGCGCGCCGAACTGGCTGCGCTGAAGGCGCAACTGCCGCCGCTGCTTGCACAGGAAGCCGCCAGCGCCAACCAGATCGCGCTGCTGCTGGGCGAACACCCCGCTGCGCTGCAAACCGAACTGGCGCCACGCGAGGCTGACGCCAGAACCTCGCTGCCCGACCTTGCCCTCGGTCTGCCTTCGGAAGTGGCGCTACGCCGCCCCGACATCCGCGCTGCCGAAGCGCGCCTGCACAGTGCCACCGCCAGCATCGGCATTGCCAAGGCCAATCTGTATCCCAGCATCCGGCTTGGTGCGAAGTTCGGCTTCGAGCCCTACCTGAGCGGCGATTTCTCCGACTGGGGCAGCCGCACCTGGTCGGTCGGCCCCAGCCTCAACCTGCCGATCTTCGGCCACGGCCGGCGCAAAGCCACCGTGCAACTGCGTGAGCTGCAACAACAGGAAGCGGCGGTGAACTACCAGAAAGCCGTGCTGAAGGCCTGGCAGGAGATCGACGATGCACTATCCGCCTACAGCGCCGAACAACAACAGGCGCAGCAACTCAAAGCTCGCAGCGACGCGGCCAGCGATGCCTACCAGCTTGCAAAGGCGCGCTACGACGGCGGCGCCACCGACTACACCGCCGTGCTCGACAGCCAGCGCAGCCATCTGCAGGCCCGTCGAGATCTGACCGCCAACCAGGGCAGGCTGGCAGCGCGCTTCATCACGGTGAACAAGGCATTGGGAAATGGATCCGGCTCGGAACAGCTGCTTTCGCCGTCCGTTCCACCCACCTCCTCTGATCGTTGAACACCATGGCCACTACCCTCAAAAACAAGCTGATTCCCGTCGTCATCGTCGCCGTCCTGGTTCTGGTCGGCTGGTACGCCTGGAGGTGGTTCTCCGCTGGCAGCGAGAACGAGGCCTTCATCGGCAGCAATGGCCGCATCGAAGCCACGGAGGTGGACGTCGCCACGAAAATGGCCGGCCGGGTGAGCGACATCCTGGTCGAGGAAGGCGCTTTCGTGAAAGCCGGCCAGGTGCTGGCGACCATGCAGGTGCAGACGCTGGAGGCGCAGCTACGCGAAGCCAGGGCGCAGCGGCAGCAGGCGGTCAATGGCGTGGCCAGCGCTCAGGCGCAGTTGGCGATGCGCCAGAGCGACAAGACCGCCCTGATCGCGCAGGTGCGCCGCGCCGAGGCCGAACTCAACGCGGCCAGGCGCCGGTTGGCGCGTTCCGAGACGCTGGTCAAACAAGGGGCTACCTCCACCCAGACCCTGGACGACGATCGTGCCCGCACGGAAAGCGCCGAGGCCTCCGTCGCCGCTGCGCAGGCGCAGGTTGCATCCGCCGACTCGTCCATTGCTGCTGCGCGCACGCAGATCGTCGGCGCGCGGTCCCAGGTCGAGGCCGTTGACGCGACGCTGGAGCGCATCCAGGCAGAGATCGACGATAGCCAGCTCAAGGCACCGCGCGACGGCCGCGTGCAGTTCCGGGTGGCGCAGCCCGGCGAGGTGCTCGGCGCGGGCGGCCGGGTGCTGAACCTGATCGATGTCTCGGATGTCTACATGACCTTCTTCCTGCCGACCGAGGCGGCCGGCCGGCTTGCGCTGGGCTCGGAAGTGCGCATCGTGCTGGACGCCGCGCCCGACTATGTGATCCCGGCCAAGGTCTCCTTCATCGCCAGCACGGCGCAGTTCACGCCCAAGACGGTGGAGACGGCGAGCGAGCGCGAGAAGCTGATGTTCCGGGTACGGGCGAAAATCGACCGCGAACTGCTGCCCGAGCACCTGGAGCACGTCAAGACCGGCCTGCCGGGCGAGGCCTGGGTGCGCCTCGATCCTGCGCAGGAATGGCCGGCCCGCCTGGCATTGAAGGCGCGGCCATGACGCAGGCCTCCCCAGCGCCCGAGGTCGTGCGCCTGGAGCAGGTGCGGCTGCACTACGGCAAGGTGCAGGCCCTGACCGGCATCACGCTGGGGGTGCCAACGGGCTGGATGGTTGGCCTGATCGGGCCGGATGGCGTGGGCAAGTCCAGCCTGCTGTCGCTGGTGGCCGGCGCGCGCGCCGTGCAGCAGGGGCGTGTCCAAGTGCTGGGCGGCGACATGTCCAGCCGCCGCCATCGCGACGCCATTTGCCCGCGCATCGCCTACATGCCGCAGGGTCTGGGCAAGAACCTGTACCCGACGCTCTCGGTGGAGGAGAACCTGCAGTTCTTCGCGCGCCTGTTCGGCCATGACGCCGCCGAGCGGCGTCGGCGCATCGACGACCTCACCCACGCCACGGGCCTGCGCAAGTTCCTCAGCCGTCCGGCGGGAAAGCTCTCCGGCGGCATGAAGCAGAAGCTGGGCCTGTGCTGCGCGCTGATCCACGACCCGGATCTGCTGATCCTGGATGAGCCGACCACGGGCGTGGACCCGCTGGCGCGCGCGCAGTTCTGGGAGCTGATCAAGCGCCTCCGCCAGGGCCGGCCGGGCATGAGCGTGATCGTTGCCACGGCCTACATGGACGAGGCCCAGCGCTTCGACTGGCTGGTCGCCGTGGACAGCGGACAGGTGCTGGCCACCGGCACGCCTGCCGAGTTGCTCGCGCGCACCGGCAGCGCCTCGCTGGAGGCCGCCTTCATCGCGCTGCTGCCCGAGGACAGGAAGCGCGGCCATGCGGCGGTCGAGATTCCGCCGCTGCAGGCTGCAGAGGACGACATTGCCATCGAGGCGCAGGATCTGACGATGCGCTTCGGTGATTTCGTCGCGGTGGATCACGTGTCGTTCCGCATCCGTCGCGGCGAGATTTTCGGCTTCCTGGGCTCCAATGGCTGCGGCAAGACCACGACGATGAAGATGCTCACGGGGCTGCTCGAAGCCAGCGATGGCAGGGCCTGGCTGTTCGGCCACGAGGTGAACCCGAAGGACATCGCCACCCGCCGCCGCGTGGGTTACATGTCCCAGTCCTTCTCGCTCTATGGCGAGCTGACGGTGCGGCAGAACCTGGAGCTGCACGCGCGCCTGTTCCAGGTGCCCGAGGCAGAGATTCCAGAGCGGGTGGCCGAGATGGAGCAGCGCTTCGATCTTGCCGGGGTGCGGGACAGCCTGCCCGCGAGCATGCCGCTGGGCATGCGCCAGCGCCTGTCGCTGGCCGTGGCGATGGTGCACAAGCCCGAACTGCTGATCCTGGACGAGCCGACCTCGGGCGTGGACCCGGTCGCGCGCGACGCCTTCTGGCGGCTGCTGGTGGAGCTCTCGCGCCGCGACAAGGTGACGATCTTCATCTCCACCCACTTCATGAACGAGGCCGAACGCTGCGACCGCATGTCGATGATGCACGCGGGCAAGGTGCTCGACAGCGACGCACCCGCGAAGCTGGTGGAAAAGCGCGGTGCGCAGAATCTGGAAGAGGCGTTCATCGGCTACCTGATCGAGGCCGATGGCGGCGCGCCGATGGCCGAAGCGCCTGTTGCCGCAGCACCGGATCAGCAACAGCCTTCGCCCGTGCACGGGCGGCACAGCCGCATCAGCCTGCAGCGCCTGGTCAGCTATCTATGGCGCGAGTCGCTGGAGCTGCAGCGCGATCCGGTGCGCGCCACGTTGGCATTGGCAGGCTCGCTGATCCTGATGCTCGTGATGGGCTTCGGCATCAGCATGGACGTGAACAACCTGCGCTACGCCGTGCTGGATCGCGATCAGTCCAGCTTGAGCGAGAGTTACAGGCTGAGCCTGTCCGGCTCGCGCTACTTCGTGGAGCAGCCGCCGATCACCGACTACGCGGACATGGATCGCCGCCTGGCCAGCGGCGAGCTGAGTCTGGCGCTGGAGATCCCGCCCGGTTTCGGTCGTGACGTACTGCGCGCGCGCAAGGTGGCGATCGGTGCCTGGATCGACGGCGCCATGCCATCCAGGGCGGAGACCGTCATGGGCTACGTGCAGGGCATCCACCAACACTGGCTGAGCGAGCAGGCGGCCGCGCGCGGCAGCGCCCCGGCGGCCGGGCTGGCCGGCATCGAGACGCGCTTTCGCTACAACCCGGACGTCAAGAGCCTGCCGGCGATGGTGCCGGCGATCGTGCCCCTGGTGCTGCTGATGCTGCCGGCCATGCTCACGGCGCTGGCCGTGGTGCGCGAGAAGGAGACCGGCTCGATCATCAACCTGTACGTCACGCCGGTCACCCGCACCGAGTTCCTGCTGGGCAAGCAACTGCCCTATGTGGCGCTGGCCGTGCTGAACTTCCTGCTCATGACGCTGCTGTCCGTGACCGTCTTCGGGGTTCCGGTCAAGGGCAGCTTCATCACCCTGTTGCTCGCTGCGGTGGTCTTCAGCTTCTGCTCCACCGGCCTGGGCCTGCTGGCGTCGAGCGTCACCAAAAGCCAGGTCGCGGCGATGTTCTTTGCCATGGTCGGCACGGTCATGCCGGCCATGCAGTTCTCCGGAATGACCGATCCGGTCTCCTCGCTGCAGGGCGGTGCGCGCATGCTGGGCCAGATCTACCCGGCCACCCACATGATCGATGTCAGCCGGGGGGTGTTCAACAAGGCGCTGCACTTCGGCGACCTGGGCACCTCGCTCATTCCCATGCTGATCGCCGCACCGCTCATCGTGGGCGCCTCGATCCTGCTGCTGCGCAAACAGGAGCGTTAGTATGAAACCCCCACGCCGCTTCGCTCCTGCCCCCCGAGGGGGCGGTCAGTGCCTTCGGGCGGCCGGGCGCCACTGACATGCGCCAATTCCTCTCCAACACCTGGCGCCTGGGCATCAAGGAGCTGTGGAGCCTGCGGCGCGACCCGACCATGCTGGTGCTGATCGCCTTCGTGTTCACGCTGGGCGTGTACACCGGCGCCACGGCCATGCCCGAGACGCTGAACAAGGCGTCCATCGCGATCGTGGACGAGGACCAGTCGCCGCTATCGCAGCGCATTGTCGCGGCCCTGTATCCGCCGCAGTTCAGCAAGCCGCGGATGATCGAGTGGTCGCAGATGGATCGCGGCATGGACGCGGGGCTATACACCTTCGTGATGGTGATTCCGCGCAATTTCCAGCGCGACCTGCTGGCGGGCCGCTCGCCCCAAGTCCAGCTCAACGTGGACGCCACGCGCATGAGTCAGGCCTTCATGGGCAGCGGCTACGTGCAGCAGATCGTCATGGGCGAGATCGGTGAGTTCGCCCAGCGTTACCGGGCCAGCGCCGTGCCGCCGGTGGATCTGGCCCTGCGGGCGCGCTTCAATCCCGCGCTGCAGCTCTCCTGGTTCGGTAGTCTGGTGGAGGTCATCGACTACATCACCATGCTGTCCATCATCCTAGCCGGCGCGGCGCTGATCCGCGAGCGCGAGCACGGCACCATCGAGCACCTGCTGGTCATGCCGGTGACGCCCGCGCAGATCATGCTGGCCAAGGTCTGGTCCATGGGGCTCGTGGTCCTGCTGGCGTGCTGGGTGTCGATCACCTTCGTCGTGCGCGGACTGCTGCACGTGCCGGTGGCCGGCTCGTTGCCGCTGTTTTTCGCGGGCGCGGCGCTGTGCGTATTTGCCACGACTGCCATGGGCATCTTCATGGCCACGGTGGCGCGCAACATGCCGCAGTTCGGCATGCTGATGATCCTGATCATCCTGCCGCTGCAGATGCTCTCGGGCGGCAGCTCCCCGCGCGAGAGCATGCCCGAACTGGTGCAGAACATCATGCTGGTGGCGCCGACCACGCACTTCGTGAAGCTGGGGCAGGCCATCCTGTTCCGTGGCGCCGGGCTGGACGTGGTGTGGCCGCAGTTCGTGGCGCTGCTCTTGATCGGCGGCGCGCTGTTCGCGCTGTCGCTGCAGCGCTTTCGCAAAACCATCGCGCAGATGGCCTGATGGTCGACTCCATGCCATCATCGGCAGGCGCGAGGAGAACGACATGGGTCTGGTTATGGCTCGTGATCCTGCCTGGGCCAGCCATTGCCGAGGAGCCGCATCACGGTCAATCGGTTTGCTCGGAACGGACATCGCTGCGCTCGACCGGCACGGTCAATCTGCGCATCGACAACGATCTGTTCGGTGGCGTCGGCCAGGACCATGGCTACTCGAACGGTTTTCTGGTCAGCTGGGTCTCCCCCAATCTGGTCGACTACCGCAACGATCCCTGCCTGCCCGGGATCGTGCAGGCGCTGAATCGGGGTTTGGCGCTGTTGCAGCCAGAGGGGTTCGACGAGCAGAACATGACCGTCGGGTTGGGCCAGATGATGTACACCCCGACGGATCGGCAGCGCCCTGACCTCATCACCGATGATCGGCCCTATGCCGGGGCCTTGATGTTCAGTCTCGGCTACAACGCCCGTCGCGGCGACAGCCTGCGCACGTGGCAGCTTCGCCTTGGCGTGGTGGGGCCTGCAGCCCATGCCGGAGAGGTACAGAACGAGTGGCATCGCCTGCTCGGCATCGACCGGTTCCGTGGCTGGGACAACCAACTGCATGACTCTTCGTTGATCTCAGTGGGATCGGCCACCCACGGGCATGAGGTCGAGCTTGCCGCAGAAGAAGAGGATGCGAATGCGGAAGTTGTCGAAGCTGCGGAAGCCGCGGGCGTTGGCCTTGATGGTCTGGATGATGGAGTTGAAGCCTTCGGCTGCCGCATTGGTGATGCGGTG